>NZ_PSWJ01000001.1:0-374612 GCF_002932775.1 Rathayibacter sp. AY1B8 | reverse complement strand
GCGCGGGAGGGGGAGAGGCGGGCGGGCCGCTCGGCCGCGCGGGAGACCGCGATGCCGTCGAGGACCGCGAGGAGCAGCGCGGCGTCGTCGGCGCCGAACGACGCCGCGGGATGCGCGGCGCGCAGCAGCTCCAGGACGACGTCCTCCGTGCGCGACCAGCCGGCGGTGTGGATCGCGCGGATCTCCGGATCGGTGCCGGCGCGGGAGGCGAAGGCGGTCCACACGATCGCGTCGGGGACGTCCTCGTCCGCGACGCACGCGATCTCGTCGCAGAAGACGCGCAGCCGCACCTCGGCCGAGGGTTCGGCCTCCAGGCGGCTCCGCATCCGCTCGCGGAAGCGCTCCTCGACCCGGGCCATCGCGCCGGCCAGCAGCGCCTGCTTCGTCGGGAAGTGGTGCTGGACGGCCCCCACTGAGACGCCGGCCTCGGCCGCGACGGTGCGGATGCTGAGGTGCTCCGCCCCGCGGGTCGAGAGGACGGCGACGACCGCCGAGAGGATGTCGCTCCTGCTCTCGCGCCGATCCGGCATGGCGTCCCTCTCGTTCGACTGCTCGAGCAGGCTACGCTCTCGGACATGACCAATACGACCGTATTGCCGCCCCGTGCCGGAGCCGGCCGCCGCATCGCGACCCTGGACGTCGTCCGCGGTGTCGCGATCATCGGGACCCTCGGCGCGAACATCTGGATCTTCTCCCACCCCTGGGGGATGCTCGGACTGCTCTCCGTCCCGGTGACGCCGGAGACCTCCTCCTCCGCCGGGACTGCGCAGCTCCTGCTGATGGCGCTGGCGCAGGGCAAGTTCCTCGCCCTCCTCTCCCTCGCCTTCGGGGTGGGCCTCGCGATCCAGCACGCGTCCGCGGTCCGGCGCGGGACGCGCTGGCCGGGCCGCTACCTCTGGCGCGCGACGCTCCTCCTCCTGGACGGCGCGGTCAACTACGTGCTGATCGCGGAGTTCGACGTCCTCATGGGATACGCCGTCACCGGAGCGGTCGTCGCCTGGCTGCTGCTCACCCGGCCGACGACGCAGCGCCGCGTGATCCTCGTCTGCGGCGCTCTGCACGTCGTCCTGATCTCGGCGCTCGTGGCGCTCGTGGCGGCGAGCCCGGACGGTGCCGGACAGGGGCCGACCGGCCGGAGCCCCTACGCGGACGCGTCGTTCCTCGGCCTCGCCCTCTTCCGGCTGCAGAACGCGGGCGTCTTCCGTGCGGAGCCGGTGCTCATCGGGCTCCTCAGCCTCGCGATGTTCCTCCTCGGCGCGCGCCTCCATCGGGCGGGGGTCCTCGCCGCCGAGGGCGCGTCACTCCGCCGCCGCCTGATGGTCCTCGGCGCCCTCGCCCTCCCCGTCGACCTCGCGCTGGGCATCGGGGGGAGCGCCGCCGGTCTGCTCGCCGAGCGCTACCTCGTCGCGCCCCTGGTCGGGCTCGGCCTGCTCGCGGCCCTCGCCGAGGCCTGCCTCCGCCGGGGCGCCGAGGGCTGGGCGGCACGACGGGCGCGGGAGGTCGGCCGGGTCGCCCTGAGCGCCTACCTCCTGCAGAACCTGCTCGGCGGCGCCCTCTTCTACGGCTGGGGACTCGGGCTGGCGGTGACCGCCGCGCAGTGGCGCGTCCCGGCGACCGTCGGAGCGTTCCTGCTCATCGCGGCGGTCGTCGTGCTCGCGGCGCACCTGTGGCTGCGCCGGTTCGAGCTCGGTCCGGTGGAGTGGCTCTGGAAGCGGGGCGAGCGGATCGGTGTCCGCGCGCCCCGCTGACCGGAGGGGGACCTACGCGAGGAGCTCCGCGACGCCGGTGCGCAGGGCGGCGAGGCGGGACGAGACGGCCGACCGGCGGGCGTCGGCGTCGGAGTCGTGCGACCAGGCGTCGAGGTAGAGCTTGACCTTCGGCTCCGTGCCGCTCGGGCGCGCGATGAGACGGGCACCGTCCAGGGAGAAGCGGAGCGCGTCGGTCGGGGGCAGCGCGCCGCCCTCGGCGAGCAGGTCCTCGCTCCGCTCGACGGCGAGCCCGCCGATCGCGGTCGGAGGCGTCGCGCGCAGTCCGGCCATGATCCGGCCGATCTCGGAGAGGTCGGTGACGCGGAGCGAGATCTGCTCCGATCCGAAGAGCCCGAACCGCTCGGCGAACGACTCCAGCTCGTCGTCGATCGTGCGCTCCTCGGCGGCGAGCGCGCTCGCGAGGGAGAGGAAGGCGAGCGCGGCCGAGACGCCGTCCTTGTCGCGGACCGTCCCGGGGTTCACCAGGTAGCCGAGTGCCTCCTCGTAGCCGAAGACGAGGTCGGGGACGCGCGAGATCCACTTGAAGCCCGTGAGCGTCTCGGCGAAGTCGAGGCCGTAGTCGGCCGCCACGGCACCGAGGGCGGGGGAGGACACGATCGAGCAGGCGAGCGCTCCTCCGGTGCGGCCCTCGCGGCGGACCTGCTCGGCGGCGCGCCAGCCGAGCAGCGCTCCGACCTCGTTGCCGGTGAGGCGCCGGAAGCCCTCCGGGGCGGAGGCGTCGGGCACGGCGGCGGCGAAGCGGTCGGCGTCCGGGTCGTTGGCCACGATCAGCTGCGCGCGACCGGAGCGCGCGGTCGAGAAGGCGAGGTCGAGGGCGCCCGCCTCCTCCGGGTTGGGGAACGCGACCGTGGGGAACGCCGCGTCGGGCTCGATCTGCTCGACCACGACGGCCGGCTCGTCGAATCCCGCCGCGGAGAGCACCCGGTGCGCCGTCTCCCAGCCGACCCCGTGCATCGCCGTGTAGACGATGCGCAGCGGAGCGGACTGGCGGCCGACGGCTGCCGTCGCCTCGATGTAGGCGGCGACCACGGACTCGTCCGCGAGCCGGTACTCGCCGCGCGGCAGCTCCGGAACGCGCCGGTCCCGCGCGACCGCGAGGATCCGCTCGGCGATCTCGGAGTCGACCGGCGGCACGATCTGCGAGCCCTCGTCGGCGCCGCCGAGGTACACCTTGTAGCCGTTGTCCTGCGGCGGGTTGTGGCTCGCCGTGACCATCACTCCGGCGTCGGCGCCGAGGTGGCGCACGGCGAAGGCCAGCACGGGGGTGGGCAGGAGCCGGGGCAGCAGCACCGCGTCCACGCCGGCGCCCGCCATCAGCGCGGCGGAGTCCTCGGCGAAGACGCGCGAGTTCTTCCGGCCGTCGTAGCCGATCACGACCACGGGCCGCTGGACGCCCTGCGCCAGCAGGAAGTCGGCCAGGCCCACGGCGGCCTGCGAGACCAGCACGCGGTTCATCCGGTTGGATCCCGCCGCGATGGCGCCGCGCAGGCCCGCGGTGCCGAACGCCAGTCGGGCGCCGAAGCGGTCCTCGAGCTCGGCGCGGGCGGAGGCGTCGCCCGAGCCGGAGGCGGTCAGCAGGCCGACCAGCTCCTCCCGCGTCTCCGGGTCGGGGTCCTGGGCGAGCCAGGCCTCGGCGAGCTCCCGGACGTCGGCGCTCACAGGGCGCCCGTGATCCCGGCGAGCAGGCGGGCGAGGTCGTCCTCGGCGTCGCGGCCGGCCTCGAGCACCTCCTCGTGGCTGAGGGGGGTCTTCTGGATGCCGGCGGCGAGGTTCGTGATGAGCGACATGCCCAGCACCTCCATGCCCGCCTCGCGCGCGGCGATGGCCTCGAGGGCGGTCGACATGCCGACGATGTGGCCGCCGATGATCTTCGCCATCTGCACCTCGGCCGGGCTCTCGTAGTGCGGCCCGCGGAACTGCACGTACACGCCCTCGTCCAGCTCAGGACGCGTCCCCCGGGCGAGGTCGCGCAGGCGCGAGGAGTAGAGGTCGGTGAGGTCGACGAAGGTCGCGCCCTCGAGCGGCGAGTCGGCGGTGAGGTTGATGTGGTCGCTGATCAGCACGGGGGTCCCGGGCGTCCAGTGCTCCTTGATGCCGCCCGCGCCATTGGTGAGGATCATCACCGTCGCGCCCGTCGCGGCGGCGGTGCGGACGCTGTGCGCGACGCGGCGCACGCCGTAGCCCTCGTAGTAGTGGGTGCGGGCGCCGATGATCAGCGCGCGCCTGCCGGTGGGGAGCAGGACGGAGCGCAGGGTGCCGCCGTGCCCGTGCACGGCCGGCTTGGAGAAGCCGAGGATCTCGGTGGCCTCCACCGTCGCGGTCGTCTCGCCGATCGCGTCGGCGGCCTTGCCCCAGCCGCTGCCGAGGGTGAGGGCGATGTCGTGCTTCTCGACCCCTGTCGCCTCGGCGATCTGAGCGGCCGCGCGGGCCGCGATCTCGAAGGGATCGGCGTCGGGGGCGTCGAGCGGGTGCAGGGTCTGGTCGGACATCCTCCCACCCTACCGACGGGCTGCGCGGCGGCGGAGGGCGACTCCCGCGGCCGATCCGACACCCCGCGATTGGGCGAACACTCAGCGAGAGAGGACAATGGGAAGCATGGCTTACGAGTTCGAGCGCGCGCAGAGGATCGCTGTACTCGGAGGGGGGCCGGGCGGCTACGAAGCCGCCATCGCGGGAGCGCAGCTCGGCGCTGAGGTCACCCTGGTCGAGCGGGTCGGAGTGGGCGGCTCGGCCGTCATCACCGACGTCGTCCCGTCGAAGTCGCTCATCGCGACAGCGGAGGCCACCAACGCCATCGGCGAGGCCGCCGACCTGGGCGTGCAGTTCTTCACCCGCTCGGAGCAGAACAAGCCGGTGCGCCCGGACGTGGCGGTCAACCTGGCGACGGTGAACAAGCGCCTGCTCGGCCTCGCGCGCCAGCAGTCCGAGGACATGCGCGCGAACCTGGTGCACCACGGCGTGCGCATCGTCCAGGGGGACGGGCGCCTGGACGGCTCGAACGCCCTGATCGTCTCGACGGCGGCCGGCGGCGAGGGCATGGACTTCGACCGCATCGAGGCGGACACGATCGTGGTCTCGGTGGGCGCCAGCCCGCGTGTGCTCCCGACCGCGGCACCCGACGGCGAGCGCATCCTCAGCTGGACCCAGCTCTACAACCTCAAGTCGGTCCCCGAGCACCTGATCGTGGTGGGCTCCGGCGTGACCGGCGCGGAGTTCGCCTCCGCCTACCGTGCGCTCGGCGCCCGCGTGACCCTCATCTCCTCCCGCGACCAGGTGCTGCCCGGCGAGGACGCCGACGCGGCCGCCGTGATCGAGAACGTCTTCAAGCGCAACGGCATGGTCGTGCTCTCGAAGTCGCGCGCCGACCGCGTCGAGCGGACCGAGAAGGGCGTGCAGGCCGTGCTCTCGGACGGACGCGTCGTCGAGGGCTCGCACTGCCTGATGGCCGTCGGGTCCGTGCCGAACACGGCGGGCATCGGCCTCGAGGACGCGGGGGTGCAGCTGGCGGAGTCGGGGCACATCCGCGTCAACCGCGTCGCCCGCACCAGCGTCCCCTCGATCTACGCGGCCGGGGACTGCACCACGTTCCTCCCGCTCGCCTCCGTCGCCGCCATGCAGGGCCGCACCGGCGTGTTCCACGCGATGGGCGACGCCGTGAACCCGACCGAGGTGCGCAACGTCGCGGCGAACATCTTCACGCAGCCCGAGATCGCGACCGTCGGGTGGAGCCAGCGCGAGATCGAGGAGGGCATCGCGCAGGGCGAGATCTACAAGCTCCCGCTCGCCGCGAACCCGCGGGCGAAGATGATGGGCATCCGCGACGGCTTCGTGAAGCTGTTCGCGCGCACCGGCTCCGGCACCGTCATCGGAGGCGTCATCGTCGCTCCGAAGGCGAGCGAGCTGATCTTCCCGCTCGCCCTCGCCGTGGAGCACCGCCTGACCGTCGACCAGGTCGCGCGGGCCTTCACCGTCTACCCGAGCCTCACCGGCTCGATCTCGGACGCCGCGCGCGCCATGCACATCGTCACCTGACGCGCCCCTCCGCCGGGCCGCGCGGGGTGCGGCCCTTCATCGGCAGAGCGCGCGACCGGGAATCGCGTGCGAAGCGATTGACGGCAGCGCGACGCGACCCGCTCTGCGATACCCCTCACGTCGAGGAGCCGACCGCGCCGGGCCGCGCGGGGAGCGGCCTTTCATCGGCAGAGCGCGCGACCGGGAATCGCGTGCGAAGCGATTCACGGCAGCGCGACACGACCCGCTCTGCGGTATCCCTCACGTCGAGGAGCCGACCGCGCCGGGCCGCGCGGGGAGCGGCCCGGAACAAGCTCAGACGATCTGGAGGAGCACGTGTCCCGCGGGGACGGTCGCTCCGGCCGTCGCGTCGAGGCCCTTCACGACGCCGTCCTTGTGGGCGGTGAGCGGCTGCTCCATCTTCATCGCCTCGAGGACGACGACCAGGTCGCCGGTGACGACCGTGTCGCCCTCGGCGACGGCGACCTTGACGATGGTGGCCTGCATGGGCGAGGCGACGGTGTCGCCCGTGACGGTGCTGACGGAGGAGGAGCCGCGGCGCTTCGGGGAGGCGGCAGCGGCCCCGCGGGCGGGTCCCGAGCCGACCAGGTCGCCGGGGAGCGTGACCTCGACGCGGCGCCCGTCGACCTCGACGACCACGTTCCGGCGGGCCGCCGGCTCGTCGGTCGCTCCGGGCTCGCCGCTCCAGGCCGGGATCGTGTTCTCGAACTCGGTCTCGATCCAGCGGGTGTAGATCGTGAAGGGCGCGCCGCCCTCGGGGGCGAAGGCCGGGTCCTCGACGATCGCGCGGTGGAAGGGGAGGACGGTCGGCAGTCCGGTGACCTCGAACTCGGCGAGGGCGCGGCGCGAGCGCTCCAGCGCCTGCTCGCGGCTGTCGCCGGTGACGATCAGCTTCGCGAGGAGCGAGTCGAAGGAGCCGGAGATCACGTCGCCGGCGACGACGCCGGAGTCGACGCGGACGCCGGGTCCGCCGGGGGCCTTGAAGACGTGCACCGGGCCCGGAGCGGGGAGGAAGCCGCGGCCCGCGTCCTCGCCGTTGATGCGGAACTCGAAGGAGTGGCCGCGGGGCGCCGGGTCGTCGTAGTCGAGCACGCCGCCCTCGGCGAGGCGGAACTGCTCGCGCACGAGGTCGATGCCGGTGATCTCCTCCGACACGGGGTGCTCGACCTGGAGGCGGGTGTTCACCTCGAGGAAGGACACCGTGCCGTCCTTGCCGATCAGGAACTCGCAGGTCCCGGCGCCGAGGTAGCCGACCTCCTGCAGGATCGCCTTCGAGGCGCGGTAGAGCTCGGTGTTCTGCGCGTCCGTCAGGAACGGCGCGGGCGCCTCCTCGACGAGCTTCTGGTGGCGGCGCTGGAGGGAGCAGTCGCGGGTGGAGACCACGACGACGTTGCCGTGCGCGTCGGCCAGGCACTGGGTCTCGACGTGGCGCGGCTGGTCGAGGTACTTCTCGACGAAGCACTCGCCGCGGCCGAAGGCGGCGACGGCCTCGCGCGTGGCCGAGGCGAACAGCTCCTCGACCTCGTCGCGCTCGCGGGCGACCTTGAGGCCGCGACCGCCGCCGCCGAAGGCCGCCTTGATCGCGACGGGGAGGCCGTACTGGTCCACGAACTCGAGCACCTCGGCGGCGCCGGAGACGGGGTTGAGGGTTCCCGGGGCGAGCGGCGCGCCGACCTTCTCGGCGACGTGGCGGGCCGAGACCTTGTCGCCGAGGCGCTCGATGGCCTCGGGGCCGGGGCCGATCCAGATCAGGCCGGCGTCGATGACGGCGCGGGCGAAGTCGGCGTTCTCGGCGAGGAAGCCGTAGCCGGGGTGCACGGCGTCGGCACCGGAGCGGCGGGCCACCGAGAGCAGCTTGTCGATGACGAGGTAGGTCTCGGCGCTGGTCGTCCCGCCGAGGGCGTAGGCCTCGTCGGCGAGGCGGCTGTGCACGGCGTCGCGGTCCTGGTCGGCGTAGACGGCCACGGAGGCGATCCCGCTGTCGCGGGCGGCGCGGATGACTCGGACGGCGATCTCGCCCCGGTTGGCGACGAGCACCTTCGTAATCTTCGGCATGGTCCCCAACCCTAGGGGGCGGCTCCGCCCGGCCCGGCGCGGCTCACCACAAAGAAGCGGAGGGCCTTCGTCGGTTCCTCACAAGGGCGGGACGGGCCTCAGCGGTTCCAGAGCGCGGTCCAGTCGACGCCGAGGCTCCGCACCAGAGTGCGGAGCGTCGGCACCGACATCCCGATCACCGTCGAGGGGTCGCCCTCGATCGCGGTGATGAAGCCGGCGCCGCGGCCGTCGATGGTGAAGGCGCCGGCCACCTCGAGGGGCTCGCCGGTGGCGACGTAGGCGTCGATCTCGGCGTCGTCGATGTCGTCGGCGAACGTGACGGCGGCGGAGGTGACCGCTCCGGCCTCGGCGACGATCCTCCCGCCACGGTGGTCGACGAGCCAGTGGCCGGAGTGGAGGCGGCCGGTGCGACCGCGCTGGGCGCGCCAGCGCTCCCGGGCCCGCTCCGGCTCGTGCGGCTTGCCGTGGACGACGCCGTCGAGGACGAACGCGGAGTCGCCGCCGAGCACCAGACCGTCGATGTCCGGGCGCAGGACGGCGTGCGCCTTGGCGCGGGCGAGCAGCGAGACGGTGGCGTCCGCGTCCAGCGCCGCGCCCCGCTCCTGCTCGGCCCGGGCGACGGCCGCGGGCTCGTCCACCTCGGAGGGGACGACGACGGGCTCGATCCCGGAGGCCCGCAGCAGCGCGAGGCGCGCGGGGGAGGTGGAGGCGAGGTAGAGGCGCACGAGGGCTCCCTGCGGCCGGGCCCACGCTGTGGGATGCTCGACGGATGGCACAGACCCCGTCCCGAGCATCCGCCCGCCCCGACGGGGCCGACGACGCACTCGGGACCGAGATCGAGCTCGACATTAGCAACGTCGCCCACGGCGGCGTGTTCGTCGCCCGGCACGAGGGCCGCGTCGTCTTCGTCCCGGACGTCCTCCCCGGCGAGCGCGTGCGGGCGCGGATCAGCGAGGTCCGGCACGACAGCTTCTGGCGTGCCGAGGCGCTCGAGGTGCTCGAGGCGTCCGAGCACCGGGTGGAGCACGTCTGGCCCGAGGCCGCCCTCGACCGCCGCCCGGGGGAGCGCGTCGGCGGCGCCGAGCTCGGCCACGCCGACCTGGCCTACCAGCGCGAGCTGAAGCGCCTCGTGCTCGTCGACTCCTTCTCCCGCTTCGCCCGTCGCGAGGTCGAGGTGGAGGTCTCGCCGATCGGCGGGGACGACGCGTCCGGCGGCCTCGGCTGGCGCACGCGGAACCGCCTCCACGTCGACGACGACGGACGGGTCGGCCCCTACGCGGCACGCAGCCACCACGTCGTCACCGTGGAGTCGCTGCCCCTCGCGACCGCCGACTCCTCCCTGGCCGCACCGCTCGGCGAGCGCCTCGCTCCCGGCTCGGTGGTCGACCTCGTCGACGCGGCCGGGTCCGAGGGGGCCGCGGTGCTCGTGCACGACCCCTCCGACAAGCGCGCCCGCCGCGACCGCACGGTAGTGAGCGAGTTCGTCGCCGACCGCACCTTCCGGGTCGACCGCACCGGCTTCTGGCAGGTGCACCGCGGAGCCGCCGCCGCGCTCTTCGAGGCCGTGCAGGCCGCCGTCGACGCGGACGCGGCGGACCCGTCGGCCGCCAACCACGACCTCTACGGCGGGGTGGGCCTGCTCGCCGCGGCGCTGGCCGACCGCCTCGGCGCCGGAGTGCGCGTGACCAGCGTCGAGAGCGACTCCCGCGCCACCGAGCACGCGCTCGAGAACCTGGCCGACCAGGTCGGCGCCCGCGCGGTGACCGCCCGCGTCGACCGCTACCTCCGCGACGTCGTCGCCCAGGCCGATACGCGCGAGCGGGCGCGGTGGCGCGCGGCGACCGTGGTCCTCGACCCGCCGCGCTCGGGCGCCGGCCGGGCGGTCACCGACGCTCTGGCGGAGCTGCGGCCGGCGCAGCTCGTCTACGTCGCCTGCGACCCGGTCGCGCTCGCCCGCGACGTGGGCGCCCTGACCGGGGCCGGCTACGAGCTGGAGCGCCTCGAGGGCTTCGACCTCTTCCCGCACACCTCCCACGTGGAGGCCGTTGCGCGACTGGTCCGCCGAGAGGACTGACCGCGGGCCCGCGCCTGCGTACCATGGGCGGGATGGAGCCCCACGTCGACGCAGCCGAGGCCCCGCGCGTGCGCGTGGCGATCGTGGACGACCACGAGTCGGTGCGCCTGGGCGTGGCCGCCGCCGTCGAGAGCGCGGGGATGCAGGTGGTCGCCGCCGCCGAGACCGTCCAGGCCCTCGAGAGCACGATCGGCGGCGCCGAGATCGAGGTGCTCGTCCTCGACCTGTCCCTGAACGACGGCTCGAGCATCACCAGCAACGTCAAGTGGGGGCAGGTGCGCGGCTCCGCCGTCCTCGTCCACAGCATCGCGGACCGCGTCGTGGCCGTGCGGGAGGCGCTCGCCGCGGGAGCGGCCGGCGTCATCCCGAAGTCCTCGCCCATGTCGACGGTCGTCGCCGCCATCCGCACGGTCGCCCGCGGCGAGGTCCTCAACAATCTGGAGTGGGCCTCGGCGATCGACGCCGACGACGACTTCGCGCGGGCCGTCCTCGGTCGTCGCGAGCGGGACGTCCTGCACCTCTACGCCTCGGGCCTGCCGCTGAAGCTGGTGGCCGAGCGGCTGCAGATCTCGGTGTCGACGGCGAAGGAGTACCTCGACCGGATCCGCGACAAGTACGTCGAGATCGGCCGTCCCGCCCCGACGAAGGTCGATCTGCTGCGCCGCGCGGTGGAGGACGGCATCCTGCCGGGCATCGACCCGGACGACGGCGATGGCGGGCGCTGAGGCGCCGATCGCCCGCCGCAACGCCGGGCGCGAGCGGATCGACCGGATCATCAGCACGGTCGTGTCGTTCTTCGGCTTCGGCTTCGGCGTGCAGACCGTCCCGCCGATCCTCGCCCAGCTGCCCCTGCTGCGCCCCGAGGTGGCCTGGCCGGTGCTGGTGCTGGTCTTCGGATCGCTCACCGCCGCCGTGGTCACCGCCGTGCTGCGGCGGGGCACGCGGATCACGGCGGTCCTGGTCGCCGTCGGTGTCCTCATCGCCCTCCTGACCTGGCCGGCCGCCGTCTCCACCGGGGGCGCGGACCGCGAGACCCCGTGGATCTGGTACCTGCTGACCATCGGCACCGCCTTCTGCACGATCGCGGCTCCCCTCCGGATCGCGATCGCGTACGTGTCGGTGACGACCGTGCTGTTCGGGCTGCTGCGCGTCCTCCCCTCCGGCGGCGGGGCGGAGCCGACCCGCGCGATCCTCGACGCCGCCTACGTGGGCATCGTCGGCTTCGTGATGCTGGTGCTGATCACCGTGCTGCGGCAGTCGGCCGACCAGATCGATCGCGCGCAGACGACGGCCATGGAGCAGTACGAGGCGGCGATGCGCCAGCACGCCGGCGAGGTGGAGCGGGTCGAGGTCGACGCCCTGGTGCACGACAACGTGCTCGCGACGCTGCTCTCCGCCGCCTCCGCCGAGTCGCCGGCCGAGCGTGCGCTGGTCTCCTCGATGGCGCAGCGCACCCTCGCCGTGCTGCTGCCCGACCACGAGCCGGAGCCGCCCGAGGGGCTGGTCCCGCTCGAGCTCCTGCAGCGCCAGCTCGCCCACGCGGCGTCCACCTTCGGGACCGAGATCGCAGTCGCGACGGCCGACGGAGTGGATCCGCGCGCGACGACGCTGCCGCGCCCGGTGGCCGAGGCGCTGCTCGGCGCGGTCTGGCAGGCGCTCGCCAACAGCGTTCAGCACGCGGGTCCGAGCGGCAGCGTCCACCGCGCCGTGCACGGGCTGCTGGGCGACGGCGCGGTGGAGGTCGTGGTGGAGGACGACGGCCGCGGCTTCCGGCTCGCCGACGTCCCGCGCGAGCGGCTGGGCATCCGGCTCTCCATCCTCGAGCGGGTGCACAACGCGCGGGGATCGGCGCGGGTCGACTCGACTCCGGGCGAGGGCACCCGTGTCGTCCTCTCCTGGCGGGCGGACGCGGGAGGAGGGCCGTGATCGCCTACCCGCGCCCCCTGCTCCAGGCGCTCGGCGCCGGCTTCTCGCTGTACCACGTGGTGCTCGCCTTCTTCTCCTTCCGCATCTCCCCGGCCACGCCGGCCGACCTCGTCGCGGTCGCGCTGTACGTCGCGGCGACCGTCGTCGCCCTCTGGCCGGGAGCGACGACCCGGCTCGCCCTGCCCGTCGCGGTCGGGATGACCGCGGTCGCCGTCGCTCTGCCGCTGCTGGTCGCGCCGTCGCTCGATCCGGGCGCCTCCAACGGCTACTCCACCTGGTACATCGCCGCGGTCGGCACCCTCATGACGATCGTGTGCGCCCGCCGGCGCCCGGCCTGCGCCTGGGTCGGCGTCGGCTTCCTGATCGTGCACACCGTGTTCTGGGCCGGCCCGGCCGCGCTGGCCACTCTCGGCGTCGTCGGGGGGATCGCCTGGGTCGCGATCGCGCAGCTGCTCATCGTCGAGCTCGGGCGCGCGGGCTCCGAGGCGCGCGTGCTCGAGGCGGCCGAGCGCGCGGCCGCGTCGTGGCGGGCCGCGGAGGAGGCGCACCTCACGGAGCGCGAGGTCCGGCTGGAGCAGACGCGCGCCCTCGCCGCCGACATGCTGCTACGCATCGCCGGGCCGGGACCGGGCCTCACCGACGAGGAGCGGCGCGAGTGCCGGCTGCTCGAGGCGGCCGTGCGCGACGAGATCCGCGGCCGGCGGCTGCTGGACGACGAGGTGCGGCGTCTCGTGCTCGACGCGCGGCGGCGGGGCGTGACCGTGTCGGTGCTCGACGACGGCGGCCTCGACCGCACCTCCGAGGGCGAGAGCCGACGGGTGCTGGGGGAGCTCGCCCAGGCTCTGAGCGGGATCCGCGAGGAGGTCGACCGCGTGGTGGTGCGCACCGCGTCGGCCGACTCGGCCTCGGCGGTCACAGTGGTGGGCCTGCGGACGGCCGGCGACGGCAGCGCGGGCGCCCTCGGCTCCGACGACGCGGGGGACGAGGTCGACGCCTGGGTCGAGATCCGGCGCGACGGCGTCGGCGGACGGGACGTCTGAGCGGCGGAGAGCGCGCGGGACGGCGCGGCCGTCCGCATGCGCAGCGACCGGCGGCGACCCGCCCCGGAGGGCGTGCGTATCTCGGATCGGTGCCGCGGGCGGTACGCTCCGGCTCTCAGCACAGCTCAGGTCTCGGCGCGCCCGGTCTCTCGGAGCGGACCGATCGTCGGCGCGGCGCGGCACGGCGCGGCACGAGCGTGAGCAGAGCCGTCATGGGCAGAGCCCGTTGAGCGCAGAGCGCGTCAGGACGAAAGCCCGTTAACGGAGTGCGGCGGGCCGTCCACTCCTCCGAAGAGGGGGCCCGGCCCGCCGTCAAACCCCGAGTGAGGGTAACAACCCGAATATTACCCTCACTCGCCCCCAACACACCCGCCTGCTTACCCTGGTCGGCGAGTGATTGGCGGTGCCCCTTCCGAAGGAGGAGCACCGTACGTCCACTAGTGTGCTCGCTCCGCCAGGAGGCGCATAGTCAGCACTTTAGGGGACTAATCGGGGGACAAATTTCACGTTCCGCGTCGCGGATCGCTCGTTCCCCGACGGACTGCGTCTGCGAGTCCGCTCAGCCCGAGAAGGAGCGCCACGCTCCGGGTGCCGGCCGGAGCGGCCCGCGGACCGCCGCGGCGCGGTCGTTCCAGCCGCCGCTGAGCTCCTGCGGGGTCTCCGGCTCGGCCTCGGTGCGCGAGGTCAGTGCGGTGACGACGGCCGTGACGGCGGCGATCTCGGCGGCGTCGAGGCCGGGGGTGGAGATGACGACGGCGGGTGCGGAGTCGGAGGCGGTCATCCCGTGACGCTATCGCATGCCGTTCACGGCGCCGGTCGGCGGGGCATGGCTATGCTGACGCCGGATGCCGCCGGAGCGTCGTCCGTCCGTTGCGAACAGGAGCGTCCCCGCATGCCGACGTGGTTCCCGAGGAGCGGTGCCGCGGCGCTGCGCCCCCTGCGTCTGCTGGTCCGGAGGTCGCCTGCGGCCGTCTCGGTCGTCCTGGTCCTCCTGGCCGCGAGCGCGATCACGGGGACGCTCGTCGCCCCCGCGGGAGCCGAGACGACGGCCTGGTGGGCGGCGGGCCCGATGACGACCCTCGACGGCCGTCCGTGGACGGCGGTGACCGCCCTCCTGATCGCGGCGGACCCGCTGCAGCTGCTCCTGGACGTCGTGCTGGTGCTCCCGATGCTCCTCGCCGCGGAGCGCCGCCTCGGCTCGGCCCGCACCCTCCTCGCCTTCCTCGTGACCGGCGCCGTCGGGATCGTCGTCGGGTCCTCCGTGCAGTCGATCGGCGCTCTCGCCGGCGAGTGGTGGGCGGGCGACACCGTCGGCGACCACACCTTCGACCCGCTGATCGGCGCGGTCGGCGCCCTCATCGCCTCGACCGCCTTCATGGGCGCTCTGTGGCGTCGCCGGCTCCGGGTGACCGTCTTCGCCGTCGTGCTGATGTTCGTGCTCTACGCGGGCGACTCCGCCGACGCGTACCGGCTCCTCGCGGGCGGCGCGGGGCTCGTGCTCGGCGCGGTGCTCGCGCGGGGAGCGTCGGGACTGCGTCCGCAGCGTCCGGCCCCGAGCTCGCACCGCGAGTCCCGGGGGCTGCTGGCGGCGGTCGTCGTCGTCACCGCCATCGGTCCGCTCGTCGCCGTCCTCTCGGACTCGGGCTACGGTCCGTTCTCGTTCCTCGGCCGACTGCTGCAGAGCGCCTTCACGGGGACGACGGACCTCGAGGACCCGTGCAGCCGCGCCCTCCGGCACTGCGCGCACCACGTGAAGCTGAGCCTGGTCGCCCCCGGGCCGATCCTGCTGACGTTCGTCCCGCTCCTCCTCCTGCTCGTCGCCGCCTACGGCCTGCGCTCCGGGCGCCGCCTGGGCCTGCTGCTGGCGGTCGGGGTGAACATCGCGATCGCGATCCTGGAGGTCTTCTCCCTCCAGCGCGCCGCCCGTCACCCCGAGTTCCTGTACTACGCCGAGTACCTGCTCTGGGTGGCGACGACGGTGCTGGTGCCGCTGGCCGTCGTGGCGATGCTCGTGATCGGGAGGAGGCACTTCCGCATCCGCGCGCCCCGTGCCGCTGCGAGGCTCTGGACGCGGGTCGTCGCCATCGCCTTCGTCGTGTCCCTCGGCGGCTACCTGGCGCTCTCGGCCGGCGTGCGCACGAGCTTCGAGCCGCTCCTGGGCCTCGGGAGACTCCTCCTGGACGGGCTGCTGCGCTTCGTCCCGGTGAGCTTCCTCGGCGGCGCCGGACTGCTCGCCGTGCCGCGGGAGCCCGTCGCGCGGATCGTCTTCGAGTGGGTCGGCCCGGTGTTCTGGCTCGTGGTCGTCGTCGCGGTGGTCGCCCTGCTCCGGGCCACCGACGTGCAGCGGAACCGCGGCGACGAGGCGCGGTACCGCGCGCTCCTGTCCCTGCACGGCGCCGGCAGCCTCGGCCATCAGGGGACCTGGGAGGGCAACGCGCACTGGATCTCGGCCGACGGGACCGGCGGAGTCGCCTACCGGGTGATCGGCGGCGTGGCGATCACCCTCTCCGACCCGGCCTGCGCTCCCGAGCGGCGGGAGGACGTCGTGGCCGAGTTCGTGCGTTCCTGCGACGAGCGCAGCTGGACGCCCGTCTTCTACAGCATCCACGACGAGCTCCTCCCCGTCTTCGACCGGCTCGGCTGGTCGCGCCTCTCGGTCGGCGAGGAGACGATCATCGAGCTCTCCTCCTTCGAGCTCACCGGCAAGCGGTGGCAGAAGGTGCGCTACCCGCTCACGCGCGGCATCAAGCTGGGCATCGAGGCGCAGTGGACCAGCTGGCCCGAGCTCTCCCTCGGCATGGCCAACCAGATCGTCGACCTGTCGGAGCGCTGGGTCGCCGAGAAGGCGCTGCCCGAGATGGGCTTCACCCTAGGCGGCATCGACGAGGTCCGCGATCCCGACGTCGCCCTCCTGCTCGCGGTCGGACCGGACGGCGTGCTGCAGGGAGTGACGAGCTGGCTGCCCGTGCATCGGGAGGGGCGCGTGGTCGGCTGGACCCTCGACTTCATGCGCCGCTCCGACGACTCGATGCCCGGCATCATGGAGTTCCTCATCGCCTCCGCGGCGCTGCGCGTCAAGGAGGAGGGCGCCGAGTTCCTCTCGCTCTCGGGCGCACCGCTCGCCACCGCACCGGTCGAGGAGGGGGAGGAGCCTCCGGAGCCGACGGTCCTCTCGCGCCTGCTCGAGTTCCTCTCGCGGACGCTCGAGCCGGCCTACGGCTTCACGTCGCTGTTCCGCTTCAAGGCCAAGTTCCACCCGCGCTACGCGGGCCTCTGGATGACCTACCCCGACGCGCTGCAGCTGCCCCGGATCGGAGCCGCGCTGGGTCGCGCCTATCTGCCCGACCTCTCCGCCGCGCAGGCGCTGGCGTTCGCGCGGGTGGTCGGGGCGAAGCCGGAGGAGAAGTCGTCCGAGGCGTCCGCGGCGAAGCCGGATGCTCCGGCCGCGAAGGCAGGCGCTCCAGCGGTGAAGGCGGGTGCTCCGACAGCCGAGCCGGACGGTCCTGGGGTGAAGGCGGGTGGTCCTGCGGTGAAGGCGGGTGCTCCGGCTGCGAGGGCGGATGCCCGGGAAGCGGAGCCCGATTCCGCGACAGGGAAGCCGGACGCTCCGGCCGCGGAGCCGGACGCTCCCGTCGTGCGGCCCGATGCTCCCGCGGAGTCCGCTGCCCGGCGGACCGGCCCCGGCTCCTCCGACTGATCGTTCCGCCCCTCCGCCCCGTGAGGAGGTGGGCGCAGCGGAACGCCGCGGCACGGACGGTCTCCCGTCTCCTGCCGCGGCGTCCGAGCAGGCCGGGTCAGAGCGGGATGTTGCCGTGCTTCTTCGCGGGCAGGTTGGCGCGCTTGGTGCGCAGCGCCCGCAGCGCCTTGATGACGGAGACACGCGTCGCCGAGGGCTCGATCACGCCGTCGAGCTCGCCGCGCTCGGCCGCGAGGAATGGGCTCGCGACGTTGTAGGTGTACTCGTTCGCCAGGCGCGTCCGGACAGCTGCGACGTCCTCGCCGGCCTCCTCCGCCTTGCGGATCTCGTTGCGGTAGAGGATGTTCACCGCGCCCTGGCCGCCCATGACGGCGATCTCGGCGGTCGGCCACGCGAGGTTGATGTCGGCTCCCAGCTGCTTGGACCCCATCACGATGTACGCGCCGCCGTAGGCCTTGCGCAGGATGACCGTGACCAGCGGCACGGTCGCCTCGGCGTAGGCGTAGAGCAGCTTCGCGCCGCGGCGGATGACGCCGGTCCACTCCTGGTCGGTGCCGGGCAGGTAGCCCGGGACGTCGACCAGGGTCAGGATCGGCAGCGAGAACGCGTCGCAGAAGCGGACGAAGCGGGACGCCTTCTCGCCCGCCTCGATGTTCAGCGTGCCCGCCATGGCGCTCGGCTGGTTCGCGATGATGCCGACGGAGCGGCCCTCGACGCGGCCGAAGCCGATCACGATGTTCGGCGCGAACAGCGGCTGCACCTCGAGGAAGTCGCCCTCGTCGACGATGTGCTCGATGACGGCGCGCATGTCGTACGGCTGGTTCGGGCTGTCCGGGATGACTGTGTCGAGGAAGCGGTCCGCGTCGGTCGTCTCGAGGTCGACCTCGGTCTCGAAGACGGGGACAGGCGACAGGTTGTTGTCCGGGAGGAAGGAGAGAAGCGTCCGCGCGTAGTCGAGCGCGTCGTTCTCGTCGCTCGCGAGGTAGTGCGAGACGCCCGAGATCTTGTTGTGGGTCAGCGCACCGCCGAGCTCCTCCATGCCGACGTCCTCGCCGGTGACGGTCTTGATCACGTCGGGCCCGGTGACGAACATCTGGCTGGTCTTGTCGACCATGATCACGAAGTCGGTCAGGGCGGGGGAGTAGACCGCGCCTCCCGCGGCCGGGCCGCAGATGATCGAGATCTGGGGGATCACGCCGCTCGCCGCGGTGTTGCGGCGGAAGATCTCGCCGTACTTGCCGAGGGCGACCACGCCCTCCTGGATCCGTGCTCCGCCGGAGTCGAGGATGCCGATGATCGGGACGCCGGTCTTCAGGGCGAGGTCCATCACCTTGATGATCTTCTCGCCGGCCACCTCGCCGAGCGAGCCGCCGAAGATCGTGAAGTCCTGCGAGTACACGGCGACCTGGCGGCCGTGGATGGTGCCGGTCCCGGTGACGACGGCGTCGCCGTAGGGGCGCTTCTTCTCCATGCCGAAGGCGTGGGTGCGGTGGCGCACGAACTCGTCCAGCTCGACGAACGAGCCCGGGTCGAGGAGGGTGTCGATCCGCTCCCGTGCGGTCATCTTGCCCTTGGCGTGCTGCTTCTCGATCGCCGCCTCGCCACTGGCCGTGACGGCCTCGTGGTAGCGGTTCCTGAGGTCCGCGATCTTCCCCGCGGTCGTGTACAGATCGGGCGCGGGACGTTCGGTGTTCGCGGTCACCCGCTCACCCTACCGGCGGGGCGGACGCCTCCTCTTGTCGCACTCGCACAGGGAGGGCCGCTCCCGACGGGAGGATCCGGACAAGGGCGGGCCGTCGCGCGCGGCGCTCGGAGCGGCCTCGCGGGAGCCGCCGCTACCGTGGCGGCATGCTCCTCCCGCTCTCCTCCGCCGTCTCCCCCCGCGTCCTCGCGCTCGAGTCGGCGGGGTCGACGAACGACGAGCTCCGCGAGCGGGCTGCCGCCGACCCCGCCGTGTGGCCGCACCTCTCCGTCGTCGCCACCGGCGACCAGCGCGCCGGGCGCGGCCGGCTGGGGCGCGTCTGGCAGGCGCCCGCGGGCCGCACGCTCGCGGCCTCGACTCTGGTCGACGCCTCCGCCCTCGGCGCCGAGGCCTCCGGCTGGCTGCCGCTCGTGGCCGGCGCCGCTCTCGCCCGGGCCCTCGCACCCCTCGTCGACGGGGACGTCGCCGTCAAGTGGCCCAACGACGTCCTGATCGACGGCCGGAAGGTCGCGGGGGTCCTCGCCGAGCGCCTGCCGGAAGGGCGGGTCGTCGTCGGCACCGGCGTGAACCTGCTGCTGACGGAGGCGGAGCTGCCGGTCCCGACCGCCACCTCGCTCGCCCTCGCCGGAGCGCGGACGACGAGCGCCGACGAGGTGCTCGCCGCGTTCCTGACCGGGTTCCAGGGCCTGCTGGCTCCGCTGCTCGCCCAGGGCGACCCCGAGGCCTCCGGAGCGGCCGCCGCCGTCCGCGCCTCCTGCGGCACCCTCGGAACGCGCGTCCGGCTCGAGCTGCCCGACGGCACGCAGGAGGAGGGGACCGCCGCCGCACTCGCCCCGGACGGCTCGCTCCTGCTCGAGCAGGGCGGCGCGCTGCGCTCGTTCACGGCCGGCGACGTCACGCATCTGCGCTCCTGATGGCCAGGACCGACCCCGCCGACCGCGAGCTGGCGCGGCTGACCCCGCGCGCCCGCCGGGCGGTCGCACCGGTCGTCGGCCTCCTCCTGCTCACCTGGACGGGCTTCTACTTCGCCGCGCAGTTCGAGCTCGCCCTGCAGCGCTGGATCATCGGGCTCGGCACCGCACTTCTGGTGCTTCTCCTCTGCGCTCCCGGGATCGCGGGCTGGGCGAGCGTGCGTTACCGCGTCACCGCCTCCGGCCTCAGCGCGCGCCGGGGCGTGGCGTCGATCCGGCGGGCCGAGGTGGTCTTCGATCGGAGGATGGAGGTCGCGGTCGAGCGCTCCCTCGGCCAGCGCCTCGCCCGGTGCGGCGACGTCCGGATCCTGCAGGCGGGAGCCGAGGTGTTCGTGCTGCGGGACCTGCCGGATCCGGAGCTCACGGCCGACCTGCTGCGGGAGGCGATCGGCGCGGCTCCCGCTCTCGAGCAGGAGTGGCCGCCGCCCGCGTGAGCGCGCCGGGCCTCGGTAGCATGGAGCCGCCCCGCGCCAGCGGGCGGAGACGGAGGAGCGCCATGCGCGTCGGCGTGATCGGGGGCGGCCAGCTCGCTCGGATGATGATCCCCGCGGCGGTGGAGCTCGGCATCGAGATCGCCGTGCTCGCCGAGAGCGAGGGCGCCCCGGCGGGGCTCGCCGCGACACGGGTCGGCGACCACCGCGACGAGGCCACCGTGCTCGCCTTCGCCGAGACCGTGGACGTGGTGACGTTCGACCACGAGCACGTTCCCCAGCCGATCCTCCGCGAGCTCGTCGCCCGCGGCGTCGCCGTGCACCCCGGCCCCGACGCCCTGCTGTTCGCCCAGGACAAGCTGATGATGCGGCGCCGCCTGACCGAGCTCGGCGTGCCCGTGCCCGAGTGGGCCGAGGTCTCCTCCGCCGAGGAGCTGGGGGCGTTCCTGGCCGAGCACGGCGGCAGCGCCGTGGTGAAGACCGCGCGCGGCGGCTACGACGGCAAGGGCGTTCGCGTGGTGCGCGGCGCCCACGAGGCGGACGACTGGTTCACCGCCCTCGCCGAGGACGGCCGGGGCGGCTCGCTCCTGGTCGAGGAGCTGGTGGGCTTCCGCCGCGAGCTCGCGCAGCTCGTCGCCCGGCGTCCCTCCGGCGAGAGCATCCTCTGGCCGGTGGTGGAGTCGGTGCAGCGCGACGGCGTCTGCGCCGAGGTGATCGCTCCGGCCCCCGCGTCCGCCGGCCGGCTCGCATCAGCCGCGGCCGAGATCGCGCAGACGATCGCCGACAGCCTCGGGGTCACCGGCGTCCTGGCCGTCGAGCTGTTCGAGACGACGGACGACCGGATCCTGGTCAACGAGCTGGCCATGCGCCCGCACAACAGCGGCCACTGGACGATGGACGGATCGACCACGTCGCAGTTCGAGCAGCACCTGCGCGCGGTCCTCGACCTGCCGCTCGGCGCGACGGGCTGCCGCGATCCGTGGACCGTGATGGTCAACGTGCTCGGCGGCCCGGTGGGGGAGTCGCTGACCGACCGCTATCCGCGGGTGCTCGCCGATCACCCGGGTGTGAAGGTGCACAACTACGGCAAGGAGCCGCGACCGGGCCGCAAGGTCGGGCACGTGAACGCCACCGGCGACGACCTCGACCTCGTGGTCTACGAGGCTCGCGCGGCGGCGGCCGTTCTCACGGACTGACCCGTACGATGGTCGCCGTGACGAGCCTGCCGACCTCCCCGACCCCTGCCGGAGCCCTCTCGTGAGCGCGGACGCGCTCGTGAACGGGCCCGCGCCGCTCGTCGGCGTCGTGATGGGCTCGGACTCGGACTGGTCCGTCATGCAGGCGGCGTCCGCCGTCCTCGCCGAGTTCGGCGTGGCGCACGAGGTCCGCGTCGTCTCCGCGCACCGCACCCCGGAGGCGATGATCGCGTACGGCCGCGAGGCCCGCGGCCGCGGCCTGAAGGTCGTCATCGCCGGGGCGGGCGGAGCCGCCCACCTCCCCGGCATGCTCGCCGCCGTGACCTCGCTCCCCGTCGTCGGAGTGCCGGTCCCGCTCGCCCGACTCGACGGGCTCGACTCCCTCCTCTCGATCGTGCAGATGCCCGCGGGCGTCCCCGTCGCCACCGTCTCCATCGGCGGAGCGCGGAACGCCGGACTGCTCGCGGTGAAGATCCTCGCGACCGCGGACGACGCCCTCTCCGCAGCGCTCGACGCCTTCGCCGCCGACCTCGAGGTGCAGGTCGCCGCGAAGAACGACGCCCTGGTGGCGGGCCTGTGACGGCCGTCGCCCTGCCGCTGCGGCACCCGGACGTCGCCTCCCGCGCCTTCATGACGCGGCGGGCGTGGTGGCTGCTGATCGTCAACCTCCTGGTGCCCGGGTCCGCTCAGGTCCTGGCGGGCAACCGCCGGCTCGGGCGCCTGGGGCTCGGCTTCACCCTCGGGCTCTGGGTCGCCCTCCTGGTCGCGGTGCTCCTCTACTTCGTCTTCCCGACCGGCCTCTACACGCTCGCGACCTTCGACCTCTCGATGCTCGCGCTCCAGGCCGCGCTCGTCGTCTACGGGGTGGTCTGGGCCGTGCTGACGCTCGACACCCTCCGCCTGATCCGCGTCGTCCGGGTGCGCCCGCGGATGCGCGGCGTGCTCGCGTTCGCGACGATCGCGCTGATGGCGGTCTCGGTCGGCACCACCGCCTACGGCACCTACCTGCTCGGCGTGACCCGGGGGACGCTGTCGTCGATCTTCGGCGGCGGAGCGATCGAGCAGCCGATCGACGGCCGCTACAACGTGATGCTCCTCGGCGGCGACGCGGGGGAGGACCGCGACGGTCTGCGCCCCGACAGCATCTCGGTGGTCAGCATCGACGCGTCGAGCGGCAAGGCCTCGATCATCGGCGTCTCGCGCGAGTTCGTCGACTTCCCGTTCCCCGAGACCAGCCCGATGCACGAGCTCTATCCCGACGGCTACGACACCGACAACTGCGCCGTCGACGTCTGCAAGCTCAACTCGGTCTACACCGAGGTCGAGCTGAAGCACCCGGAGCTCTACCCCGACGCCGTCGACCACGGCAGCGAGCCCGGCATCGAGGCGATGCGCGACGCGGTCGAGGGCATCCTCGATCTGAGGATCCAGTACTACGCGCTGATCGACATGGAGGGCTTCGCCCAGCTGATCGACGCGCTCGGCGGCATCGACATCGACTACGTGGCCGACGAGCCGCTGCCCCTGGGCGGGCTGCCCGACTCCGACGGCGTGATGCAGGGCGTGAACCAGTGGATCGATCCCGGGCACTGGCACTTCAACGGCGAGCAGGCGCTCGCCTACGCCCGCTCGCGCTACACCACGAGCGACTACGACCGGATGGCGCGCCAGCGGCAGGTGCAGGAGGCGCTGCTCGCCCAGTTCGAGCCGGGCAACGTCCTCGCCAAGTTCCAGGACGTCGCGTCCGCCGGGTCCCAGGTCATCAAGACGGACGTCCCGCAGGGGATGCTCGGCTACTTCGTGCAGCTGGGGCTCAAGACGAAGTCGCAGCCGGTGGATCCGATCGAGCTGGTCCCGCCGGCCGTCGACCCGGAGGACCCGGACTACGACGTCGTGCACTCGCTGGTGAGTGCCGGACTGTCGGTCGACTCCGCGCCGTAGACGGCCGGGTGCCGCACGCCTCAGAGGTCGGCGTGCAGCGCCCAGACGCGCTCCGCGGAGTCGCGCCAGCTGAAGGCGCGGGAGCGGTCGCGGCCGGCCACCGACATCCGCTCGCGCAGACCGGTGTCGGCGAGCACGCTGCTCATCGCGAGGGCGAGGCGGTCCGGATAGTCCTTCGCGTCGCCGCGCTCGACGGCGACGCCGGCGTCCGCGGCGACCTCCATCAGCGCGGGGTCGTCGGAGTGCACCACCGGCACTCCGAAGTGCATCGCCTCGAGCACGGGCAGGCCGAAGCCCTCGGCGATGCTCGGGTAGACGAAGAGCGTGGCACGGGAGAGGACGACGGCGAGGTCGGCGTCGCTGAGGACTCCCAGGGCGCGCACACGCGTCTCGTCGAGGCCCTGCTCGTCGGCGACGGAGGCCACGTCCAGGTCGCCCCAGCCGGTCGGGCCGACCAGGAGCAGCGGGATCGCCGGGGCGGACGCTCCTCCGAAGGCCGTTATCAGCGAGACCAGGCCCTTGCGCGGCTCCAGCGTGCCGACGCTCAGCACGTACTCCGGGGGGAGGCCCAGCGCCGTGGCGCGCTCGTCGGCGTCCTCCGGGACGACCAGGCCGGAGCCGACGGCTCCGCCGATCACGCGCAGTCGATCGCCGAAGTCCATCAGCTGGGAGAGCTGGTGGGCGACGGCGTGGGTGGGGACGACGACGGCGTCCGCGTGCTTGCGGGCGCGCTTGGCCATCGCCCGGTGCCACTTCGCGCCGTGGGGGGTGAGAGTCTCGGGATGCGTCCACGGCACCGTGTCGTGGATCGTGACGGCGATCTGCTCGCCCTCGCTCCCGTCGTGGCTGCGCAGCGGTGCGAAGAGGCTCGGGGCGTGGATCATGCCGCCGCCGGCCGGGATGGCGATCCCGTACTGCCAGGCGCGCGAGAGCTCGCGACGCCCGAGCGGCAGCCGGTGGATGCGCGCGAGGCCGGGCAGGCGCAGGCGCAGCTCCTCCTCCTTCTCGGGCGGGTGGGCGGAGACGACGGCCTCCACCTCGCAGTCGCGGGGAGCCGTCGCGATCAGCTCGCGGGTGAGCTCCTCGGTGTAGCGGCCGATGCCGCCGGGCACGCGGGCGAGCATCTGGTCGACGACGACGCGGAGAGTGGTGGTCACGGGGTCACCGCCTCGAGGGGTGCGGCGGCGAGCGCGTCCTGCCAGGAGCGCAGCGGCGGCAGGCCCGCCCGGCTCCAGCCGTCGTGGCCGAGGACCGAGTAGGCCGGACGCGGAGCGGGGCGGACGAACGAGCCGCTGTCGGTCGGGCGCAGGCGCTCGGGATCCAGGCCCGCCTTGGCGAAGACGGCACGGGCGAAGCCGAGCCAGGTCGTCTCGCCGGAGCTGGTGCCGTGGTAGATGCCGGCCGGGGCCTCCGCGTCGACCAGCTCAATGAGGCGCGCGGCGAGGTCGGCGGTCCAGGTGGGCTGGCCGTGCTGGTCGTCGACCACGGTCAGCGTCTCGTGCGCGCCCGCCAGTCGCACCATCGTCTTCGCGAAGTTGCCGCCGTGCTCGCCGTAGAGCCAGGCCGTGCGGACGACGTAGCCGCGCTCCGGGTTGGCCTCGAGCACCAGGCGCTCGCCCTCGGCCTTCGTGCGGCCGTAGGCCGAGATCGGGTTCCGGGGGTGGTTCTCGGAGTAGGGGGTCGTCGCGGAGCCGTCGAAGACGTAGTCGGTGGAGACCTGCACGAGTGCGGCTCCCGTCTCGGCGGTGGCGAGGGCGAGGTTGCGAGCTCCGACGGCGTTGACGCGGTGCGCCTCCTCCTCGTCGGTCTCGGCGTCGTCGACGCGGGTGTACGCGGCGCAGTTCACCACGGCGTCGTGTCCCGCGACGGCGGCGCGCACGGCGTCGAGGTCGGTCACGTCGAGGTCGGAGCGGCCGAGGGCGGTGTTGGGGCGGGAGCCGAGGGCCGCGCGCAGGTCGGTGCCGAGCATGCCGGAGGCGCCCGTGATGAGGAAGGTCACCTCCTCATCATGCCCGAGCGGTCCGTCGGCCGACGGTCGGCGCTCCGGCACGCCGCCGGGTGGCGCAGAGAGGCGTCGCGGGCCCGTGACACGCCGTCGTTACACTGGCGACCGTGCAGATCCGAGAGCTCGACATCCCCGACGTCTACGAAGTGACTCCGCGCCAGTTCCCCGACGATCGCGGGGTCTTCTACGAGTTCTACCGCTTCGACCGCCTGGCCGAGAAGGTCGGGCACCCGCTCTCGCTGCGGCAGGGCAACACCTCCGTCTCGCGGCGCGGCACCGTCCGCGGCATCCACTTCGCGCAGATCCCGCCGTCGCAGGCCAAGTACGTCTCGTGCTTCTCCGGCGCGGTCCTCGACTACGTGATCGACGTGCGCGTCGGGTCGCCGACCTTCGGGCGCTGGGAGTCGATCCTGCTCGACGACGTCGACCGCCGCTCCGTCTACATCGCCGAGGGGGTCGCGCACGCCTTCGTGGCGCTGACCGAGGGCGCCGTGGTCTCGTACCTCGTGAACGCCACCTTCGACCCGGTGCGGGAGAAGGGGATCGACCCGCTCGACGAGCAGATCGGCCTGCGCTTCCCGGAGGAGGCCGGCGAGCTGCTCCTCTCGCCGAAGGACACCGACGCACCGACGCTGGCCGAGGCCGAGGCGCAGGGCCTGCTGCCGACCTGGGACGAGGCGCGGGCCTTCTACACGGAGCTCGACTCCGCGTCCTGACCGCCGATCCGGTGGGCGGGCCGCCCGGCGCCGGCCAGGCGGCCCGCCCGATCGGAGCGGATCAGCTCTTCGAGCGCAGGCGCATCAGCGCGACCCGGGCGCCCAGCCCGGCGCGGACCGCCGCGCGGATCGGCGCCTGATACCAGGCCCCGTACTTCTGCGCGAGGTAGAGGTAGGCGCTGCGGTGGTGGACCGCGAGCATCCGCGCCGAGGCCAGGCGGGTGGAGTGCCCGCCGAGGTGGGAGACGACCGCGTCGGCGAGGTAGACGTTGGTCCAGCCGCGCTGTCCGAGCGAGTCGCCCAGCTGGACGTCCTCGAAGTACATGAAGTAGCGGTCGTCGAACCCGCCGATCTCCTCGAAGGCCGTGCGGCGCACCATCACGCAGGCGCCGGAGAGCCAGCCCGCCTCCATCCGGCCGTGGCGGAGGGTCTCGACCGCGCGCGAGCGCCGGTAGGTCGCCGACCACGGGTTGCCGGGCCAGACGTGGGCGAAGACGGCGTGCCCGACGCCCGTGCCGAGCGAGGGCAGAGCGCGGGCGGAGGGGTAGATCGTGCCGTCGGAGTCGAGGATCCGCGGCCCGATCGAGCCGATCCGGTCGTCCGCCGTCGCGGCGGCGTAGAGGGCGTCGATCGAGCCGGGGAGGAAGACCGTGTCCGGGTTGGTCACCAGGATCCACTCGACCTCGGGCCCGAGGCGGTCGACCGCGTAGTTGACGGCCCGGCCGTAGCCGAGGTTCTGCCCGGTCTCGTGGAACTCGACCTGCGGCAGGCGCTCGACGACGCTACGGACGGAGTCGTCCGTGGTCAGGTTGTCGACCACCAGGATGCGCACGTCGTGCTCCGTCGCCTCCGGCACGGACTCGAGGCACGCGCGGAGGACCTCACCCGAGAAGTGGGTGACGACGACGACCGCGATGGGCAACGTCGAGCGGGCGATGGGAGCCTCCGGGTGGTGCGGCGTCGACGGGAGGAGTGCCCCGTCGGAAGAACTCGACGAGGCTAGCACGCGGCTCGAGCGGGGCCCGGGAGCCTGCGGCCCTCAGCGGACGATGTCGACGGGCTCGGTGCTGACGGCCACGGCGGCGGGGGAGACCGTCTCGATCGCGGGCAGCGCATCGTGCGCCGGACGGCGGAAGACGACGAACTTGTACATGCAGAAGTTCCACACCAGTCCCACGAGGACGGCGACGGCCTTGGCGATGTTGATCGCGAGGAAGGCGTTCTCGCCGGAGCTGGGGAGGAAGAGCAGCGAGTTGCCGAAGCGGGTGTCGAAGAAGACCTCGAAGCCGTAGATGATCGCCGACTGCAGGACCAGCGAGCTGAACCCGGTGACGAGGAAGAACTTCGCGAACGTGGCGACCGAGACCCTGCCCGGGTGGCGGAAGACGAAGAAGTGGTTCAGCGCGTACGAGATCGTGATGCCGACCAGGACGGAGAAGACGTTGGCGACGAGGGTCGGCAGACCGAGCAGGAGCACGAGCGTGTTGAGGATGAGGAAGTCGATCGCCGTGTTGGTGCAGCCCGCGATGAGGAAGCGGACCTTCTGCGATTCGAGGAGTCTCTTCATCTGCGGCGCTCTTTCCCGTCCCCCTCTGGCGTCGATGCCCGACCGTCGGGCTCCGACGGGCGTCCATCGGGGCAGGCGAACAAGGGGTGAACCGCCGTGCACTGTCGTCCATCGTAACCGCGGACCCCTGCCGGGCGGTCGAACAGCCGGTGCCATGTTCCTGAGAGAGTGCGCGGACGGGGCGGCGGGCCGCGGGCGCGCTCGGAGGCTCGCGAGCACCGCCTCGTTATACTCGCAGGGCTCTCACCGGTCAGCCGGTGCACCGGAAGAACGGATCCTCCCCGCCTCATGCGCTCCCTCGCCGTCGTCGTCCCCACCTACAACGAAGTCGCGAACATCGCGACGGCGCTGCCGCGGGTCGCGCTCGCGGCGTCCCGCAACCCCGACTTCCACGTGACCGTCGCCGTCATCGACGACAGCTCCCCCGACGGCACCGCGGACCGCGCGCGCGAGCTCGCGGCCGAGCTCGGGTCCGACACCTTCGAGGTCCTCGTGCTCTCGCGCGAGAAGAAGGAGGGGCTCGGCGCGGCGTACATCTGGGCCTTCCAGCACCTCCTCGCGGCCGAGCGCCGCTACGACTACCTGCTGCAGATGGACGCCGACCTCTCGCACGACCCGGACTACATCGACGCCTTCCTCCGCGAGGTGCGCGCGGGCGCCGACTTCGTGGTCGCCTCCCGCTACATCGCCGGCGGGGGCACTCCCGACTGGACGCTCGACCGCAAGCTGCTGAGCGGTGGCGGCAACCTCTACACGCGCCTCTTCCTCGGCTCGAAGATCACCGACTGGACCGGCGGCTTCAACCTCTTCAGCGCGGACCTCCTGCGCACCCTCCACCTCGAGACGATCCGCGCAGCCGGCTACGGCTTCCAGATCGTGCTCAAGTACCGGGCGCTGCGCCGGGCCCGCGGAGTGAAGGAGATCCCGATCGTCTTCCTCGACCGCACGGTCGGCAACTCCAAGATCCCCAGCGACACCCTCCTGAAGAACCTCCTGCTCGTCCTGGCCATCCGGTTCGGCGGGAAGCACCGGTGACGGCGGGTCCGACGGGATCCCCTCGGACCCGGAGGGCCCTCCTCGAGCTCGCCGCCCTCGCCGTCGTCGTCAGCGGGACCCTGCTCGTGCTCGGATTCATGGTCGGCACGCCGTGGCGGCCGCTGCTCTTCCGCGACGGCGACTCGCTGGCGCTGCCGCTGATCCTGCAGTCCTTCGCCGAGGGCCGCCCCGCGGCGTGGGTGATGACGAGCCAGCTCTTCCTCTTCCCCGAGCTCCCCGTCTTCGGCGTCGCGTGGCTGCTGACCGGTGGCGATCCCGCGGCGGCGCTCGCGGTCAACGCCGTGCTCAACGTCGTCCTCCTCTACGGCGTGCTCCGGATGCTCGCGCGACCGCTCGTCGCGGACCGGCACCGCCGGCTGCGGCCCGCGGCCGCGCTCGCCGGCATCGCCGTGCTGCTGGTGCTCTGCTTGACGGAGGGCCGCGCGCTCAACAACGAGGGGGCCCTGGCGACCACCTTCCTCCTCACGACCTACTACTACGGCGCGGTGCTCACAGGCCTTGCCGGGCTCGCCGTCGCTCTGGGCGCACTGCGCGAGCGCCGTCCGGCCGCGCGTCCGCTGCTCCTGGTCGGGGCGGCCGTCGCCGCGACGACCCTCTCCGATCCGCTCCTCCTGGTGCAGTTCGTCGGCCCCCTGCTGGTGGTCCTCGTCGTGCTGCTGGTGCTCGCTCTCGCTGCTCCCCGAGCGGTCCTGATCGTCGCGGGCACGGTCCTCGGGGCCGCCGCGCTCGGAGCCGCGCTGCGGGTCCCGCTCGGCTTCCTGATCGGGACCGACGCCGGCGGGTACCTCCGGCTGCCGCTCGCCGGGACGGCACTGGACGACCTGATCGTGCAGTTCCTGGTGCTGAAGGCGCCGCTGATCGGCAAGCTCGAGGTGGCGCTGCTGGGTCTGCTGCTGCTGGCGGCCCTCGCCGTCGTCGTGGCCGGTGCCGCCCGACTGGCGCGGGGAGCCGCCCTCGACGAGGCGGCCCGTGCGCGCTTCGCGGTGTGCGCGTTCCTGCCGGCGCAGACGGCGGTGCTCCTGGTGGTGCAGGTCTTCACCGGCAGCTCGGTCAGCCGCTACCTGATGCCGATCCCGGTGACCGCGACCGTGGTCGTGATCGCCCTGATCGGCGCCGCGGCGGCGCACCGGCGTGCTGCGGGCGCGCGGCTGGCGCCGGTCGTCCGCGTCGTCGCTCCGCTGGCCGCCGCAGGCCTCGTCGTCGCCGCCGTGCCGGCCACAACGGCGGTCGCCTCCGCGGCGGCCGAGGCGCGATCGGACCCGGACGCCGACTGCCTGGAGCGCTGGATCGACGGCCGCGAGCTCGCGGGCGTCGGCTCGTTCTGGTCCACGCGGCCGCTGGACCTCTACGGGCCGGCCTCGCTGCATGTCCAGCAGGTCAACTTCGACTTCACGGTGCAGCTGTGGATGAACAACCTGAGCGACTACCGCGACCGGCAGTACAGCTTCGTCCTGGCCGACCGGTCGCCCGACTGGGCGGGGCTCGCGCGCGGGACGCTCGGCGCTCCCTCCGATATCGTCGCCTGCGGGGGGTTCGACATCTACGACTACGCGGGCACCGACGGCGAGACCGAGCTGAACCGGATCGTCCAGACCAGCGTGGAGGAGCAGCGCCGTGAGCGCGGCTACTGACGTGCGCGGCCCGCGGACGGCGAGTCGGCGGCGCCGGACGCTCGTCGAGCTCGGATGGGCCCTCGTCGCCGCCCTCGTCTCGGTCGTCGCCGCCGTGCTCGCGCTCGGGATCGGGCCGCAGGACCTGACAGCCCGCTGGACCGTGGGCGGCGACGACCAGATCCTGCACTACACGCTCTTCACCAGCGCCACGCAGGCGTTCCCGTTCGACGGCAACGCGGCGCTCGGCTTCCCCGACGGGTTCAACGCCTTCTTCAGCGCGCAGTTCGACGTCGCCTCCGCCCTCGCCGTGTCGGTCCTAGCCCTCGTGGTGCGCGACGGGACGACGCTCCTGAACGTCTTCTACCTGGGCACGTTCGCGACGGTCGCCGTCACCGGCTACGTGTTCTTCCGCGCTCTCCGCACGCGGCCCTGGGTCGCGGCGTTCTCCGCGGTCCTGCTGTCGCTGCTGCCGTACCACTTCCTCCGGATCGGATTCGGCCACGCGTTCCTCGCCAACTACTGGGCGATCCCGCTCCTGGGCGTGATGGTGCTGATGGTCGCCGGACCGCGCACCGATCCTCTCCGAGCCTGGTCCGAGCGGGGCGCGACGCGGAGGAGCCGCGTACTGCGCTCCGTCGTCCCGGGAGTCGTGCTCGGGCTCCTGGTGGCGAGCACGGGCGGCTACTACTACGTCTTCGCGGTCCTGGTCCTCGGAGCGACCTGGGCGGTGAGCACGGCCGCCGGGCTCCTCTCCCGCGAGCGGCTGCGCGTGCTCGCGGTCTCGTCGGTGCCGATCCTCGCGCTCGGCGTGTTCGTCGGGCTCTCGCTGCTGCTGCTCTCGCTCGACTTCGGGGAGCGCTACAGCCCGTACTTCACGTCGCGGACCGTGGGGGAGTCGGAGGCCTACGCCGGCAAGCTGGTGCTGCTGGGCCTGCCCTGGTCGGGGACCGGGCTGCCGCAGGGGTACGGCCTGCTGAACTCCTACGCGGGCCAGTCCGGCGTGGCGCCGACGACGGAGCCGCCCGGGTTCTCGATCCTCGCCAGCGTCGCGCTCCTGATCACGCTCGTTGCGCTCCCGATCACCGCGCTCGGCGGCGGACGGGCGCTCCGTGCGACCGCGGTCGGCCGGTTCTTCTCGGACGCCCGCGTGCGCGTCCTCGCCGTGGCGACGCTGGCCGCGCTCCTCTTCTACACGGTGACGGGCCTGGGCGTCGTGGTCTCGCTGGTGGCGGGGCCGACGATCCGCGCGTGGGCGCGGATGTCGATCGTCATCGCGGTCCTCGTCCTCGGCGTGCTCGCGCTTCTGCTCGATCGGGTCACGGCCCGTGGCGGTGTCCGGATCCTCGTGGCGGCGCTCCTCGCCGCCGTCGCCGTGGTCGATCAGCTGGCCGGAGTATCGGCCGCGGTGCCGATCGCTCCCACCGACGACTCCGAGATGCGCTCGTTCGTGTCGGAGGCCGACGCGCAGCTGGACGACGGCTGCGGTGTGGTGGAGCTCCCCCTGAAGAGCTTCCCCGACAGCGGGCGGATCGGAGCGCTCTCCGACTACGACGAGGCGCTGCCCTACCTCGCGACCGAGGAGGGACGCCTCCGCTGGAGCTACGGGGCGGTGGAGGGCACCTACGGCTGGGACGTCTGGGGCGACGTCGACGACTCCGCGGAGTTCGCCGACGCCGTGGCGGGCAGCGGCGCCTGCGCCGTCTACGTGGACACCGCCGGCTACACCGACGACCCCGACGGCTGGCGGGCCTACGTCGAGGCGGCGACGGGGGACGTCGAGCCCGAGGTCGCCTCCGCCTCCGGGCGCTGGCTGCTGTTCACGACCCGGCGCTGATCAGCGGTCGTCGAAGGCCAGCTCGAGCAGGCGCCGGGCGGTGCGGTCCCACCCCGGGATGGGCCCCGGTGCGAGTCGCCGGGGACGGCGCAGCGCCTCTCCGATCGCGGCCGACCACCCGGCGCGGTCCGCAGGGTCGATGAAGACGGCGGCGGACTCCCGCCCGGCGAGCGCGTCGCGGAGGCCGGGGATGTCTGCCGCGAGCACCGGAGTGCCGCAGGCGACGGCCTCGAGGGCGGGCAGGCCGAAGCCCTCGTGCCAGGAGGGCATGGCGACGGCGTCGGCGCCCGTGAGCAGGGCCGGCAGATCCTCGTCGGCGACGTAGGAGGAGGCGAAGCGCACGTCGGCTCCTGCGGCGACCGCGCGGGCGACGGCGGAGTGGACGTCCTCGTTGTCCCAGCCGTCCCCGCCGACCAGGAGCAGGGTGTGGTTCTCCGGCCGCTCGGCCTGCCGGTACGCGTCCACCAGGGTGACGAGGTTCTTGCGGCGCTCGATCGATCCGACGAAGAGCAGGTAGGACCCGAGCCCGTGCTCCGCGCGGACCCGCGCCACCTCCTCCTCGCCGCGGGCGTGGAAGAGGTCGGCGTCGATCGTGGTCGGCAGCACGCGGACGCGCGCCGGATCGACGCCCAGAGCGCTCTCGACCTCGGCTGCGGAGGACGGGGTGCCGGTCAGGACCAGATCGCTGCGCCGGATCCAGCGGGGCACCGACCGCGACAGCAGCCCTCGGCGCTCGCGCGGAACGAGCTCGGGCATCACAGCGAAGCAGACGTCGTGCACGAAGGTGAGCGAGCGGGAGCGGGCGAGCGGCCAGCTCCGAAAGTTCGGGAAGAAGTAGGCGCCGCGGCCGAGCAGGAGGTCGATCCCCGGCGCGGGCACTCGGGTCAGTGCGCTCCACACCGGCCGGGGCAGCGGCACCGGTCGGACCCGCAGCGTACGGAAGCCGAAGCGCCCGAGCGAGCCCGCCTCGCTCGCCGGGACGACGAGGAGCACCTCGACGTCTGCGGCGGTCGCGTCGGTGTCCAGCGCGTGCAGCAGGCCGAGCAGGACGCGGCCGACCCCGGTCAGGCGCGGCGCCGCGAGGGCGGTCGCGTCGACCAGGAGGCGGCGGCGCCGCGCGGTCACGGCCTGCTGAGGCGGACGGTGGAGTCGATGTCGACGACGCCGTCGTGCACGGAGGCCCGCTCGACCGTGAAGGTCGCGGCGACCGGGATCCGCATGGTCTCGCCCTGCGAGAAGGTGGCCGAGGAGGCGTGCACGGCGTAGTTGCCGGCGCCGAGGTGCAGGTCGGGGAGGGTGAAGGTGACCGTCATCTCACCGTCGACCGCGCTCAGCGGCGTGCCGATGCGCTCGGTGTTCGTCCCGAAGACGCGCTGGCCGAGGGGCGTGTCGATGCCCATGCCGATGTTCCAGTCGTCGACCGGGCGGCTGGTGCGCACCGTGACGTCGAACTCGAGGGTCTCGCCGCTGCGGACGACCGTGCCGCCGTGCTCGATCGATCCGCCGCGCAGTCGGCAGCCCAGGATCTCGATGAGCTGGGGGGCGGGCTCGTCCGCGGCCTCGGCGGCCTCGGCCTCGCGCTCCTGGCGGGCGGCCCGACGGTCCTCGAAGCTCTCGCGGAGGACCTGGAGCCCCTCCGAGGTCTCGCCGTCGAAGACGACGGTGCCCTTCTCGAGGACGATGGTGCGGTCGCAGAGCTCGCCGACCTGCTCGAGCGAGTGGGTGACCAGCACGATGGTCTTCCCCGCGCGCTGGAAGGCGCGGATGCGGTCCATGCACTTGCGCTGGAACGGCTCGTCGCCGACGGCGAGCACCTCGTCGACCAGCAGCAGGTCGGGATCGGTGTGGATCGCGATAGCGAAGGCGAGCCGCACGTACATGCCCGACGAGTAGAACTTGACCTGGGTGTCGATGAACTCGGCGATCTCGGAGAAGTCGACGATCGAGTCGAACTTGCTGTCCAGCTCGCTGCGCGAGAGTCCGAGGATCGCGCCGTTGAGGTAGACGTTCTCGCGCCCGGTGAGGTCGGGGTGGAAGCCCGCTCCGAGCTCGAGGAGCGCGGCGAGGCGTCCGCGGCGCTCCACGGTGCCGGTCGTCGGCTGCACGATGCCGCCGATGAGCTTGAGGAGCGTGCTCTTGCCCGATCCGTTCGCGCCGATGAGGCCGACGGTCGAGCCCAGGGGGATCTCGAGGTCGACGTCGCGGAGTGCCCAGAACTCGTCGCGGTGCTTGCGCCCGCGGCCGAAGTTGACGATCCGCTCCTTGAACGACTTGTCCTTGCGGATGACGAAGCGCTTGGAGGCGTTGCGCACCCGGACGACGGTCGGGGTGCCGGAGGAGGCGGGCACGGACTCCTGCTTGCTGGTGAGGGTCACGATCAGATCTCCTGGGCGAAGTTGCCCTCGAGGCGGCGGAAGATCCGGTGGCCGATCCACACGAACACCAGCCCGACGACGAGGACGATGAGAAGGCGCAGCTCCATGTCCGGCGGCCACACCTGGGGGGCGATCTCGTTGCCGTCGATGATGCTGACGCGCGAGCCGTCTCCCCAGATCGCGCGCTGGAAGGCGAGGATCGCGTTAGAGATCGGGTTGATGAGGTAGAGCTGCTCGGCCCAGCCGTGGCCCGCTCCGGTGGAGGCGGCGACGACGAAGTTCCACGCGTAGACGATGGGGGAGAGCCAGAAGAAGATCTGCAGCCCGACCTCGACGAGGAACTGGACGTCGCGGAGGTAGACGTTGAGGGCCGAGAGGGCCAGGGCCAGCGCGAGGCCGTACACGAGCACGATCGCCAGCGCGGGCACGATGTAGAGGAGCTGGACGCCGAAGATCAGCGAGCCCGTGAGGACGGCTCCCGCGATCAGGACGACGAACTGCACACCGAAGTTGAAGAGGGCCGAGCCGATGGCCGCCACCGGGAAGATCTCCCGCGGCAGGTACACCTTCTTGATCAGTCCGCCGTTGCCGAGGATCGACGTGGTGCCCGCGGTCACGATCTCGCTGAACAGGCCCCAGAGGGTGAGCCCCGAGAAGACGAAGATCGCGAAGTTCGGGACGCCGCGAGAGGCCCCGAGGATCTGGCCGATCGCCACGTAGTAGATGAGGAGCATGATCAGCGGCCGGACGAGGCTCCAGACGAAGCCCAGGCTGCTGTCCTTGTAGCGCGACTTCAGCTCGCGCCCCACGAGCAGGCGGAGCAGCTCGCGGTGCCGCAGGATCTCGGCGAGGGAGGCGACGAAGCCGCCCGAGCCGCCGCCGACGGCCGACGTGGTGCCGGCGATCTGGAACGGCTCGTCGGCGATCGCGCGCGCGCGATCCACAGCTTTGCTGGGCATGGAACTCCAAGCTCTCGGCCTCCGCCGGGCGACGGACCGCATCATTATACGTGCGGCCCACCCTGGAGCCCCCTGGCTGGCGTGCCGGTGCGCGGCGCATGGCGGGTAGTCTTGCTCCCGCTCGCCGACTGAACGACACGAACGAGGTGTTCGCCATGCCCACGCAGCCATCCGACGTCCCCCTGGACCCGGCGCCGCAGAGCGCTGGGGACCCCGCCCCCGTCCTCGGCGGCACGGGCGAGGACGCTCCTCCCGCTCCCGACCCGAGCCTCGAGTCGGCCGTCGGCGACGCCGCTCCCGCCGCCGTCCCGGCCGAGCCCGCCCGCACGTCCGGGGCTCCCATCGAGCCCCGTCTCGCCGAGCCCGAGTCCCCGGACGAGGAGCTCGCCCGCCTGCGCGCGCAGGTCGACTCCCTCCTCAACGACCCCTTCGACGAGTGGGTCGAGCGGATCCAGGTGGGCGGAGTGACCGCCTCCGGCTTCGAACGCACCCTCTCCTGGCGGGTGACGAAGCCGCTCCGCCTGGTGCGCACCTTCCAGATCCGCGTCGAGCAGCTCGGGCTGTCGGGCGCCGTCGGCCACAGCGCGCGCTTCGTGAAGCGCCGCCTGTCCGGTCGGGCGCGATGAGCGACCGGTCGCAGGTCTCGGCCGCCGGCGCGGCCGCCGCGCGCGCCCACCGCACGGAGGCGATGCTGCAACGCCTGGAGCAGATCGGCGCGCTCCTCTTCGACGAGGAGCGCCGCGCCTCGCTGCGCACCCGCGGGCCCGGCCCGTACCTCGACGAGGTGGCCCGCGAGATCCGCTCGCGCCAGGACGACGAGCTGACCTGGGTCGCGCTGGTGTCGTTCACGGCCGCGTACCCGACGAGCGAGCTGTTCGACTGGTTCCGCCGCGCCCTCGAGCTCGCCCCCGAGGAGGCGGCGCTGCGCATCTTCCTCGAGGCGGGCTCCCGCACCGCGACCGGGTTCGCCGATCTGGACGCCCGTGTCGAGGTCGTCACCGGGGTCGTCCTGATCGACGTCGACTTCCCCGCCCGCCACGGTCACAACACCGGCGTCCAGCGGGTCGTGCGCCAGACCGTGTCCCGCTGGGATGCCGAGCACGAGATCGTCCCGGTCGCCTGGGTCCACGGATCGATGTCCTTCCGGCGCCTGAGCGCGATCGAGCACGAGCGCGTCGTCGACTGGTCCTCCGCCGGGCGGCGCGACTGGGAGCATGGCGATCCGGAGCGCATCGAGTTCGTCGTGCCCTACCGCAGCGTCGTCGTCATCCCCTCGGTGCCCGACTACAACCAGTGCGGGCCGCTCGCGGCCCTCGCCGAGTACTCCGGCAACGAGGTCGTCGTCCTCGGCCACGACGCCATCCCCGTCGTCAGCGCCGACACGGTGCCGCCGGAGGAGACGGTGCGCTTCGTCAACTTCCTCTCCGTGGTCAAGCACGCCGAGCGCGTCGCCACGGTGAGCGCCGCGGCCGCGCTGGAGTTCGAGGGCTTCGTGCGAGCGCTCCCCGCTCAGGGCCTCACCGGCCCGACCGTCGTCCCGGTCCCGCTGCCCGTGGAGCTCCCGGACGGCCTGCGCTCCGAGGGCCGGAGCGCGTCCGGCCTGCCGCTCGTGCTCTGCGTCGGCAGCCAGGAGCCCCGCAAGAACCATCTCGCGGTGCTGCACGCCGCCGAGGTCCTCTGGCGCGAGGGCCTGCGGTTCCGCGTCCGCTTCATCGGCGGGGCCAACCCGTGGGCGCACCAGGTCTTCGATCCCCGCGTGCGCGAGCTGGTCGCCGCCGGGCGCCCGGTCGAGGTGCTCCGCGGAGCCGACGACGACGTCCTGATCGCGAGCTACCGGGAGGCGCTGTTCCTGGCGTTCCCGTCGCTGCACGAGGGGTACGGCCTGCCGGTCGCCGAGGCGCTGTCGATCGGGCTGCCCGTGCTGACCTCGCGCTACGGCAGCACGGCGCAGATCGCCGAGCACGGCGGATGCGTCCTGATCGACCCGGAGTCCGACGAGGAGATCACCGACGGCATGCGCCGCCTGCTGACGTCGCCGGAGCTCGTCGACGAGCTCCGCCTCGAGGCGGCAGAGCGGCCCGAGCGCACCTGGGACGACTACGCCCGGGAGCTGTGGGCCGCCCTGATCGGCCCCTCGGCCCTCATCGAGCACGAGGAGGCGCCCCGTGCGCTCTAAGCAGTACCTGGTCGACCGTCTCGCCACCCTGGTGCGCACCCTGGCCCCCACTGTGGAGCCGCTGGGCAGCGTCGACGCCCTTACCGGACAGCTGAGCGTTCTGCTGCCCGCCCCCACCGACCGCGAGGTCTGGCTGGTGCTCGCCGTCCTCCGCGGCACGCTCCCGCGCCGGGAGGACGTCGTCGACGGCCGCCGCCGGGCCCGGCTGGACGGCACCGCCGGTCTGCTCACCCACGCCGCGTCCACTATCGCCTCGAACCGGGTCTTCGCCCGCTTCCACCACCCCGAGGTCGAGGTGGTCGTCGGCGCGGTCGTCGTCGACGTGCACCACACCGCGCGCACGGGGCTGGCCACGGGCATCCAGCGCGTGGTGCGCCAGAGCCTCGTCCGTTGGACGCGCGACCACGAGATCCTGCTCGCCGGCTGGGACTCGACCCACGAGTCGCTCGTCATGCTCACCCCGGAGCAGAGCCGGAACGCCGTCTCGGGCGACGTGCCCGACGCCGCCGAGGACCGCTCCCGCGTGATCGTCCCGTGGCAGGGCACCTACCTCCTGCCCGAGCTCGCCGTGGAGGACGAGCGGACGTCGCGCGTCTCCGCCCTCGCCGAGTTCAGCGGCAACCGCACGGGCACCATCGGCTTCGACTGCGTGCCGGTCACCACCGCCGAGACGGCGAGCACGGGCATCAGCGCCGCGTTCTCGCGCACGCTCGTCGCTGTGTCGCACATGGACCGCATCGCGACCATCTCCGAGGCGGCCGCGACCGAGTACTCCGGCTGGCGCCACATGCTCGGCAGCGTCGGGATGCAGGGGCCGGACATCCGCCCGATCCTGCTGCCCTCGCAGCCGGAGAGCGTCTCGGACGAGGAGCTGGCCACCGCCGCGCGCTCGCTGGTGACCGGTGACCTCCCGCTCGTCGTCTGCGTCGGCAGCCACGAGCCGCGGAAGAACCACCTGGCGGTGCTCCAGGCCGCCGAGCTGCTCTGGCGCCGGGGCGTTCGCTTCAGCCTGGTCTTCATCGGCGGCAACGCCTGGAGCAGCGCCGAGTTCGAGTACCGACTCGAGGTCCTCGAGGGCCAGGGCCGTCCGGTCCGCTCGCTCTCCAAGATCACCGACGCGCTGCTCTGGAGCGCCTACCGCCTGGCCCGGTGCACCGTGTTCCCCTCGATCAACGAGGGCTACGGTCTCCCGATCGTGGAGTCGATCTCGGTCGGCACCCCGGTCGTGACCTCCGGATTCGGCAGCATGCACGAGGTCTCCGCCTCGGGCGGCGCGCTGTTCGTCGATCCGCACGACGACCACGACATCGCCGCGGCCCTCGAGCGGCTGCTGACCGACGACGAGCTGCACGCGCGGCTCTCGGCGGAGGCGCTCGCGATCGACGGCGGCACCTGGGACGAGTACGCCGCCCGCGTCTGGTCTTACCTCGTCGAGGGAGACGGCGTCGACGAGCGGGCCCGGGCCGAGCAGTCGGACGCGACCGCCTAGGCGTCCTCGACCCACCGCGTGCAGAAGGCCCCCGCTCCAGGAGCGGGGGCCTTCTGCACGCGGTGGGCGCGGCTCAGTCGGAGCGGCGCGCCAGCTCGAGGTCGTTCTCGACCATGCGGGCGACGATCTCCTCGAAGCCGACGGTCGGCGCCCAGCCGAGCACTTCGCGGGCCCGGGAGGCGTCCCCGCGCATCTCGGGGGCGTCCACGGGGCGCGCGAACCGCGGGTCGATCGTGACCCGCTGCTCCCAGTCGTCGATGCCGGCCGCGGTGAAGGCGGCACGGACGAAGTCGCGGACCGAGTGCGCGACTCCGGTCGCCACGACGTAGTCGCTCGCCTCCTCGGCGCGCGAGGCGCGCACGAGGGCGTCCACGTAGTCGGGAGCCCAGCCCCAGTCGCGGCGCGCGTCGAGATTGCCGAGCGAGAGCTCCGACTCGGCGCCCGTCGCGATCGCCGCGACTCCGGCGGTGATCTTGCGGGTGACGAAGCCGAGCGGCCGACGCGGCGACTCGTGGTTGTAGAGGATGCCGGACGAGGCGTGGAGCCCTCGGCCGCGGTAGACCGCGACGAGGTGGTGCGCGAACGCCTTCGCGGCTCCGTAAGGCGAGACCGGGCGGATCGGGGTCCGCTCGGTCTGCGGGTTCTCGGTCGCGGCCCCGAAGATCTCGGAGGAGGAGGCCTGGACGAAGCGGACCTCCCGGCCCGCCGACTCCTGGAGCGCCAGCGAGGCCTCCAGGAGCGCGGCGACCGCGGTGCCGGTCACCTCGGCCGTGAGCACGGGCTCCTTCCACGAGAGCGCGACGGAGGAGAGGCCGGCGAGGTGGAAGACCGTGTCCGGCTGCGCCTCCGCGACGATACGGCCGAGGCCGGAGGCGTCGCGGAGATCGCCCTCGAAGGCGCGGACGGCGGCGGGAAGAGCGGCGTCGTCGGTCCCGCGCACGAGCGCGGAGACCTCCCAGCCGTCGGCGAGCAGGCGCTCGACGAGGTAGCCCCCGTCCTGACCGCTCGCTCCGGTGACGAGAGCGGCAGGCATGACTACTTGATCAGCGCGGACTGCTCGGCGAGGTCGTTCTCGACCATCATCGCCACGAGCTCGGGGAACGAGACCTTCGGCTCCCAGCCGAGGACGTCGCGCGCCTTCGCCGGGTCGCCGATCAGCAGGTCCACCTCGGCGGGACGCATGAACGCGGGGTTCTGGGTCACGTACGGGGTCCAGTCCTCGATGCCGACGTGGTTGAAGGCGATGTCGAGGTACTCGCGGATCTCGTGGGTCTCGCCGGTCGCGACCACGTAGTCGTCGCCCTCGGGCTGCTGCAGCATGCGCCACATCGCGTCGACGTAGTCGCCGGCGAAGCCCCAGTCGCGCTTCGCGTCGAGGTTGCCGAGCTCCAGCGTCTCCTGGAGGCCGAGCTTGATGCGGGCGACCGCGAGGCTGATCTTGCGGGTGACGAACTCCGGGCCGCGGCGGGGCGACTCGTGGTTGAAGAGGATGCCGGAGGAGGCGTGCATGCCGTACGACTCGCGGTAGTTGATGGTCATGTAGTGGCCGAAGACCTTGGCCACTCCGTAGGGCGAGCGCGGCCAGAGCAGCGTCTCCTCGCTCTGCGGGACCTGCTGGACCTTGCCGAACATCTCGGAGGAGGAGGCCTGGTAGAACTTCACGCGCGACATGTCGGAGCCGGCGTAGAGGCGGGTCGCCTCGAGGATGTTGAGCACGCCCTTGCCGGTCACATCGGTGGTGAGCGACGCGTTCTCCCACGAGTAGGCGACGAACGAGATCGCACCGAGGTTGTAGACCTCGTCGGGCTGGGCGGCGGCGAGCACGCGCACCAGGCTCGACACGTCGGTCAGGTCGCCGGTGAGCAGGGTCACCTCGGGCACGGTGCGGCGGACCAGCTCGTACTTGGGGTTGTTCTGCCCGCGGACGAGCCCGAAGACCTCGTAGCCCTTCGAGAGGAGGAGCTCGGCGAGGTAGAGGCCGTCCTGGCCGGTGATTCCGGTGATCAAAGCGCGGGGCACGTGGTGGTCCAATTCGTCGGGGTCGATGACAGCGGGACACATACTACCCACGGGCACGGCCGGGCGCCGGGAGCGGTGCGGCCCGCCGGTATCCTGGCCGGGCTTCGGACCGATTGGACGCCATGCCGGAACTCCGCCCCGTCACGCTCGCCGTGCTCACCGTCGACCCGGGCGGGATGGGCGGCGGCGAGACCTACGCGCGCGCGCTCACGCGCCTCCTCGCGCCGCGGCCGGGGGAGGAGGGGCCCGCCGTGCAGGTGCTCGTCCCCGAGAACGCGCGCGGCTTCAGCGAGGGCGTGCCCGAGGTCGTGGCCGAGGGGGTCGTCAGCGGGGCGGGCCACCGCCGCCGGGCCGTGGGGATGCTCCAGGCGCTCCTGCGCACGCCGCAGCTGCGTCGGCGCCTCGGCCGGGACGCAGTGCTCTACTTCCCGTTCACGGTCCCGCTCCCGTGGCCGTCGCGGCGGCAGGGGCACGTGCAGATGCTGTTCGATCTGCAGCACCGCGACCTCCCGCACCTCTTCCCCCGCGTCGAGCGCGTCTTCCGCCGGCTCGCCTACGAGGCGACCGCTCGCCGCGCCGACGCGGTCATCACCATCAGCGCCTTCACCAAGGGGCGGATCGTCGAGCTGCTGGGCATCCAGGAGGAGAGGATCCACGTGTCGCATCTCGGCGTGGACACCCGGCGCTTCGTCGCGAATCTGGGCACACGCGAGGACTTCGTCTTCTACCCGGCGCGCGCCTGGCCGCACAAGAACCACGCCCGCCTGTTCGAGGCGGTGCGCCTGCTGCGGGAGGAGGGGCACGCCCTCCGCCTCGTGCTGACGGGAGGGGATCTGGACCGCCTCGGCCCGCTGCCGGACTTCGTCGAGTGGCGCGGCCACGTCACTCCGGAGGAGCTCGCCGACCTCTACCGCCGAGCCGCGGTGCTGGCGTTCCCGAGCCTCTACGAGGGCTTCGGCCTCCCGCCCATCGAGGCGATGGCGTCGGGATGCCCGGTCGCCGCGTCCGACGCGGGCTCGCTCCCGGAGATCTGCGGGGACGCCGCGGTCTACGTCGATCCGCTCGAGCCGCGCTCGATCGCGGACGGGATCCTCGAGGCGATCGAGCGGACCGGCGAGCTCGGCCCGCTCGGCGTCGAGCGCGCCCGGTCCTTCAGCTGGGAGCGCTGCCGGGAGGAGCACCTCGCCGTGCTCCGTCAGGTGGCGCGGCGGCGCGGGCGCTGAGGAGTCCGGTCAGTCCCGCGGGTGCAGGAGCCGGCGCCAGCTCAGTCCCTGGGCCGCGCGCATCGCGCAGAGCACCACGAGCAGCCAGCCGGCGTCGAGCAGGATCGAGCTCTCGGCCAGCGCGGTGACCATCAGCACGGTCAGCACCAGCACCGGCCAGACGTGCACGACCGCCTTGCGCTCGGAGGCGATCAGCCAGGAGCGCCAGAGCGCGAGGCCGATCAGCACGACGAAGAGGACCACCCCGACCGCGCCGACCTGCAGGGCCACGTCGAAGAGCGCGTTGAGGCTCGACGAGTGCGGGCGGCCCGAGAGGTAGTCGATGGCGGTGAAGGGGTAGAGGTCGGGCCGCCAGTAGCCCACCCAGCCCCAGCCGACGATCGGAGCGAGGTCCGTGAAGCGCCAGACCTGCTGCCAGAGCCGCAGCCGGAACTCGAACTCGCTGCCCGCGTTCAGCAGCTCGATCACCCGGTAGCGCAGGAGCCACACGGTGAGGGAGGCCGCGGCGGCGACGCCGAGCACCGCGAACTGCCGCCGACGGCGGTGGGTGCCGTCGCCGTGGCGCACCCAGCGCAGAGCGAGGGCGACGACGACGGCCACGGCGAGCACGCCCGCGCTCACGGCGGAGCGCGTGAAGAGGAGGGTGACCGCGGCGAGGGCGATCGAGGCGACGGCCGGCCCGCGGGCGACGGAGCGGGTCATCAGCTCCACCGAGAACGTCACGATCGCCAGCAGGCAGACCAGCCCGAGCTGGTTGCGCGTGCCGACGAGTCCCTGGATCGGCCCGCCGACCGCGAGCAGGCCCTCCACGCCGAGGAAGCGCAGCGGCTGGTCGATCAGCACCCCCGAGAGCACCTCCACGGCCAGCGAGGCGATCAGCACGACCCGCAGCACGTCGCCGACCGAGCGGATGATCTGGATGATGTCGCGCGTGAGGCCGATCGCGATCGCCAGGAACGCCAGGGCGAACTGGTAGACGACGCTCGAGACCGTGGCCCAGGTGTAGTCGCTCCACAGCACGCTGAGCGCGATCCAGCCGAGGAACACCAGGATGCTCGTGGGCAGCAGGCCCTCCCAGTCGAGCCGCCCGCGCCGCAGGACGAGCATGACCGCGGCGAGGGCGGTGAGCGTGGCGACGGCGGCGATGTAGCCGGGCCAGCCGATGAGCCCGCGGACCGCCGGGGCGCAGAGGACGGTGACGAGAGTGGTCTGCGCGAGGGCCGCCGCGAACTGCGGGGACGCCGTCGCGTCGGCGACGGAGGCGGGGAGCGAGGGGCGGCGGGGCCTCATCGCCTCGGGGAGGCGTCGGCGAGGGGGAGCGGGGTCGCGGCGAGGACCTCGGGCGTCTCGGTCGCCGGTCGCTTGGTCTGCACCGCGAAGAGGACGAGGAGCAGCCAGCCTCCCTCGATCAGGATCCGGCTCTCGAACAGCGACTGCGCCAGGAGGGCGACCACGATCAGCAGCGGAGCGAGGCTGACGGCCGTGTAGGGGAGAGTCGAGGTCGCGTCGCGCCGCGGGCGGTCGACCGCGCGGAACCAGGAGCGCCACAGCGTCGAGACGGCGAGCGCCGCGAAGAGGACGAGGCCGACCGCTCCCAGCTGGAGGGCGACGTCGAGCCAGGCGTCGTGGGCCTGCAGGTAGAGCACGCCCTTGCGCTCGGCGAGGGTGTCGAACGGGGCGGCCCAGGGAGCCCAGTAGCTGACCCAGCCCCAGCCGAGGACCGGACGCTGCAGCGTGAGCGCGATCACCGAGTCCCAGATGTCGAGGCGGCCCGTGGCGTCCTCGCTCTTGCCGAGCAGGCCGAGGAGGGCGCCCCAGCCCGCGGCGCCTCCGGCGACGGCCGCCACCGCCAGCCCCGCGGCGGTCAGGTAGACGGGACGCCGGCGGGACTCGCCCCTCCGGCGAGCCCAGAGCGCGAACGCGGCCGCGAGGACGACGGCGACGAGGCAGAGCAGGACGGTCGCCGAGCGGGTGAGCAGGAGGGTCGCGACGAACAGGGCGACCCAGACCGCTCCCCACCGGCGCCGGATCGAGTGGGCCGCCAGCTCGATCGCGATCACGATCAGGCCGAGCAGGGCGAGGAAGCCGAGGAGGTTGCGGTTGCCGACGATCCCCTGGACGGGCTCGCCGGTGAAGAGGGCGGCCTGCGACCAGTAGAAGGCGTCGGGCGTCGGTCCGTCGGCGGGAGGCTCGACGCCGAACGGCAGGACGGGCTGCCGCACGACGACCGCGATCACGAGCTCGAAGAGGAGCGACAGGCCGACGGAGAGGCGCAGGGCCCGTCCGAGAGCCGTGAGCAGCTCCCGGCTGCTCAGCGTGACGGCGAGGACGACGCCGCCGAGCGTCGTCGCGAGCTGCGCCGTGACTCCGATCGCGCTCGCTCCCGGATAGGCGGACCACAGCAGCGAGAGCACCGCGAGCCCGAGGAAGAGGACCAGCGACTTCGGCGTGCGGGCCCAGCGCAGGCGGGGGCGGGCGCGGACGAGCACGGCGATCGAGGCGCCCAGGAGCACCGCGACGACGACGCCCCAGCCCCACCATCCGGCGAGGTTCCGCAGCGACTGGCCGGCCAGCAGCACGGCCAGCACCGCCACCGCGAGCGCTCGGGGAGCGGCGGGGGCGGCGCGTCGGATCATGGCGACCAGTCTAGGGAGCGGGGGCGGCGCGGCGGCGTGCCGGGCGCGCCGCCGCACCCTCCCCGGCCGGGGAGGCTCAGACGAACGCAGCGGTGCCGGTGATCGAGCGGCCGACGATCAGCGTGTTCATCTCGCGGGTGCCCTCGTAGGAGTAGAGGGCCTCCGCGTCGGCGAAGAAGCGGGCGACGCCGTAGTCGAGGACGATGCCGTTGCCGCCCATCACCTCGCGGCACCAGGCGACGGTCTCGCGCATCCGAGCCGTCGCGTAGGCCTTCGCGAGGGCGGAGTGCTCGTCGCGCTGCTCGCCGGCGTCGAGCATCTCGGACACGCGGGTCGCCAGGGCGATGCTGGCCGTGATGTTGCCGATGCTCTTGACCAGGAGGTCCTGCACCAGCTGGTGCCCGACGAGCGGCTTGCCGAACTGCACGCGCTCCTTCGCGTAGCGCAGCGCCGCGTCGTAGGCGCCGATCGCGACGCCGATGGCCTGCCAGGCGACCTCGGCGCGGGTGAGCCGGAGCACCTTCGCGGTGTCGCGGAACGAGTTCGCGCCCTGCAGGCGCAGCGACTCCGGGACGCGGACGCCCTCGAGCACGATGTCGGCGTTCTGCACCGTGCGCAGGCTCTGCTTGCGCGCGATGGCGGTGGCGCGGTAGCCCGGCGTCGAGGTGGGGACGAGGAAGCCCTTCACCTGGCCGTCCTCCGCGTCCTTCGCCCAGATCACGGTCACGTCGCTGAAGGTCGCGTTGCCGATCCAGCGCTTCTCGCCGTCGAGGATCCAGTCGTCGCCGTCCCGGCGGGCGGTGGTGCGCAGGCCCTGGGCGGAGTCGGAGCCGGAGTGCGGCTCGGTGAGCCCGAAGGCGCCGACGACCTCGCCCGAGGCGAGCTTCGGCAGCCACTCGGCGCGCTGCTCCTCGGAGCCGGCGACGCCGACCGTTCCCATCACCAGGCCGTTCTGCACGCCCACGTAGGTCGCGATGCCCGCGTCCACCCGGCCCAGCTCGAGCGCCACCCAGCCGCGGAACACGGCGGAGTTCTCGATCGCGCGGGTCTCGGGCCAGGAGAGGCCGATGACGCCGGTGGCGTGGATCGCGGGGATCAGCTGCCGCGGGAACTCCGCGCGCTCCCAGTACTCGTCGGCGATCGGCCGCACCTGCTCCTCGAGGAACGCGCGGACGCCGACCAGCAGCTCCTTCTCGGCGGGCGTGAGCGCCGCCTCGAACCCGTAGAAGTCGGCCCCCAGGGTCTCGAAGGTCGTGCTGTCCATGCTCTGTGCTCCCTCGCTCGTCGGATGCGGCACGGCGACCGCTCCGACGGCGACAGTGCTGCGAGTCCCAGCGTACGAAGCGCGCCTGCGAGTGCCGCGTCCTCTGGCGGAGAGCACCAACAGGCGGGCCCTCCTCCCGGGCCCGCGTTGTGGATCCTGCTAGCGTCGCAGCGGAGCGGCCCCGGCGCGTCCGGCTGAGCGGCTCGGACCCACCCCTCGGACGGAAGGCCAGCGCTCCCGTGTTCATCCCGATCGGCAACACCCCCCGCGACTACGCCTGGGGCTCGCTCACCGGCATCTCGGAGGCCCTCGGCACCGCGCCCTCCGGCGCCCCCGAGGCCGAGCTCTGGCTCGGCGCGCACCCGGGCTCGCCCGCGCGCATCCTCGACCCCGCCTCGGTCGGCGCCGGCACGCTCGCCGAGTGGATCGGCGAGCACCCCGAGGCGGCGCTCGCCGGAGTGGAGGGGTCGGTCGATCCGGTCTCGGGCGCTCCCCGTCTGCCGTTCCTGCTCAAGATCCTCGCGGCGGGCGGGCCGCTGTCGCTCCAGGCCCACCCCTCGTCCGAGCGGGCCCGGCGCCGGTTCGTCGAGGAGGAGGAGGCCGGCATCCCCCGCGACGCCGCCGATCGCAACTACAAGGACCCGTTCCACAAGCCCGAGCTGATCTACGCGCTCAGCGAGACCTTCGACGCGCTCTGCGGCTTCCGTGAGCCGGCGGACGCCCGGGCGCTGCTCGCCGAGCTGGCCGGGCGCGCCCCGACGGAGGAGGCGGCCGCGATCGCGCGGTTCGCCCGGACGCTCGAGGGCGAGCCCTCGGAGGTCCTCCGCGGCGCCGTGTCGTGGCTGCTCGCCGACGGCGACCGTGCCGAGGTCGCCGCGCTGGTGTCCGCGGTCGTCGCGGCGTCCGCGGGCGACGACCGCCTCGAGACGACCACGGTCCGGGACCTGGCCGAGAGCTACCCGGGCGACCCCGGAATCGTGCTCTCGCTCCTGCTCAACCGCGTCCGCCTCGCCCGCGGCGAGGTGCTCTACCTGCCCGCCGGCAACATCCACGCCTACCTCGCGGGCACGGGCGTGGAGCTGATGGCCGCCTCCGACAACGTGCTGCGCGGGGGCCTCACGCCCAAGCACATCGACGTGCCCGAGCTGGTGAGCGTGCTCGAGTTCTCGCCGCTGCCCGTGCCCTACCTCCCGGCCGAGGAGGCCGGGCCGGGCGTGCGCGTCTACCGTCCGGACGTCCTCGACTTCGTGCTCGCCGTCGTGCAGCCGGCGTCGGAGGAGCCGGCCCGCGTCGCCCTGCACGGGCCCGCCATCGCGATCGCGACCGAGGGCTCGTTCTCGCTCGAGGGCGCCGAGGGCTCGGTCCGCGTCGAGCGCGGCGGCAGTGTGTTCGTGACCCCGTCGGAGGGCGCTCTCGCCGTCACCGGACGGGGCACGCTCTTCGTCGCGACGGTCTGACCCCTCCAACGACCCGGCCGCTCAGGCGGCGAAGGTGCGGCGGTAGGCCGCCGGCGTGGTCCGCAGGACGCGCGTGAAGTGGTGGCGCATCACCGCGGCCGTGCCGAAGCCGACCCGCGCGGCGACCGCCTCGAGGGTCAGCTCCGTCTCCTCCAGCAGCACCTGCGCCCGGAGGAGGCGCTGGCGGGTGAGCCAGGCGAGCGGAGTCGTGCCGAGGTCGGCCCGGAAGCGGCGCGCGAAGGTGCGGGGGGCCATCAGGGCGCGACGGGCCAGCGCCTCGATCGAGAGGTCCTCGTCGAGGTGCTCCAGCATCCACTCGGTGACCTCGGCCAGCGAGTCCGCGCGCGCCTCGGGAACGGGGGTCCGCAGGTACTGCGCCTGCCCGCCGTGGCGCTGCGGGGGCACGACCATCCGCCGGGCGACGACGCTCGCCGCCGTCGCGCCCAGCTCCTCGCGCACCACGTGCAGCGCCGCGTCGATGCCGGCCGCGGTGCCCGCGCTCGTCACGATGCGCCCCTCCTGCACGTAGAGGACCTCGGGGTCCACCGTGACGGAGGGGAAGCGCCGGGCGAGCTCCGCGGCGTGCATCCAGTGGGTGGTCGCGCGCCGGCCGTCGAGCAGGCCCGCCTGCGCCAGGGTGAAGGCCCCGCTGCAGACGCTGAGGATCCACGCGCCGCGCTCGTGAGCCTCGCGGAGGAGGTCGAGCACCCGCTCGTCGGCGGGCCCGCGGCCGTGGGCGGGGACGGCGATCAGGTCCGCGTCCCGGGCCGCGTGGAGACCATCGGCGATCAGCAGGTCGACTCCGAGGCTCGTGCGGACGGGGCCGGGATCGGGAGTGGCGATCCGGAAGTCGAGGGCGGGACCTCCGTCGGTGCCGCGGTCGATCCCGAACACCTCGCAGACGACCCCGAACTCGAACGGCGCGAGGCCGGGCAGGGCGAGGAGGGCGACGGAGCGGAGCACGGCGGCAGGATATCGCCACCCGTCGTCATCCGGCCCATCCACGCCGTCGATCCCCGCCGCTAGGGTGTCTTCCGGCGCGCGGAGTCGCGGGCCCGCACCGAGGAGGATCCACATGGCATGGCTGGTCACCGGGGGAGCCGGATACATCGGGGCGCACGTGGTGCGCGCGTTCTCGGAGCAGGGCATCGACCCCGTGGTCCTCGACGACCTCTCCTCGGGGCACGCGTCGTTCGTGCCCGAGGGCGTCCCGTTCCATCAGGGATCGATCCTCGACGAGGCCCTGCTCGACCGCGTGCTCGCCGAGCACGACATCGAGGGCGTCGTCCACGTCGCCGGGTTCAAGTACGCCGGAGTCTCGGTGCAGCGCCCCCTGCACACGTACGAGCAGAACGTCACCGGCACCATGCGCGTGCTGGCGGCGATGGAGCGCGCCGGCGTCTCCTCGATCGTCTTCTCCTCGAGCGCTGCCGTCTACGGCGCGGTCGACGTCGAGATCGTCACCGAGGACACCCCCAAGAGCCCGGAGTCGCCCTACGGCGAGTCGAAGCTGATCGGCGAGTGGCTGCTCGCGGACGCGGGGCGGGCGCACGGCGTCCGGCACGCCTCCCTGCGCTACTTCAACGTCGTCGGGTCCGGCTACCCGGACGTCTACGACACCAGCCCCCACAACCTCTTCCCCCTCGTCTTCGAGGCTCTGCTGGACGGCCGCACGCCCCGGATCAACGGCGACGACTACCCGACGCCGGACGGCACCTGCGTCCGCGACTACATCCACGTCGCCGACCTGGCGCTCGCGCACGTCGCCGCGGCGCGCCGCCTGGCCGCCGGCGAGCCGATCGACCCGGTCTACAACCTGGGCAGCGGATCCGGGGCCTCCGTCGGGGAGATCATGCGCGCGATCGCCGACAGCACCGGCATCGCCTTCACGCCCGAGGTCGCCCCGCGGCGGCCGGGCGATCCGCCCCGCATCGTCGCCTCCGGTGAGACGGCGGCCCGCGACCTGGGCTGGGAGATGCGGCACACCGTCGCCGAGATGGTGGAGAGCGCCTGGCGCGCACGGAGCGCCGCGACCGCCTGATCGGATCTCACGTTCGCGACACGCCGGTGTGTCGTGAACCCTCCACGGCGGGTTGAGGGTTTATGGTCCGCGACTTGACCTGAGCGAATGACACCGCTGTAATTACCTAGGCAGCGGCTCCGGGAGGAGCGGCCGCCGATCATCGGTTCGCAGGCGGGGTAGGAGACGGCATGACGCTTCCGGAACAGCACTCCGGAGTCCCCGAGGACTGGTTCGTCGATCCGGTCCGTCTGGGCGTGCCCGGGGTCCGACCCGGGATCGACACCGCGACCGAGGCGCCGGGGGGCGCGCTCTCCTGGCAGGTCGACTCGCTGTGCGCGCAGACCGATCCCGAGGCCTTCTTCCCCGAGAAGGGCGGCTCGACCCGCGACGCCAAGAAGATCTGCACCTCGTGCGAGGTCCGGGCCCAGTGCCTCGAGTACGCGCTCGAGAACGACGAGCGGTTCGGCATCTGGGGCGGCCTCTCCGAGCGCGAGCGCCGGAAGCTGCGCCGCCGGGCCTAGTCCCCTCCTCGCCGCGACCCGACCGACGGGGCGGCGAGCCGCAGGCGGGCGGCGCGGCGGCATCGCTTAGGGTGGTCCGCGATGTATCCACGAGTCACCGCCGTCCTCGTCGCGCGCAACGGCGCGGCCTATCTGGAACGAACCCTCGCGGCTCTGCGGGCGCAGACCCGTCAGCCCGACGCGACGGTGTTCGTCGACGGAGGCTCGAAGGACACGACCGACGAGCTCCTCGCGTCCTGGGGTCCGACGCAGCTCGTGCAGGTCGCCGAGCACCTCCCCTTCGGCCAGGCCGTGGCCCGCGCGGTCCGCGTGATGCAGCCGCCGGCCGGAGAGGACGAGTGGCTGTGGCTGCTCGCGCAGGACTCCGCCCCCGAGCCCGGCGCCCTCGCGGCGCTGCTGGGAGCCGTCGAGGTCGCCCCCTCCGTCGCGGTCGCCGGGCCCAAGATCATGGACTGGACGCGCTCCGGCTACATCCGCAGCTACGGCGAGTCGATCACCAAGCACGGCACGACCGTCCACCTCGTCGAGGACGAGCTCGACCAGGGCCAGCACGACTCCACGCCCGACGTCCTGGCCGTCGCCGCCGGCGGCATGCTCGTGCGCCACTCCCTCTGGGAGGAGCTCGGCGGCTTCGACCCCGGCCTGCCGGTCGTCGACGACGCGCTCGACTTCTCGATCCGCACCCGGCTCGCCGGGCACCGGGTCAGCCGCGTGCCGGACGCCCGCGTCACCACCGCCCGCATCGGGCTGCAGCGCCCCGACGGCCGCCGCATCGACAGCGGGGAGCGGCGCCGCGCGCGCCAGCACCGCACCGCGCAGCTGCACCGCCGGCTCGCCTACGCGCCCGTCGCGCTCCTCCTCCTGCACTGGCTCTCGCTCGTCCCCCTGGCGATCGGCCGCGCGGTCGTGCGCCTGCTGCGCAAGCAGCCCGGGCTGGTCGGAGGAGAGCTGCTCGCGGCCCTCGTCGTCGCCTTCGGGGGGACGAAGGTGCTGCGGGCCCGCACGGTGCTGCGCTCGTCGAAGAACGTGGGCTGGAAGGCCGTCGCGCCGCTGCGCATCCCGCTGGACGTGGTGCGGCAGCTGCGCTCGGTGCGCCACGACGCCGTGCGCGTGCAGGCCGGGCGGGACCGCCATCCGCTGCACTTCTTCCAGGGCGGGGGAGTGTGGGTCGTCCTCGTCGCCGCGCTCGCCGGCCTGGTGATCTACACGCCGCTCCTCGCTGCTCCCGCGCTCAGCGGTGGCGGTCTGCTGACGCTCTCGCCGACCGTCGGCGAGCTCTGGCGCAACGCGGCCTACGGCTGGCGCGACCTCGGCTCAGGGTTCATCGGCGCGGCGGACCCGTTCGCCGCCGTCCTCGCCGTGCTCGGCTCGCTGACCTTCTGGTCGCCCAGCTACTCGATGGTGCTGCTCTACCTCGTCGCGCTCCCCGCTGCCGCCCTCGGCGCCTGGCTGATGATCGCGCGGCTCACCCCGCGCGCGACCGCCCGCGCCGCCGGAGCCCTCGTCTACATCCTCGCTCCCGCCTTCTTCGCCGCGCAGGCCGACGGGCACCCCGCCCCGCTGCTGGTGCACGTGCTGCTTCCCTGGCTCTTCTTCGCCGGGTTCGGCGCGTACCGCTCCTGGTCCGCCTCCGCGAGCGCCTCGATCCTGGCTGCGGCCGTCGTCGCGTGCGCGCCGGTGCTGGCCGTGCCGCTCCTGGTGATCTGGCTCGTCGTCGTCGCCACCTCGGGGCGGCGGATCGGCCGCTTCCTCGGCCTGCCGATCCCCGCGGCCGTCCTCCTCTTCCCGCTGGTGGTCGCCCGCGCACCGCGGGGCGACTGGCTCGGCGTCCTCGCGGATCCGGGCGTCCCGCTGCCCTCCGCGCAGTCGGACCTCGTCGCGCTGCTCGCCGGCTTCCCGGCCGGTCTGCCCGACGGATGGCTCGCGTTCCTCGGCGGTCTGGGGATCGGCGCCTCCGCCGCCCCGCTGGTCACGGCCGTGCTCGTCGTGCCGCTGATCGTCGCGGCGCTGGCCGCCCTCCTCCTCCCGAACAACCTCTCGGCCCTCGGCGGCGTCGGCGTCGCGGCGGCGGGTCTCGTGACCGCCTCGCTCGCCCAGGGCGTGCAGGTCGCGACCACCGGCTCCGAGGCGGTCTCCGTCTGGAGCGGCACCGGTCTCAGCCTCTACTGGCTCGGCCTGGTGATCGGCGCGTCGCTCTCGCTCGCCGCCGTGCGCTCCGTGCGCGTGGTGCCGGCGCTCGTCGTCACGGCCGCGGCAGCAGCACTGGTCGGTCCGCTCGCGGTGGCCTTCCCGTCCGGCGCCGGCACGTCCGTGTCGACCACGTCGGACCGCTCGCTCCCCGCCTACGTGGCGGCCGAGGCCCGGAACGACCCGCGGGTGGGCACGATCGTGCTCGTCCCGCAGGCGGACGGCGGCGTCCTCGCCCGGCTGGAGCGCGGAGCGGGCGCGACCCTCGACCAGCAGTCGACCCTCGCGAACACCGGCGCCGAGAGCACGGACGCGATCGACGAGCTGGCGGGCAACCTCGTCTCGCGGACGGGCTACGACGTCCCCTCCGCGCTCGAGAGCCTCGGCGTGCGCTTCGTCGTGCTGACCGAGCCGGCCGGCACCCAGGTCGGCGACGCGGCCGCCGCCGTGCGCGCGCGGGCGGCCGTCTCCCTCGACGGCAACGCGGCGTTCTCGGCCGTCGGCGACACCCGCTACGGGCTCCTCTGGACGGCCGTCGACACCGAGGGGACCCGCACCGAGGCCGCTCCGTCCGGCGTGGTCGGGCCCTTCGGGATCGCCTACACGATCGCCCTCCTCCTCGTCTTCGTCGTCGCCCTCCTGCTGGCGGTGCCCACCGGGCTCTCGCTCGAGCGGGGCCGCTCCAGCGGCGCGGTCGCCGGGATCGACGACGAACCGGGCGAGGCCACCGGCCAGTTCGACGACGGGAACGACGATGTCTGACCCCGCCGACCAGGAGAAGCAGATGCCCGAGTCCTCCGCCCGCCGCTCCCGCGCGGAGCGCCGCGCCGATCGCGCCGCGGCCTCGACGCCCGATCGCGCACCCTCGGCCGCCCGTCGGCGCCGGACGGCCCTGCGCGGTGCGGTGGGCGCGGCCGGAGTCGTGATCGCCGCGGCCGCCGTGGTCGTGCCCCAGCTCCTCCCGTCCCCCCTGGTCTCGAGCGCCGCGGAGGGCGTCGTCGTGACGCCCGTCGCGGCCGACAGCTCGCTGGTCTGCGGCGGCGATCTGATCGACGCCGGAGAGCCGGAGCAGCTGCGTGCCCTCGACGGCGCGGCGACCGCGGTCCGGCCCGAGGGCTCCACCTCGGACCCCACGGTCCTCGACGAGGACGACGTCGCCGCACCGGGCACCGGCATCACCGGTCTGAGCGTGCCCGCGGGCTCCGACCCCGCTCCCGGCGGAGCCACCGTCCAGGGCATCGGCACGGACACCCTCTCCGGACTGTCGGCCCGCGCCTGCGCCGAGCCCTCGGCCGACAGCTGGCTCGTGGCCGGCTCGACCGACGTCGGGCGCACCTCCGTGCTGATCCTGGCGAACCCGAGCGAGGTCGCCTCCACCGTCGACCTCACGCTCTTCTCCGAGACCGGCACCGTCCAGGCCACCGGCGCCACGGGCATCGTCGTTCCGGCCGGAGCGGTCCGCGCGCTCCCGCTCGCGGGGCTCGCCCCCGGGGTCGTCCAGCCCGTCGTGCACGTGACCGCCCGGGGCGGCGAGGTCGCCGCGAGCATGCAGAGCAGCGCCATCTCCGGCCTCACCCCGGAGGGCGTCGAGACCACCGGCCCCTCCGCCGGCCCGGACACGCTCGCCGTGATCGCCGGCTTCACCGTCACGTCGCCTCCGGCCGAGACCGCGAGCGACGACGGCAGCGGCGGCGCGGGCAGCCCCGTGCTGCGCATCCTCACCCCCGGCGACGCCGACAGCACGGTCTCGGTCGAGGTCACCAACGAGGATCCGAGCGGGTCGGGCGCCTCCACCCAGGTCGTCGTCCCCGCCGGCCTCGTCGGCGAGGTCCCGCTCACGGGCCTGGCGGACGGCTCCTACCGCATCGTCCTGCGGGCCGATCAGCCGATCGTCGCGGCGGGGCGGACGACCTCGACCGGCTCGGCCGGCACGGACTTCGCCTGGTTCGCCTCCGGCACCGCGACCACGACGCCCTTCGGCGTCGCCGGCACGGGCGAGGGCGACGCGCGGCTGCACCTGGTCAACGGCAGCGACTCGACCGCCTCGGTCGAGATCGAGGCCCCGGGCGGCACCCGCACGCTCGAGCTCGGCCCGTTCGCGGCTCTCGCGACCCCGCTGGACGGCGACGGCGCGGTCGTCAGCAGCACCCAGCCCGTGCAGGCCTCGGTCTCGATCGCGCGCGACGGGCGGATCGCCTCGTACACGATCGTCCCGCCGGGACCGCTCTCCTCGCCGATCACGGTCTACTCGCACTGAGACGCGGGGCGGCGGCGCCTCGGCCGTGCCGGCGCCTCAGCGGTCCCGGCGCCTCAGAGCTGCCGGCGCCTCAGGGGTGCCGGTAGCGGTCCGGGGAGATGTCCCACGGGTCGCGGCCGAGCAGCTCCGCGACGGCGCGGAACACGTAGCTCTCGATCAGCATGCGCTGGTGCCACTCGTCGCGGCGGTGCAGCTTCGCCAGGCGCTCGATCGGCACGCGGTAGAGCGTGATGCGGCGCGCGGCGTGGTCGACGCGCCACCGCGCGATGCCCGTGCCCTGCAGCCGGTCGGGGTCGACGTCGGGAGTCGCCGCGACGTCGACGCGGATGCCGGCGAGCTCCTCCGGCCAGGTGCCGCGGAGGTAGTCGAAGGCCGAGCCGATCGTCGCCTCGAAGAAGTCGGAGCGGGTCTGCAGCAGGGGGAGGTGCGGACCGGTGATCGGCCCTCGTGCGCCGCGGCCGTGCCGGTCGCGGGAGCCTCCGCGCGACCCGCTCGTCGGGCGAGCGGCGGAACGACGAGCACGGGGCATGGCTCCAGCCTATTGCTACTGTGGGCGGCGATGACCGGACGGCACTGCTCGCGGACGGGCTGCCGTGCGCAGGCCGTCGTCACGCTGACCTACGACTACCGCGACTCGCTGGTGGCGGTCGGGCCGCTGAGTCCTGCGCCGGATCCGCACGGCTACGACCTCTGCGCCAAGCACGACCGGCGGCTCCTCGTCCCGCGCGGCTGGGAGACCGTCCGCTACGGCGCGGGGCCCGCCTAGGCCGCTGCCGCGCGCGTCAGGGCCGCTCGGGGAAGCCGCGCGGCGTGCTCGAGAGCACGGGGGCCAGCCGCTCGAGGCGCTGGTCGGACAGGAGCAGGGCGCGCTCCTCCCGCGCCCGGCGGAGTGCGGCCACGGCGAGGAGGAAGTCCTCCGCGGGCGCGGCGGGCAGCGGGGAGACGTGGACCGCGGTCTCGTCGGCCAGCGCGGCGGCGAGCTGCGAGCGCGACGGCTCCGTCATGCCGTGGCGCTGACGGAGGAACTGCGCCAGTCGGCGCGCCAGGGCGTCGGGGAGGCGCGCGGTGTCCGCCGTGACGGCCCAGCCCCGCAGCGGCTCCGGGATCTCGACGACCAGCGGCTCCGCGCGGGGAACGCGCTCGAGCTGGCTGTGCGTGCCCGCGAGGACGTCGCCGAGACGGCGCGATCGGCGCGAGAGGAGGCCGACGACCGCGGCGAGCCCGCCGAAGGTCATCAGGATCTCGAGGACGCCGGTGAGGCCGCGCACGAGGGCGTGCCGGAAGCCGATGGAACCGCCGTCGTCGCGGACGACGCGAGCGCCGACGGTGAGCTTCCCGAGCGAGCGGCCGCGACTGGCCGTCTCGACGGTGACCGGCACGATCACCACGGCGATGACGAGGGCCGCGATCGCCACGGCGGCCGAGGCGGCGGGGTCCAGGCCGCCGTCCCCGGAGAGGGAGGAGACCAGCAGGAACAGGCCCAGCGCGAGCAGGAGCTCCGCGATCAGGTCGATGATCGCGCCGACCGCGCGGAGCACGAAGGAGGTGACGGGCACCTCGAGCGCGATCGCCTCGCCGGTGATCAGGTCGGCGTCGTCGAACTCGGTGCGCTGCTCCTCCACGGTGCTCCTCCCGGATGCTCGGCCTCGGCGGCGTGCCTGGCTATCCTGTCAGGAGATGGACATCGACGCTCTCTCGGCCGCCCGCACTGCGCAGTGGACCCGCCTCGACGAGCTCTCGCGCAGGCGCCGCCTGACCGGAGCCGAGGCGGACGAGCTGATCGAGCGCTACCAGGCGGCATCCGCGGACCTCGCCACGATCTCCTCCACCGCCGGATCGACGGCCGTCGGCACGCGGCTCGCCGTCTCGCTCTCGCGGGCTCGGGGACGCCTGACCGGCACGCGAGACGAGCCGCTCGCCGCGGTCTCCCGCTTCGTCGTCCTCTCGCTCCCGGCCGCTCTGCACCGGCTGCGCTGGCTGACGCTCGCCGTCGCCCTCGCGACCGCGGTGGTGGCGACGCTCTACGCGCTCTGGATCCTCGGCGACCCGCGCCTGCTCGCCGCGCTGGGCGACGACGAGGAGCTGCGGCGCTTCGCCCGGGGCGACTTCATCGACTACTACTCCGAGAACCCCGCCGCCTCGTTCGCCGGGCAGGTCTGGACCAACAACGCCTGGATTGCGGCGCAGTGCGTGGCCTTCGGGATCGTCGGCGTCTACGTGCCGTACATCCTGCTGCAGAACGCGCAGAACCTCGGCACGTCGATCGCGGTGATGTTCCATGTGGGGGAGGGCGACACGTTCTTCCTCTACATCGCGCCGCACGGACAGCTCGAGCTGACGGCCGTGTTCGTCGCCGCGGCCGCGGGCCTGCGGATCTTCTGGGCCTGGATCGCTCCCGGCGCGCGCACCCGCGGCCAGGCGCTCGCCGAGGACGCGCGGAGCCTGTTCACGGTGGCGATCGGCCTGGTCTTCGTGCTGCTCGTCTCGGGCGTGATCGAGGGGTTCGTCACTCCGGCGCCCTGGCCCTGGTGGCTCAAGATCGGGATCGGGGCGCTCGCCCTCGGCGCGTTCCTCTTCTACATGATCGTCGTCGGCGGGCGCGCGGTGCGGGCGGGGGAGACGGGCGACCTCGACCGGTTCGAGGCGGGGTCGCGCAGCATCGCGGCCGGCTGAGCCGAGCCGGACGAGCACGGCCGTCGAGTCGCGCTCCCGGGAGCGGCGACGGCCCCTCTCGCAGGTCAGAGCCGTCCGGCCGCCTTGAGGGCGAGGTAGCGGTCCGCGAGCGCCGGCGGGAGAGCGGAGGGGCTGCCGAGCACGACGTCCCCGCCGAGACGGCGGACGGCGGCCGAGAGCCGGTCGACGTCCGCGAGCGAGCGCTCGGCGGCGGCGGCGGAGTAGACCGCGGCCCGGTCGCTCCGGTCCTCCGCCATCCGCTGCAGCTCGGGGTCGAGTGCGCAGGCGACCACGACCGTGTGCACGCGAGTGAGCTGCGGTAGCACCGCGAGGAGCCCCTCCGCCGAGCCGACCGAGTCGAGCGCTGTGAGCAGGACCACCAGCGAGCGCTGGGAGGCCAGGGTGCGCACCTGCGCGGGGACCGCCGCCCAGTCGGTCTCGATGAGCTGGGGCTGCACGGGGGCGAGGGCGTCCACGACGCGGGTCAGCACTTCCGTGCCGGTGGCGCCGTGCACGCGGGCTCGCCGGGTGCGGTCGAACGCGAGCACGTCGACCCGGTCACCGGCCGAGGCCGCGAGGGCCGCCAGAAGGAGTGATGCCTCGATCGCCGTGTCCAGGCGCGGCTCGTCCTCGATCCGTGCGGCGGACGTGCGGCCCGTGTCGAGAACGACGATCACGCGCCGGTCGCGCTCCGGGCGCCAGGTGCGGACGACCGGCTCCCGGCGCCGCGCGGTCGCCCGCCAGTCGAGCGAGCGGACGTCGTCCCCGCGGACGTACTCGCGCAGGCTGTCGAACTCCGTTCCCTGCCCGCGGATCATCACGCTGGTCCGCCCCTCCAGCTCGCGCAGCCGCGCCAGGCGCGAGGGCAGGTGGCGACGGGAGCGGAAGGCGGGCAGCACCCGGACGACGGCCGGCGCGGCCCGCGTCGCCTGGCGGCCGGCCAGCCCGAGCGGCCCGCGGGAGCGGATGGTGACGTGGAGTGCCCGGCGCTCGCCGCGGCGGAGCGGCTCCAGGACCGTGGTCACCGCGCGGCGCTCGCCCGGAGGCAGACGCAGGGGCGACCGGGTCTCGAGGGCGCCGGCCGAGGGCTCCCAGGCGTCGCGGAGGACCCCCGTGATCCTCCTGCGGCCGGTGCTCGTGACCAGGAGGGTCGCCTCGGCCCGCTCGCCGAGCCGCACCCGGTCCGGCACCCGCCGCTCGAGCACGACGGCCCGGGGCGAGCCCGCGACCGCGACGTCGATCCCGACGAGGACCGCCCAGGCCAGGAGCCAGAGGCCGAGCACGGCGAAGGCGACCTCGGGGCGGCCGCCCAGGAGGACGACCGGCACCAGGCCGACGAGGAGGACGAGGACGCTGCGTCCGGTGAGGTGCACGGCTCAGACCGGGACGCGGACCTGCTGCAGGATCCCGCCCAGGACGGCCTCGGTGCGGACGCCCTCGAGCTCCGCCTCCGGCTCCAGCTGGATGCGGTGGCGCAGCACGGGCAGGACCATCGCCTGCACGTGGTCGGGGGTGATCGAGCCGTAGCCGTTGAGCCAGGCCCAGGCGCGGGACGCCGCGAGCAGGGCGGTCGAGCCGCGGGGGCTGGTGCCGAGCTTGACGCTCGGGCTCTCGCGGGTGGCTCGGGCGAGGTCGACGATGTAGCCGAGGACGTCGGGGCCGGCTCCGACGCGCCGGGCCGACGCCTGGGCGGCGCGCAGACGAGCGGCGTCGAGCACGGGGCGCACGCCCGCGGCGTCGAGATCGCGCGGGTCGAAGCCCGCGGCGTGGCGCGAGAGCACCTCCACCTCGACGTCGCGCGGCGGGATGTCGAGCACGAGCTTGAGCAGGAACCGGTCCAGCTGGGCCTCCGGGAGCACGTAGGTCCCCTCGTACTCCACCGGGTTCTGGGTAGCGGCGACGAGGAACGGGTCCGGCAGAGGCAGGGTGCGCCCGTCGACGCTGACCTGGCGCTCCTCCATCGCCTCGAGGAGCGCGGCCTGGGTCTTCGGCGGCGTGCGGTTGATCTCGTCCGCCAGCAGGAGGTTGGTGAAGACCGGGCCCTCGCGGAAGGCGAAGCCGGAGGTGGAGGCGTCGTAGACGAGGGAGCCGGTGATGTCGCCGGGCATCAGGTCCGGCGTGAACTGCACCCGGCGGGTGTCGAGGCCGAGCGAGACGGACAGGGCGCGCACGAGCAGCGTCTTCGCGACTCCGGGGACGCCCTCGAGCAGGACGTGGCCGCCCGCGAGGAGGGCGATCAGGAGCCCGGAGACGGCGCCGTCCTGGCCGACGACCGCGCGGCCGACCTCGGAGCGGACCCGGTCGAGCTCGGCGCGCAGGTCGTCGTCGGAGACCGGCGCTCCGTCGCGGGCGGAGGGGGTGGTGTCGCTCATCGGGAGGGGCCTTCCGGTCGTCGGGCGGTCGTCGGGGAGAGGGCGGCGCGGAGCGCGCTCTCGAAGCGGAGGAGCTCGTCGGAGGCGGCGACGAGGGCGGCGTCGTCGCCCGGCAGGTCGTCGACGAGCAGACGGCGCAGCGCGGCCTGATCGCGGCCGAGGCGCTCGGCGGCGACGGCGACGATCTCGTCGACCCCGGTCGCCGGAGCGAGTCCCAGGAGCGCGGCCGTCCGCCGGAGGGTACCGATGCGCAGTGCGTCGAGGGCGCGGGGCCGGAGGGCTCCGCGCGCGTAGAGCCGCGCGCGGCCGCGGGCCGTCTCGCTCGCGTGCACGACGACCGGCAGCGGCTCGACCGCGAGCGGGCCGAGCCGGCGGCCGCGCCAGACGGCGGAGGCGACGAACACGGCCACCAGCAGCAGGAGAGCCGGAGTCACCCAGCCGGGGGCGAGGTCGGCGGGTGCAGGGGTGGTGCTCGCCGAGTCGGCGGCTCCGGCGCGGTACCAGACCAGCCGGTCCTCACCGCCGAGCAGTCCGAGTGCGAGAGCGGCGCGGCCGTCCTGGCCGATGGTGCCGTTGCGGAGGAGGTCGGCGTCGCCGATCGCGGTGACGTCGGCGCCCTGCGGGAACCCGGTGCTCACGAGCAGGAAGCCGTCGTCGCCTGAGGGGAAGCAGCCGACCGCGTCGCCGTCGTCGAGGATCCGGTACGTGCTCCCTCCCGCGGGGAGCGTCCCGGCGCGCTCGGCCGCCGGGAGCGGGCACTCGGCGCGGAAGGGGCCGTCGCCGGCCGGGGAGCCGGCGAAGCGGACGTCCGGCAGCAGGGCGTCGAGCGCGGCTCCTCCCGGGGTCACCAGGACGAGCGAGGCCGAGGCGCGGGCGAGCCGGCGGTACTGGGCCTCGTCGAGGGCCACGTCCGGGTCGTCGACGAGCAGTGTCGCGTCCGGGGAGGAGGCGGCGAGAGCGGAGTCCAGGTCGTCGGCGCGGACGACCTCGACGCCCTGATCGCGCAGCACCTGGGCGAGCGCGCGGGCGCCGTCCGGGGTCGCGCTGTCGACGTCGAGGTCCGGGGCGGCCACCCGGGTCCCGGTCGCGACGGTGAGCAGCAGAGTGCCGACCGCGACGATCACGAGGAGGAGCACCCACACCCGTCCGCGGCGCAGCAGTGCGCCGAGGGTCGGGCTGGAGACCGTGTCGGCGCTCACCGGGGCGCCGCCAGGGCGTCCAGGACCGGCGAGGCCGCGGCGAGCTCGCGGTCCAGAGCCGCGACCCTCTCGTACTCGGCCGGGCCGCAGGGCTGCCCGAGGTAGCGCGCGCGATCGAAGTCGTCGGCCGTGCGGCGCAGCGCGGCGGCGGAGGAGGGGAAGGCCGCGGAGGCGCGCGACGCCAGGCCGAGCGCGGTCGTGCCGGGCGAGACCCGCAGGACGGTCCGCTCGTCGAGGGAGCGCACCAGGGCGCGGAAGCGCTCGACGAGCGCCTCGTCCCAGTCCCCGCGGGCGGCCGCGGCCTCGGCGAGCGAGCGGAGGGTCGCGGCCGAGCGGGTGTCGTCGTCGGCGAGCACCGCTCCCGTGACGGTGCTGCGGCGACCGGCGCGGGGCCGTCCGGCGATGACGAGCGCGGCGACCACGAGCGCCACCAGCACCAGCACGCCGATCACGGCGGCGATCGGCACCGGCGGGCCGTCGCCCTGCAGCGTGAGGGAGGCGAACCAGTCGCGCACCGCCTGCACCACCCGGTCGAAGAGGGTCGGCTCGGCCGCCCGGTAGCGCGGGTCGGCGAGCTCCTCGAGGAGGAGTCGGCGCGCCTGCTCCGCGTCGGGCTCGAGAGGGGCCGCGGCGAGGATCACGGGCGCTCCGGCACGGGGAAGGGATCGGAGGAGGGGCGGCCCGCCGCGCGCTCCTCGACGTGGCGCATCAGCACCAGGTCGAAGCCCTCGCGGCGCATCCGTCGGTCGAGGTAGACCAGGCCCGTCACGGCCGACTGGAGCACCGTGCCGACGGCGCCGATCACGAAGCCCACGGCGACGGAGGCGATCGTCACCACGAGCGAGGTGACGAGCTGCGCGTCCGGGTCTGTCGGGGCGATCAGGGCGCCGGCGATCGGGATGAGCAGGCTGAACGGCGTGGCCACGATCTGGCCGGCGACCTGGATGATCACGGTCATCAGCGCGAGCGCGCCGAAGGTGCGCCAGAAGCCGCCCGCCACCAGCCGCCAGGAGCGCGCCACCGCACGGCGCAGCGGCAGCCGCTCGACGACGATCAGGCTCGGCACCAGGGCGAGCTTCGTCGACAGCCAGACCCCCAGCGCGAGGGCGACCAGGCCGGAGCCGACGAGCACCAGGATCCCGCCGACGATCGCGCTCGACGTCCCGTCCATCGCTCCGATGACGAACAGCGGCACGGCGAGCGCCACGGCGAGGAGCACCAGGAGGAGGTAGCCGACGCCCTGCAGGACCGTCCAGCCGATCAGCGCCCAGAAGCGGCCCCGCAGCCGGGCGAGCAGCTGACGGAAGGTCGCCCGCTCGCCGAGGACGCCGCGGGTGATCTCGAGCACGACCACGCCCTGCACGAGGGCGCCGCTGGCCAGCGAGACGGCGAGGGGGATGAGGGCGGCCAGGACCACGACCGCGAGGGAGCCTGCGCCGACGGCGTCGCGGTCGGCGGACTCCGCCTGCGCGATGCGCCCGACGGCGAGCACCGCGATCAGGCCGTAGACCGCCAGGGCGAGCACCGACCCGAGGCCCTGCACCAGCAGGGCGACGCCCAGGGTCGTGCGGGGGCTGCGGCGGAGGACCTGGAACGGGGCGCCGAGCAGGGTGCCGAAGCCGAGCGGGCGCAGCGGCACGAGACCGGGCTTGGGCGGGGGAGTCCAGCCGGGCGCTGGGCGTCCGGGCGACCAGGGGCCGGCGCCGGCGGGCGACCAGGAGCCCCCGGCGGGACCGGTCGGTACGGGACCTGCGCTCGGCGGCGCGGGCGACCAGGCCGGGGCGACGGGAGCGGGCAGCGGCCTGCGCCGGTCGCCGTCCTGCGCCGGGACGGCCGCGTCGTCCGGACGCCCTGCGGGCGGGGGCCACTGAGCTGCGTCGGTCATCCCCTCCATGCTGTCACAGGCGTGCGGGCGGGGTCCTCCCCCGAGCGGACCCCCTTCGCCCGCAGAGCCCGCTCCCCGCCCACGGAGAGGTGCGTCGGTTAGCCTGGGTCGGGTCACCGTGCGCGCCGTGGGCGGGCGCGACCCGAGACGAGGAAGAGCAGACCGATGAGCGCGCGCATTCTGGTGGTCGACGACGACGCCGCCCTGGCCGAGATGATCGGCATCGTCCTGCGCGCCGACGGGTACGACGTCTCCTTCTGCGCGGACGGCTCAGGCGCCCTCGAGGCCTTCCGGCGGGCCCGGCCGGACCTGGTCCTGCTCGACCTGATGCTGCCCGGGATCGACGGGATCGAGGTGTGCCGCGCGATCCGCGCCGAGTCCGGAGTCCCCGTCATCATGCTGACGGCCAAGTCCGACACCTCCGACGTCGTGCAGGGCCTCGAGTCCGGCGCCGACGACTACATGGTCAAGCCGTTCGACCCCAAGGAGCTCGTCGCGCGGATCAGGACGCGCCTGCGTCCCGCCACCGCCGCCGCGAACGCGGTGCTGCAGGTCGGGGACCTGAGCCTCGACGTCGCCGGCCACGAGGTCCGCCGCGGCGAGACGCGCATCGGCCTGACCCCGCTCGAGTTCGACCTCCTCCTCGCCCTCGCCTCCAAGCCCCAGCAGGTCTTCACCCGCGAGATGCTGCTCGAGCAGGTCTGGGGCTACCACTACAAGGCCGACACCCGCCTCGTGAACGTGCACGTCCAGCGCCTGCGCGCCAAGGTCGAGAAGGACCCGGACGACCCCCGCATCGTGATGACCGTGCGCGGCGTCGGCTACCGCGCCGGCGCCGTCCTCCCGGGCTGACCGTGCCCCGCCTCGCCGCTCCCGACGTGCGCCGGTGGCCCCGCCGCGTGCTCGGGGTGTGGCGCACGTCGCTGCAGTTCCGCGCGGTCGCGATCACGGTCCTGCTCAGCGGCATCGCCATCGGCTCGACCGGCGTCTACCTCTCGTACAGCATCAGCGACAACCTGTTCCAGTCACGGCTGACGCAGGTCACGGGCGACACGTCGCGCGCGACCCGGGCCGCGCAGGGATACCTCGACGCCGCCACAGTCTCCACCCGCCAGGACATGGAGGAGGTGATGAGCTCGGTGCGCACCGCCGTCCGGGACGCCTCCTCCTCCGCGCTGATCGCCGTCGTGCGCTCGCCCGACCAGGAGGCGTCCTCGCTGGCGCCTCAGGACATCTACAACCGTGAGCTGCAGAACGGCGTGATCAGCGACGCGCTGCGCGAGCGGGTGCAGGCGGGCTCCGACGGGCAGTACTGGCAGTCGGTGACGCTCGACGCCTCCGGTCAGCAGCAGCCCGGCATCCTCGTCGGCTCGACCCTCGAGCTGCCGAGCTCGGCCGGGCGCTACGAGCTGTACATCGGCTACTCCCTCGCGGACGCGGAGCGCACGCTCCAGTTCGTGCAGCAGGTGCTCAACGTGGCGGGGATCCTGCTCATCCTGCTGATCGGAGCGGTCAGCTGGGTCGTCGTGCGGATCGTCGTCGCCCCGGTCCGGGTCGCGGCCGAGACGAGCCAGCGCCTCGCCGCCGGCGACTTCGACGTGCGGATCCCCGAGCGGGGCCAGGACGTGATCGCGACCCTCGCCCGGTCCTTCAACGGCATGGCCGACAGCCTGCAGGACCGGATCAGCGAGCTCGCGACGCTCAGCCAGGTCCAGCAGCGCTTCGTCTCGGACGTCTCGCACGAGCTCCGGACGCCGCTGACGACGATGAAGCTGGCCGGGGACGTGCTGTACGACCAGCGCGAGGACTTCGCCCCGGTCGCCGAGCGCACGGTCGAGCTGCTGCACAGCCAGATCGACCGCTTCGAGAGCCTCCTCGCCGACCTGCTCGAGATCTCCCGCCACGACGCGGGATCGGCCGAGCTCGAGCTCGAGCCGGTCAACCTGGTGAAGCTGGCCGGCGACGAGATCGAGGCGATGCGCGGGATCGCGGAGGCGAACGGCTCCCGGCTCACTCTCTCCGCCCCGGGCGGCTACTTCGACGCCGACCTCGATCCGCGCCGCATCCGCCGGATCGTCCGCAACCTGCTGGGGAACGCGATCGAGCACGGCGACGGCCGCGAGGTCGTCGTCACCGTCGACAGCAACGCCAGCGCGGTCGCCCTCGCGGTGCGCGACTACGGGCACGGCATGAGCAGCGAGGAGGTGGTGCGCGTCTTCGACCGCTTCTGGCGCGCCGACCCGTCCCGCCGCCGCACGCTCGGCGGCACCGGCCTCGGCCTCTCCATCGCGCAGGAGGACACCGCCCTGCACCACGGCTGGCTGCAGGTCTGGTCCGTGCCCGATCGCGGCGCCTGCTTCCGCCTGACCGTGCCCCGCCACCGCGGCGAGCGGATCGAGGCCTCGCCGCTCCCGCTGCCCCCGGTCGACGCGGGCGAGCAGGCCTACAGCGGCCCGATCGTCCTCCCTCCGCTGCAGCCTCCTCCGGTCGGGGCCGCGGGGGTGCTCCCGTGAGGCGCGGCGTCCTCCGCGCCGCCGCGGCCGCCGCGCTGCTCGCGCTCGGGCTGGCCGGGTGCGCCGGCATCCCGCGGGACGGCGACGTCGGAGTCGGACGGCCCGACACCGCGCCGCAGGACCTCCAGTACGACTTCCTCCCGTCGGGACCCGCCGTCGGTGCGTCGCAGCGCGACATCCTGACCGGCTTCATCGACGCCGCGTCGAGCCCGCAGAACAACTACAAGATCGCCCGCGAGTTCCTCTCCACCGGAGCCGACTGGACGCCGGGCGAGCACGTCACGGTCGACGAGGGCCAGCGCTCCGCCTCGCCGCAGTCGGGATCCACGCTCTCGCTGACGATCACGCCCGTCGCCGAGGTCGACGCGACCGGCGTCTACACCGACGTCGCCACCACGGCCGGCCTGACCCTCGACTACGGCTTCGTCCAGGAGAACGGCGAGTGGCGCATCAGCGCGCCGCCGAGCGGCGTGGTGATCGACCGCACCACCTTCGAGCAGGTCTTCTCGACGCACGCGCTCTACTTCTTCGACCCCGGATACCAGTACCTCGTGCCGGACCTGCGCTGGTTCGCCTCGCGCGCCGACAGCTCCACCAGCACCACGATCGTCACCGAGCTGCTGCGCGGCCCCACGCCGTGGCTGCGGGACTCCGCCGCCGTCGTGTCGGCCTTCCCGACCGGCACGACCCTGGCGGCCGAGACCGTGCCGGTCGAGTCGCAGCGCGCCGTGGTCGACCTGAACCCGGCCGCTCTCGAGGCCGATCCGGCGCAGTGGCGGCTGATGGCCCTGCAGCTGAACCGGAGCCTCGCGAACGTCTCGAACGTCACCGGAGTCGCGCTCTCCGTCGAGCAGAACCCGATCGACGTCCCCTCCGAGGTCACCGGGCTGCCGACCTCGCCCCGCGTCGACACCCGGCCGCTCGTGCTGACCGACGACGCTTTCGGATTCCTCGGCTCCTCCGGGCTGGCCGGCCTCGGGATCTCGGATCGGATCGAGGCGCTGCAGCCGCGGGCCGCGGTCCTCGGCGAGCAGCGCGGGGCCGACTCGGACGCGTCGGCCGCCGTGCTCACCGCCGCGGGCGTGAGCCTCGTGGAGCCCGACGGCGCCGACGTCCTCCTCGACGCGCGGTCGGGCCTCGTCGCGCCGACGATCGATCCGCTCGGGTACGTGTGGTCCGTGCCGTCGGCCTCGCCCGGGCAGCTGGTGGCGTACTCCGCGGACGGCTCGCGCTCGATGCAGGTCGCGACGGCCTGGAGCGAGGTCGAGTCGCTCGCCTCGATCGCCGTGTCGCGCGACGGCACCCGGATGCTGGCGCTCGCCCAGGACGGGCAGCAGGCGACGGTGCTGGTGGCTGGCATCACCCGCTCCCGGGACGGCGACCCGGTGGCGGTCGGCGAGCCGGTCGTCCTCCGCTCGACTCTGGGGACCGCGGTCGCCGCGGCCTGGACGGACGAGCTCGATGTGGTGTCGGTCGTCCGCGGCTCGACGGGAGAGGACGCCGTCACGATGAACCTGCTCGGCGGAGGCGCCACGGCGCTCGGCACGACGACGGGCACGGTCCAGATCGCCGCGGGCAACACCTCGACCCAGATCCGCATCCTCGCCGAGGGCGGGGAGCTCCGGCAGCAGCGGGGCTCGGCCTGGCAGACGACCGCGACGGACATCCGGCTGCTCGCGGCGCAGACCGGCATGGGGTCCTGACCGGTCCTGTCGGCGGCGACGAGCCCTTCCGACGGCGGCGCGCTCCGGATGCTCCTCCCCAGGCGCGTCGGGCAGGCGGATCGTCCCGATCCGACGGATCCACCGCCCGCGCCGCGGCCCGGACGGCGAACGTGGAGGCATGCTCTCCGATCACCTGCTCGACGCCCTCGCCGTCCTCCTCCCGCTGGAGTGCCCCGCCTGCGGAGAGCCGACGAGCCGGGCGCCCTGTCCGGACTGCTCGGCCGACGCGGCCGCCTCGGCCTGCCTGCTGACCCGCGTCGTCGGACCGCAGGACGATCCGCTCCTCATCGTCACCGGTGCCCCGTACGAGGGCACGGTGCGCCGCCTCGTCGTCGCGCTGAAGGAGGAGGGCCGCACGGCCTGCCTCGCCCCGCTCGGCGCGCTGCTGCGTCCGGCCCTCGGCGCGGCGCTCGCCGGCAGCCCCGCGATCCTGGTCGTCCCGCCCGGCTCCTGGCTCGGCCGCGTGCGGCGGGGCACCGATCCCGTCGCGCAGCTGGTCGCCGCGTCGGGAGGGCGGGCGGTGCGTCCTCTCCGGCGGTCGCGGATAGTCCGCGACCAGGTCGGGCTCGGCCGCGTCGAGCGGCGCGGCAACCTCGACGGGGCGTTCCGCGCCCGCCGTCCGCTCTCGTCGTGGCCGCCGGTGGTCCTCGTCGACGACGTGGTCACCTCCGGCGCGACCCTGCTCGAGCTCCGGCGCGCCGTGCGTGCGGCCGGCGGGACGGTCCGGGCCGCGGCGGCCCTGGCCGGCACCGCGCAACGAGGAGGGAACGTAGCAGCAGAATCCGGACGAATTCCCGGTGACGATCCGGTGGCCGGGGTCTACGGTGGGGGCACGGCGTGAACGGTCCGCCCCGGAGAAAGGCGGCACGCCGTACTCGACTGGGAGGTTGTCATGGACATCGACATCACAGGACGCAACATCGACATCACCGATCGCTTCCGCGCGTACGCGACGGAGAAGTCGGACAAGGTGGCGCACCTCGCCGATCGTGCTCTCGCACTCGAGATCAAGGCGAGCAGGCACGCCGAGGGCAAGGGCTCGGCCGGCGGCGACCGCGTGGAGCTGACGCTGATCGGCAAGGGGCCCGTGGTCCGGGCCGAGGCGAGCGGAGCCGACAAGTACGCGGCGTTCGACGTCGCCATCGGCCGGCTGCTCGAACGGGTGAGACGCGCCAAGGACCGGAAGAAGGTCCATCGGGGCCAGCATCGGCCGACCTCGCTCCGCGACGCGGCCGCCGACGACTTCAGCGTCGTCGCCATCCAGCCGGCCGACGCGGCGGTGCTGGAGCAGCTGAGCACGGGCGTCATCCCCGTGCAGGAGGCGCCGGAGCCGGTGGAGGACGAGGTCGAGGAGCCGTACTGCCCCGTCGTCATCCGCAAGAAGGTCTTCGCCTCCGTCTCGATGACCGTCGACGACGCCGTGGACTACATGGAGCTGGTCGGACACGACTTCTACCTCTTCATCGACTCCGACACGAACCGCCCGAGCGTGGTCTACCGCCGCAAGGGCTGGGACTACGGCGTCATCGGCCTCGGCGACGAGGCCGACGAGCTCGCCGAGCAGGCCGCCGGCTGAGATCCGACCCCGGGCCCCGGAGCATCCGCTCCGGGGCCCTCCCCGTGCCCCGGAGCATCCGCTCCGGGGCCCTCCCCGTGCCCAGGCAGGGAGTCCGCCCAGGGCGGACGCGTCGCCCCGACCGCTCGCCGCCCGCCCCGGCTAGGCTGGTCGCGGTCCGCGCTCCGGCGCGCGACTCCTGTCTTCTACTTTTATTGGAGTACCCCGTGGCCTCTGTCCTCGAAAAGGTCCTTCGCGTCGGGGAGGGGCGGGTCATCCGCCGCCTCGAGAACTACGCGAAGGCCGTCAACGCCCTCGAAGAGGACTTCACGCACCTCAGCGACGAGGAGCTGAAGAACGAGACCGTCGAGCTGCGCGAGCGCTACTCGAACGGCGAGTCCCTCGACGACCTGCTGCCGGAGGCGTTCGCCGCCGTCCGCGAGGCCTCGCGCCGGACGCTCGGCCTCCGCCACTTCGACGTGCAGCTCATGGGCGGCGCCGCCCTGCACCTGGGCAACATCGCCGAGATGAAGACCGGAGAGGGCAAGACGCTCGTCGCGACCCTCCCGGCCTACCTCAACGCGATCGCCAGCCGCGGCGTGCACATCGTCACGGTCAACGACTTCCTCGCGTCGTACCAGTCCGAGCTGATGGGGCGCGTGTTCCGCGCCCTCGGCATGACGACCGGAGTGATCCTCTCGGGCCAGACCCCGGAGCAGCGCCGCGAGCAGTACTCGGCCGACATCACCTACGGCACGAACAACGAGTTCGGCTTCGACTACCTCCGCGACAACATGGCGTGGCAGGCGCAGGACATGGTCCAGCGCGGCCACTTCTACGCCATCGTCGACGAGGTCGACTCGATCCTCATCGACGAGGCCCGCACCCCGCTGATCATCTCCGGGCCGGCCTCGGGCGAGGCGAACCGCTGGTTCGCGGAGTTCGCCAACCTCGCCAAGCGCCTCGACGAGGGCGAGGACTTCGAGGTCGACGAGAAGAAGCGCACCGTCGGCGTCCTCGAGCCCGGCATCGAGAAGGTCGAGGACTACCTCGGCATCGACAACCTCTACGAGTCGGCGAACACCCCGCTGATCTCGTTCCTCAACAACGCCATCAAGGCGCGCGCGCTGTTCAAGAAGGACAAGGACTACGTCGTGCTGAACGGCGAGGTCCTGATCGTCGACGAGCACACCGGCCGCATCCTGGCCGGACGCCGCTACAACGAGGGCATCCACCAGGCCATCGAGGCGAAGGAGGGCGTGCAGGTCAAGGCCGAGAACCAGACCCTGGCCACAGTCACGCTCCAGAACTACTTCCGCCTCTACGCGAAGCTCTCCGGCATGACCGGAACGGCCGAGACCGAGGCCGCCGAGTTCATGTCGACCTACAAGCTCGGCGTCGTCCCGATCCCGACGAACCGCAAGATGCAGCGGATCGACAACGCCGACCTCGTCTACAAGAACGAGCAGGTCAAGTTCGCCCAGGTCGTCGAGGACATCGCGGAGCGCCACGCGGCCGGGCAGCCGGTCCTCGTCGGCACGACCAGCGTCGAGAAGAGCGAGTACCTCTCGCGCCTGCTCGCCAAGAAGGGCGTGCGCCACGAGGTCCTGAACGCCAAGAACCACGCACGGGAGGCGGCCATCGTCGCCCAGGCCGGCCGCCTCGGCGCCGTCACCGTCGCGACCAACATGGCCGGTCGAGGCACCGACATCATGCTCGGCGGCAACGCCGAGTTCCTCGCGGTCTCCGAGATGACGGCCAAGGGCCTGAACCCCTCCGAGACTCCGGAGGAGTACGAGGCCGCGTGGGACGAGGTCTTCGCCGCCGTCAAGGAGAAGGTGGGCGAGGAGGCCGAGAAGGTCCAGGCCGCCGGCGGCCTCTACGTGCTCGGCACCGAGCGCCACGAGTCGCGCCGCATCGACAACCAGCTCCGCGGACGCTCGGGCCGCCAGGGCGACCCGGGGGAGAGCCGCTTCTACCTCTCGCTCACCGACGACCTCATGCGCCTGTTCAACTCCGGCGCCGCCGAGGCGCTCATGGGCCGGGGCAACGTCCCGGACGACATCGCCATCGAGTCGAAGGTCGTCTCGCGCGCCATCCGCAGCGCCCAGTCGCAGGTCGAGGCCCGCAACGCCGAGATCCGCAAGAACGTCCTCAAGTACGACGACGTCCTCAACCGCCAGCGCGAGGCGATCTACTCGGACCGCCGCCACATCCTCGAGGGCGACGACCTGCACGAGCGCACCCAGAAGTTCCTCGTCGACGTGATCGACGAGATCCTCGAGGTGCACACCGGCGACGGCAACGGCGACGACTGGGACTTCGACGCCCTCTGGACCGAGCTGAAGACGCTGTACCCGATCAGCCTCACCATCGACGAGGTGGTGCAGGAGGCGGGCAGCCGCGGCCGCATCAACAAGGAGTTCATGCGCCGCGAGATCCTCTCGGACGCGCAGCTCGCCTACCAGCGCCGCGAGGAGCAGCTGGGCTCTCCCGCCATGCGCGAGCTCGAGCGCCGTGTCGTGCTCTCGGTGATCGACCGCCGCTGGCGCGACCACCTCTACGAGATGGACTACCTCAAGGACGGCATCGGCCTGCGCGCGATGGCCCAGCGCGACCCGCTGGTCGAGTACCAGCGCGAGGGCTTCGCCCTGTTCCAGCAGATGATGGGGCAGATCCGCGAGGAGACCGTCGGCTTCCTCTTCAACCTCGAGGTCGAGGTGACCCAGAAGCAGGGCGAGGTCGCCGGAGTCGCGGCCAAGGGCCTCGCTCAGCCGGTCGCTCCGGCCGAGAAGCTCAGCTACTCGGCCCCGAGCGACACCGGCGGCGTCGAGGTCCGCGACCAGCGCGGACAGGTGCAGCAGGCGGCCACCGCGAAGGCCCGCGCCGAGGAGGCCCGCAAGGCGCTCCCCGAGGGCGAGGCGGAGGAGACTCCGACGACCGGCGCCTTCGGCCAGAAGCCGGGCGGCTCGGACGCCCCCGCCAACCGCGAGGAGCGACGCGCGCAGTCCAAGCGCCGCTGAGTCCTCCCCGGACGACGCCCTCGGCCCCGGTCCCGCAGCAGCGGGTGTCCGGGGCCGTCGGCGTTCCTGCGGAGGCTCGGAGCCCGGCCTCGCCCGCCGTCAGGACTCGCCGCGCGCGAGAGCCGAGACGAAGCCGCCGGCGAAGGTGTCGCCGAGGCCGATCGTCGTCGGCCGGTCCGTCTCGAGGACGAGCCCGGGGACGCAGCAGGCCTCGAGCGCCGACTCCACCGCTGCGCACACCGCTTGCGAGCCGGGCTGGGGAGGGAGTCCGCCGATGTGGTCGTAGTCGGCGGCGGTGAAGCCGTCCCCGAGGAGGTCGCGGAGCTCGGTCGCGCGGATCATCTCGCCACCGCCGCCCCGCCGCCCCCGGAGCTCGAGGAGGCCCTGCGCGACAGGGGAGTGGAGATCGTGCTCCCGGCCGGTGCGGCCGCCCGGGAGCGCTGACCCGCTCCTCACAGCACGTTGATCGCGGTGGCCCGCCAGCGGGCGTCCGTACCCTCGAGCCGGATCGCGACGGCCCGGCTCCGTGCGCGGTGATGCACCAGGACCACTCCCTCGACGACGCCGTCCCGCGGCTCCGTGACGATCACCCGTCCGACCGTGAACGGGACGCGCTGCGCCGTCCGCTTCCGCAGGCTGCGGGCGCGGGCCGCGAGCACGACCCGCTTCTGCAGGTGGTGGTAGACCTCGTCGCTCAGCCATCGCGCGATCTGGTCGATCTCGCGCGAGCCCTCCAGGATCTCGATCACGAGGTGCGTGAGCCGGGCGAGCAGGGGCTCCGGGTCGGGCAGCTCGGCGCGGGTCGCAGGCTGCGGGGCGAAGAACTCCGCGAGGGTGAGCCGCTCCACGGCCGCCTCGGGGTCGAGGGGGAGGGTGCGGTAGTCGAAGGCGTGGAGGGGAAGGCTCATGCGGCGATCTCCTGGGGCAGGACGAGCTGTTCACGGGTCCGGGTCACCTCTCTGCTCGACGGGCGGGGCGCGCTGGGTCGGCACGCGAGGACGACCTCATCGAAGCAGTCGAGGGATGCTCATGGAGTGCAGAGGCGCAGACTGTGGATAATCGTCGGCCGTCCCGAGCTGTGGACAGCGAGCCCGGCGTGCACCGCCCGGCCGCGCCCTAGGCTTGTCGGGTGTCGACCCTCAGTGACCTCGTCCTCTCCCACGGCCGATCCGACGAAGCGGACGTCGAATGGCTGCACCTGCTCGTCGGCGACCTGCAGCTGCTCGCCGACCTGGCCTTCGCCGACATCGTGCTCTGGGTGCCCACGGCCGACGACAGCTTCGTCGCCGTCGCCCACGCGCGCCCCAGCAGCGCGGCGACGCTCTTCTACCGCGACTTCGTCGGGCAGAGGATCAAGTCGGAGTGGCGCGCCCAGGTCGTCGAGGCGTTCGAGACCGCGCGGATCGTCGACACCTCCGCCCCGGACTGGTTCGAGGAGACGCCCACCCGCGTGCGCGCGGTGCCCGTCCTGCGCCGCCTGGGGGCCTCCGACGGCGGCACGACGGACCGCCCCATCGCGGTCGTCACGCGCCACACCAACCTCAGCGAGACGCGCACGCCGAGCCGGCAGGAGCTGACGTTCAACGACTGCGCGAACGACCTCTTCTCGATGATCGCCTCGGGCGACTTCCCGGACCTGGGCGCGCCGACCGGTCCACGTCGCGGGGCGCCGCGCGCGTCCGACGGACTGATCCGCCTGGACGTCGACGGCGTCACCACGTTCGCGAGCCCCAACGCCCTCTCGGCGTTCAACCGCATCGGCTTCGCCGACGAGCTCGAGGGGGAGTCGCTCGCCGAGGTCACCACGAAGCTGATCGCGGGGAAGGTCGTCATCGACGAGTCGCTCCCGCTGGTCGTGACCGGCCGGGCGCCGTGGCGCACCGACATCGAGGCCCGCGGAGTGACGGTGTCGCTGCGCGCGATCCCGATCCGCGACCGCGGCGAGCGGGTCGGCGCCGTCGTCCTGTGCCGCGACGTGACGGAGCTGCGCCACCAGGAGCGGGAGCTCATCACCAAGGACGCGACGATCCGCGAGATCCACCACCGCGTGAAGAACAACCTGCAGACCGTGGCCTCGCTGCTGCGGATCCAGGCCAGGCGCACCCACTCCGACCTCGCCCGGGAGGCGCTCACGCAGGCGATGCGCCGCGTCGCCGCCATCGCGGTCGTGCACGACACGCTCTCGGAGGGGCTGAACCAGAACGTCGACTTCGACGCGGTCTTCGACCGGGTGCTGCTGCTGATCGCCGAGGTCGCCTCGACCCACAACACCACGGTGCACCCGAAGCTGACGGGGAGCTTCGGCAACCTGCCCAGCGAGTACGCGACTCCGCTCGCGCTCGCCCTGACCGAGCTGGTCACCAACGCCGTCGAGCACGGCCTGGCCGGACGGGAGGGCGACGTGGAGATCGTCGCCTCGCGCAGCGACGACGAGCTCACGGTGAAGGTGCGCGACACGGGCGTCGGGCTGCCGGAGGGCAAGGTCGGATCGGGCCTGGGCACGCAGATCGTGCGCACGCTCATCCAGGGCGAGCTCGGCGGCACCATCGACTGGCACACGCTGGTCGGGCGCGGCACCGAGGTCACCATCGAGGTGCCGCTGCGGTGGCTGGAGCGCGCCCGCTCCTGAGCCCGGAGACGACGCGACCCCCGCTGCCGAGAGGCGACGGGGGTCGGGATCGTTCGTGCCGCCGAGCGGCTCGTGCGCCTAGGAGGCGCGGCGTGCGCGGGCGGCGCGGCGCTTCAGGGCGCGACGCTCGTCCTCGCTGAGGCCGCCCCACACGCCCGAGTCCTGGCCGGTCTCGAGGGCGTACTGGAGGCAGACCTCGGTGACGGTGCAGCGTGCGCACACCGACTTCGCCTTCTCGATCTGGTCCACGGCCGGGCCGGTGTTGCCGACCGGGAAGAAAAGCTCGGGGTCTGCGGTGAGGCAAGCGGCCTTGTCGCGCCAGTCCATGCGGGTGCTCCTTGTGTGAAGGCGTGCGTGGAGGAACCACGCAGTGTTCGGGTGGGATGATCGATCCACGCCGACGATCCCGACCAGTACTCGACCTCCGCGCCCTCACCGGCGCACGCCACGAGGCCCCGTGCTGGAGCGCGGGGTGGATCGGGGTGGTGGACGGGAGAACGCTCGGTTCTTGCCGGTGCACTCGACGCGATGCGTGAGCACTGCGTCGGCCACCCGGCTCCAGTGCTGGTCATCCGGCTCGCCCCCTTGCCTGACGGCGCGGCGGGATCGGATGTTCACATCGGCGGAAACCCACGACCCTGTGAGCGGTGAAACGAACTGGACTAGCCTGTCACGGGGATGAGCCCGAATCAAGAGTCCTGGATGGGATGTGCCTGTGACCGCTGACGCGAACGGGTCCCGCGGACCCCGCCCGATCGCCTCCCGGCCGCTCGGTCTGGTGGTGCTGATCGCGGTCCTGGCCCTCGAGACGCTCGCCGTCGCCGGGGTCGCGGCGTGGCTCGTGCTCGAGCTGCTGACGACCCGGGCCGACACGGTCGGCGGAGGGATCGCCATCGTCGTCCTCGCGCTGATCGCCGTGTGCTGGGCCGCCGCGACGACGCTCGGCGCCGTGCGACGGCGAGGCTGGATGCGCGCGTCGGCGCTGACGATCCAGCTGGTGATGATGGCCGTGGCGCTCGGCGCCTTCCAGGGCCAGTACGCCGTGCCCGACATCGGCTGGGCGCTGCTGGCGCCGGCCGCGGTGGCCGTCGTCGCGCTGTTCCTCCCGAGCGTGGTCGCCGCCACTCGTCGCGATCCGGCCGTGTAGCCGGACGGCTGGCGCGCCGCCGCTCGCGGGTGCGACGCTGGAGGGACCCCCTCCTCGACACGGAAGCGACGCGCATGGACTCCACCCGACTCGGCTCCAGCGGCCTGCAGATCTCCTCGATCGTCCTCGGCTGCATGAGCTTCGGCGCTCCCGACCGCGGGGCCCACGGCTGGAGCATGGGCGAGGAGGAGTCGCGGACCTTTCTCCGGCGGGCGCTGGACCTGGGGATCACCACGTTCGACACGGCGGACGTCTACTCCGACGGCACGAGCGAGGAGTTCGTCGGCCGGGCGCTCGCGGACTTCGCGGTCCGCGAGGAGGTCGTGATCGCCACGAAGGTCCACGGGCGGATGCGCCCCGGCCCCAACGGCGGCGGCCTCTCGCGGCGGCACATCCTCAGCGCGATCGACGACAGCCTCCGACGTCTCGGCACGGACTACGTCGACCTCTACCAGATCCACCGCTGGGACCCCGAGACGCCGATCGAGGAGACGATGGAGACGCTCCACGACGTCGTCCGCTCGGGCAGGGCGCGCTACATCGGCGCCTCGAGCATGTGGGCGTGGCAGTTCGCGAAGGCGCAGTACACCGCGGATCTGGGCGGCTGGACGCGGTTCGTCTCGATGCAGGACCAGTACAACCTGATCCAGCGCGAGGACGAGCGCGAGCTGCACCCCTTCTGCGTCGACCAGGGAGTCGGCGTGATCCCGTGGTCGCCGCTCGCCCGGGGCCGGCTCACCCGCGACTGGGACGAGACCACGGCGCGCACCGAGACCGACGTCTTCGGCGGCACCCTCTACCGCCAGCAGGAGGAGGCCGACCGGCGGACCGTCGCGACCGTCGCACGCATCGCCGAGCAGCGCGGCGTGCCCCGTGCGCAGGTGGCGCTCGCCTGGGTCCGGCAGCAGGAGGCGGTCACCGCTCCGATCGTCGGAGCCACGAAGCTCCACCACCTCGACGACGCGGTCGCGTCGCTGGACGTGGAGCTGACCGCCGACGAGCTGGAGGCGCTGGGCGCCGACTACGCACCGCGCGCCAACGAAGGGTTCTGATCCGGCCGATGCGCCACCGCTGATCCGCCCGAGCGGTCTCCGCTATGTTTCCTCTCGAAGATGACGGAAGCTCGGATCGGGAGGCGGCATGGTGAGGAGTGCTGGGGATCCGTTGGGGGCGCGCTACCGCCTGCTCGAGCGGATCGGCTCGGGTGCCGCGGGCGAGGTGTGGCGCGTCGCTGACGCGCAGGGGCCGGACCGCGCGGCGAAGCTCCTCCGCGGTGAGCACGTGCACGACGCGGGCCTGGTCGAGCGGTTCGTCCGTGAGAGGTCGGTGCTCACCCGTCTGCGGCACCCGCACGTCGTGGAGGTGCTCGACCTCGTCGTGGAGGGGGAGACGCTCGGGATCGTGATGGAGCTCGTCGGCGGCGGATCGCTGCGGGAGCTGCTGCGGGACGAGGGCACCCTCCCGGCGGTCGATGCGCTGCCCGTGGCGGCCTCGATCCTCGACGCTCTCGCCGCCGCGCATGCGATCGGCACGGTCCACCGGGACGTGAAGCCCGACAACGTCCTGCTCGCGGAGGGTGCGGACGATGCGGGCTCCGCCGTCCGCGTCTCCGACTTCGGCATCGCTCATGTGGTCGCCGAGGGGCCGCGCGCGACGACGGGTGTCATCGGGACGCCGGAGTACCTCTCGCCCGAGATGCTCGCCACCGGAGCGGCCGGCCCGCCGAGCGACGTCTACTCGACGGGGATCCTGCTCTACGAGCTGCTGTGCGGCCGGACCCCCTTCGCCGGTCCCGGCGCCGACGTCGCGGTCGCCTACCGGCACGTCGCGATGCTCCCGCCGCCGCTGGATCTGCCGCCGCGGCTCGCGTCGCTCCTGGACCAGATGCTCGCGAAGGATCCGGCGTCGCGGCCGACGGCTGCGGAGGCGGCGGGGATCCTGCGACGCCTCTCCCCGGCGCTGGCCGGGTTGCCGGCGCTGCCGCTCGCGGCGGGCGCGGCGGAGTTCGAGGAGGCCGAGCGCCCGGGCACGGTCCTCCGCGGGATGGCGGTGGAGATGTCGTCGGAGCCGGTGGAGGAGGGGCCCGCTCCCGAGCTCGGCCCGTCGTCGCAGGCGACCGTGCTCCGCCCGGTGCCGCGCAGCGAGCTGCGCCTGGCGGAACGGCCGTTCGAGGCTCCTGCTCGGCGGGGGCGCGGCGGACGTCTGCGGATGATCCTCGCCGCCGTCGGCGCCGGCGTCCTGCTCATCGGGGCGATGCTCCTCGCCGTCCAGCCGCGCGACGGCGGAGCACCGGCCTCGGCACCGGATGCCGAGCTGTCGGCCCGGCAGCAGGACCGGCCGCTGCCGACGGGTCTCGGAGTGACGCGATCGGCCATCTGGGACGCGGAGCGACGGGCCGTGGTCGTCGAGATCTCCTACTCCGCCCAGAGCGCGCCCCTCTCGGGGTCCTTCCTCGAGGTGCTGCCGGGCCCGGACGCCGCGGCGGCGTGCCCCGCGGCCAGCTGGTCCGGAGTGACGGCGGTGCGCAACCGGCCGAGCGTCACCGGAGTCGGGGTCGGCTGCGGTTGGAGCCTGACGGACCTGCACGTCCCGGCGCAGGGGATCGTCGACGTCACGGCGACCGTGCCGATCGCGGTGGCCGAGCAGAGCGCCCTGGACGGGTGGCTCGCGGCGGCCGCATCAGCGACGGCACAGGCGGTGGCCGACCCTGCGGTCACCGGGACGGCGTATCCCGTGCAGCGGCTGCGGGATGTGCGGATCGAGACTCCCGCGCGGACGGTCGGCCGGACCCCGCTGCCGGTGACGCTGGTGCCGGTCTGGCCGAGCGGGGCGGACCCCGTGAATCCCCTGCTGGCGACGCCGTCGTCCGCGCCGGCGAGCAGCATGCTCGACGCGATCGCGGGCGGAGTGGAGGGCGTGCGGTTCAGCGACGGTTGCGGCGGCGCGGTCGCCGTGTCGTCCGACGGGCTGACGGTGACCGCCCTCACGGTGACTCCGTCCTGCGAGCTGCGCGCCCGAGTGGGCGCGTTCTCGGACCTCTCGAGCAGTCCCTTCGCGATCACCACTCGCGAGTGAGTCGACCTCCCGCGCCAGTGTCGAGCCGTCGACGCCACGCGAGCCGTCTGTGCTGTCTTGCCTTCTACCATGACGAGACATCCTCATGAAACGTTGGTGGAGTGGGGAGCGGTCGGGACGGTCCCGTCCGCAGGGGTAGAAAGGTGTGATCCATGTCACGTGTTCTCTCGACCGACGAGGCGAAGTCCGCGATCCAGCAGATCCAGTCGATCGTCAACGGCGGCCTCGCCGATCAGATCAGCCGGCTCGACGCACAGGGGCGGACACTGTCCGACCCGAACGTCTGGGATGGTCCGCTGGCCTCGCAGTTCCGCTCGTCGACCTGGCCGGAGACGAAGTCGGCCCTCGAGAAGGCCAAGCAGGAGCTCGAGGAGCTGCGCGGCCAGCTGGCGACGATCTCGCAGAACATCTTCGCCGCCGGCGGAGGGAGCTGACCGGCCGTCCCGCCCCTGCGTGCTCCGGCGAGCGGGGGCGGGACGTGCTCGTCGTCTCCGCGCTCCTTCCTCCGCGCACCTCCATCGGTGCGTCTCGGAGTGATCGGAGCGCTCTCGAGGAGGACGCGCCGATCGACTCGGTGGCGGAGGCGCGATCACCCGCCCGAGGGCGCTGATCCGCCGCCGTCCGCCGGCGTCGGCGAGACCGACTGCACGAAGTGGATCTCGCCGTCGAGGCTGACGAAGCCCCGGCCCACCGTGGGCGGGACGGGGAAGCGCCGCGGGATCTGCGCGCCGAGGAGAGTGCCGTCGTTGTCGATGTCGGGCTGGAGCAGCAGCACGGAGCGGGAGGCCGCCGCCTTCTTCGTCCAGTTCCCGAAATGGCTGCGGAGCTCGCTCGACCGGCCGGCCAGCACGACGCAGAGTCCCGGGCGACCCGACGAGACCAGCCTCATCAGCGCCTGGTCGGTGTCGTCCCAGCGTTCGGCGTCGTCGAGAAGGAGCAGCACGGGGCCCTCCTCCGTCGACAGCGACGTGAGGAGGGTGCAGAGCTCCTCCGCGCCCACGGCGAGTCGGTCGAGGTCGGCGCCCCTGAGCGGGGAGCGTCGATCGCACACTCCCCAGACGGCGACCGAGCCGGCGGCCCGCGCCGCCTCGGCCAGGGCGAGCAGCACGGTCGACTTGCCCGATCGGGCGGGTCCGGCGATGACGACGTGCTCGCCCTCGAAGACCTGGAACGCCAGCGGGGCGAGGTCCGACTCGCCGAGGCCGATCGGGAGCAGCCACGGCTCGCGATCGAAGCGGGCCTCGATCCCGAGCGCGCTCACGGCGACCCTGTCGGGAAGCGTGCCGACCGTGCTCGTCCTGCCGCGCGCATCCGGCCAAGCGGCCGCGAGCTCGGCGATCGCGTCGTCGAGACCGGCCCTCGGAGTCGCGACCTGCGTCTGCAGGAGCGACGAGGTGAGAACGCAGCGCCCCGGCACTGCTGCCGGCGCCTGCACCGGCTTCACCCCGGCGGCGGCGTAGTCCTGCGGGTCGGCGAGGCGGAACAGCCACTTCTGCGTCGTGACCTCCTCCATCACCGAGGGGATCGCCCTCGCCCGGGTGCTCGTCACCGCGAAGTGCAGGCCGAGCTCCGGTCCGTCGGCGTAGGCGCGGGTGAACGCCTCCATCAGAGCCAGGCCCTCCCAGTCCTGGAACTCGTCCTTCAGAGTCGCGAGACCGTCGACGAGCACCAGCGCACGACGGTGGCCCCCGGGCGATGCTCGGCGCCGGCGCACCTCGTCGCGGAGGTGACGGAGGAACCGGGTCTGCTTCTCGTGGGATCCGCCACCTGCGCCGGCGTAGGAGACGGTGTGCGGGAGTCGCGCGAGCGGGGCGGAGTCGCGGCAACCGGCATCGAGGACGTAGAGGTCGAGCTCGTCCGGGGGGAAGTGGCGGGCGGCCGTCAGTGCGATCGACGCGAGCGCCGTGCTGGTGCCGCTGCCGGGGATGCCGATGAGGAGCAGGTTCCCCTCGCCCAGATCCCAGCCGGTCGGCGTCCGGCGCTGCCGGTCGGGGTCGTCCGAGAGTGCGACGTGCAGGACGTCGCCGACGACGCGACCGAGGTCGGACTCCTCCGCACCGAACCCGCTGAGGGCCACGGTGTCCTCGAGCGGCTCCGGCCAGATCGGGCGGGGAGGGCCGAAGCCCGAAGCGGCGTCCGCCTCGACCACCGCGTCGATCAGGAGGTCGAGATCGGTCGGGGCCGTCTCTTCGGCGGCGACCGGGGAGGGGCCCTCGACGGGGACGCCCGTGGGTCCGACCGGGCGGACCTCGATCGCCTCGACGGCCGGCGCCTCCGCGCGACCGGTGACCAGCGCCGTCTGGACGGGCAAGATGTCGTTCTGGCCCCGCTTCACGTACGCCCGGCCGGTCTGGGAGCGGGAGATCCCGGCCGCACTCGCAACTCCGATCACGTCGGCGGAGTCGTCCCGGCTCTGCACCCGGAGGGCGACGCGGAGGTTGGTGTTGGCGAGGATGTCGTCGTTCACCACTCCGGCAGGACGCTGGGTGGCGAGGATCATGTGCACGCCGAGCGTCCTGCCGACCGCGGCGACGCTCACGAGGGACGTCAGGACGTCGGGATGCTCCTTCGCGAGAACGGCGAACTCGTCGACGACGAGCAGGAGCCGCGGCATCGGCTCCGGCGGCGAGGTGGCCCAGTACGCGTCGAGGTCGTCGACACCCTCGCCGGCGGCGGCGAAGAGCCGCTGACGACGCCGCATCTCGGCCTGGAGCGAGCGCAGCGCGCGGTCGGCGAGCTGGGCGTCGAGGTTGCTGATGGTGCCGATCGTGTGCGGGAGCCGCTCGCAGGACGCGAACGCTGCACCTCCCTTGAAGTCGATGAGCACGAAGGTGAGGCGAGTCGGATCGTTCCAGGCCGCGAGGCCGGCCACGAAGGAGCGCAGGAACTCGCTCTTGCCCGAGCCCGTGGTGCCGCCGACCAGGCCGTGCGGGCCGTCGGCGACGAGATCGACCACGAGCGGACCGTGCTCGGACGAGCCGACGGGCGCGCGCACGCCCCGGGCGCTCGACCACCACCGCCGGACGTCCGCGGCGGTCGGACGATCGGCGCCCAGGAGCGGCGGCAGCCGCACGAGCGCGGAGAGGGCCGCCCCCGCGGTGACGAGCTCCGGGTCCTCGAAGCGCGCCAGGTCGCGCGCACAGCGCTCGGCCGTGGAGGAGGCGAGACCGGCGAGCACCACGTCCTCGACGGTGATCCGCTCGTCGGGCCGGGAGAGGACCGCCGAGGCGTCCGCTCCGACCCGGACGACGACCGTGCAGGAGGCGGGGAGCTGCTCCTCCGACGCCGCGAGGACGAGGCCGGAGATCCGGGTCGCCGCCTCGCGCTCGCCGCGGCCGAGTCCGAGGAGTTCGCGCGCCGGAGCGGCGCGTCCCTCGGTCAGCACGTCGGAGTCGAGCACCAGGAGCACGCGCGGCGAGTCCTCGTCGCGGAGGGCGCGGAGGAGCTCGGAGCTGCGGTCGCGCCGGTCGGAGAGGCGGCGTCCACCCCCGGGCAGACGTGTGTGGGGGAGCCAGGAGGCCCAGCTCCAGTCGGAGTCCCGTCGCCGGTCGCAGAACACCCCGATCGCCAGGTCGGCCGGACCGCAGTGGACCGCCGCCTGGCAGAGCAGGCTCCTCGCCAGAGCGAGGCCGCCCTCGCGGTCGCCGACGATCCCGACGACGCCCGAGTCCGCGAGATCGATGGACACCGGCGCGCTCGGGACGACGCTCACCGCGAGGATCGCGCGCACCTCCTCCTCGAGCCGCGGCACTCCGCGCTGATCGAGCGGGGGAGACCACGGGACGTCGCCGACGCCGATGTGCAGGCGGAGCACATCGGCGGAGGTCGCGCGCCGCTGCCACAGCGACGTGGCGGGCAGCGCCGCCCGGCGGATCGTCGTCGCCGGGTCGGGCGCGTCCTCCTCGAGGCGGGCCCGTTCGACACGCGCGGAACGGGCGATGGCGTCGCGGAGCGTCTGCAGCGCCTCGCCGTAGCGCTGCTCCTCGGACCGGGTCGCTCGGGCGTGCCGGTGCCGCTGCTCGAACCACATGCCCACCCCAGCCACGGGGCTGAGCGCGGCGAAGAGGGCGTAGCGCGCATCGCCCATGATGAGGACCATCGCGAAGGCGAGGACGAGCGGCGCGGCGACGGTGATCACGCTGAAGGTCGTGGCGGAGGCGATCTCGAGGCGGGCCGGCGGGACGACCGCCTCGCCGGCCGCCGGACGTCCCGGTCGCGGCGGCCGGTTGAAGGGCACGGTCGCCGTCGCGGTGACGTTGTCCGTGCTCCCCGGCTCGGGCGCGAGGAGCTCGGGAGGCGCGGGGCGCAGTCGGAGAGCCGCCCCACCGGCGATCACGACCGCGGCGTCGGAGACGAGGACCCCGTCCCCCGTCGCGGAGACGCCGTCGACCAGAGTGCCGTTGGTGCTGTCGGCGTCGCGCACCCGCAGGCCGTCGCCCTCGCGGGTCACCGAGAAGTGCTCCCAGGAGGCGCTCGCCGTGTCGAGGACGACGTCGGCGTGCGGGGAGCGGCCCACGATCAGCGCACGGCCCCGCGGGATCTCGACCACGGCTCCCGCGCCGAGACCGCCCGACAGCACGGCCGTCCACCCGCGGGCCGTGGCAGGTCGGGGCAGGGGGGAGCGGGCGATCCGCGTTCCCTCGAGCAGCAGCAGATCGGCCAGCCGGGTCTCCACAGGATGCAGGGCGGTGTCGACGGCGAGGGCCGTCCCGGGCGGGAGGCGGTGCCCGGTGGCGGTGGCGATCAGCTCGCCGAGTGTCACGGAGTCGCGGTGGCGGCCGAGGTCGATGTCGGAGCGGGTGCCGTCGAGGTCGAGGAGGAGTCGCACCGGGGGCTCACGGTCGGGGCTGTCCGGCGAACCAGAGCAGCGGCGGGTCGGCGGGCCGCAGGCCGAGACGCTGCGGCGAGGAGTGGAGGGGGAGTGCCGGGGCGTCCAGAGCGTGCGCGGCGCCGAAGTCGAGCGGCGGACCGGCGAGCCCGTCCGTCGGTCCGATCGTGGATCCCCGGAATGCGGCGGCGACCGCCGAGGGTTCCCTGCTGCCTGCGACGGCCGCGGCTCGCACGAGCGCCACGACGGCGTCGTGGCTGGGGGCGTCCGCGACCGCGGCGAGATCGCGGAACGCGCGGTCGCCGAGGAGGGTCGCCCGCGCGGCATCGTCGGCGGTCATCCGCACGGCCCCCAGGAACGCGGAGGCCGCGCGTCCGCGCTCGTCGCCGCGGAGGGCGACCGCGTCGCCGGAATCCGTGCCGATCGTCGTCAGATCTCCCGAGAGGGTGCCTCCGGCCGCGGCCAGGGCGGGAGTGAAGGCGGGGCTCAGCGCGTCGGGCGTGAGCAGGATCGGGACGGACGCCCCCGCCGCCTGCAGAGCGGCGACCGCCGTCGCCTGCGCCGCGGCGGGGCCGGACACGACGACGCGCTCGACCGCCGGCTCGCCCTCGAGGTGCGGGCGGGCGGCGGTGATGATCACGTCCGCGGTGGCGCCGGGATCGGCGGTCACCGTCGCGGCGGGCGAGAGACCGGTCGGGGTGCCTCCACCGGTGTCGACGAGGAGTACCCGGGCGCCTCCGCCGGCCTCCTCCACGAGTGCCGCGTCGGTCGAGGCGGTGTCGGGTCCGAGGGACCAGACGCCGTCGCCGGGCAGGGCGGGGTCGCCTCCGTACGGGAGGACGGCCGCTGTCCCCGCTGCCCGAGCGGCGTCCACGGCCGCAGCGGTGTGGGTGCCGTGGGTCGCGAGGACGAGGCCGGACACGCCCTGGCCCGTCAGCTCCTCGACGGCGGCGCGGGCACCCTCGGGCGTCCCGTGGTCGTCGACGGCGACGAGACCGATCTCGCAGCCGCCCATCGCTGACCGGTGCGCTGCGACGACGGCACCGTTCGCCGCGTCCTTCCACTCCGCGCCCTCGCCCGGAGCCGAGCTGAGCGAGACCACCACCCCGAGCGTCAGCTGCTCGGGCACCCGGGCGCACGAGAAGCCGACCGGGAGAGCGGCGACCTCCGTCATCGGGGCGGACTGCGGGGGCAGGAGGGAGACGAGGGCACCGCTGACGCCGAGGAGGGCGACGGCGCCGCCGATCAGCATCGGGCTCCGTCGGGCGGTGCGGGGGTGCTGCGCCTCGCGCCTGCCCAGGCGGGTCATCGCTCGTCCCCGATACGGAAGGAGTAGACCGTCCGGGTCCGCGTGCCCTCGGGCAGGTCGAGGTGGAACGCGGGAAGCTCATCCCCGGCGCGGAGGGAGGCCCGCTCCTGGGCCTGCGCCAGCAGGATGCCCGAGACGTCCTCGGATCGCACCGCGGCGTAGCCCCGTGCGCTCTGCGAGGCGAGGGCGAGCTGCACGTCGGCGGTGCCGACCTTCGCGGCACTCGTGGTCATCGATCCGAGCAGGCCGGAGCCGCCGACCGTCCGGTCACCGAGGTCCAGGAGCACCTTGTGCAGATCGGCTGCGAGGAGCGCGGCGGCCGCGTCGGTGTCGCGGGTCGAGGCGTCGATCGTCGTCGCGATGCCGGCCAGGGAGGCGCGCGTCCGCTCGGAGACGGCCCCGCCGATCCGGGCCTCCGCGGTGCGGAGAGCCCGGTGCCCGGCGTCCACCGTCGCTGCACCGTCGGAGCGGATGCCGGAGGAGGCCGTGCGCAGGCTCGAGACCGACCGGTCGAACATCGCGACGACCGCGTCGGCGTCGGCGCCGGAGCGCGTCGAGATCCGCCGCACCTGCTCGTCGAGGAGTGCGGTGACCGCGGATGCGGCTGCCGTGTCCGCCTCGGCGAACGCCTTCTGGATCGCCGGTGCGAGAGCGTCCTGCTGGGCACCGAGAGCGTCGATGCGGGTGCCGAGGGCGTCGCGCTGAGCGGTCAGCGCGTCGACGCCGGTGCGGAGGGAGGCGAGCAGGCCGGTGAGGCGCGTGTCGTCCGAGCCGGCCGTCGTGCCGGCCTCGGCCACGCCTCCGCGGACCGTGGCGAGCGCGGCGCGCAGGGCGGCGAGGTCGGCGCTAGCGCCGGTGCTGCCGACGGTGGAGGCGACGGCGGTCCACGCGTGGACCTGGTCGCTCAGCCGATCGGCCAGGGGGGCCGGATAGCCGTCGGGAGCGTCGAGGCGGCCCGTGCCGGAGCAGGGCGTCGCGGTCAGGTAGGCGCGGAGCTCCTCGACGGAGCCCCGGGTCACCTCCACGGGTGCGCGCGTCGGGCGCCCGGTCGGCGTGGGTGCGGCAGCAGGGGACTGTGTCGCCGGCGACAGCTCGCAGAGCCGATCGGCCAGCTCCTGGTTCTGCGCCGACAGCGACCCCGTGCTGGTCGGCGTGCCGAGCTCGTCCAGGGCGGTCGTGGCGGCGGTGCCGACCGAGGCGACCGTCGTCTCCAGGCCCGCGGTGTCCGCGTCGAGCTCGTCCAGCGTCGCCGACAGGGCGGCGAGTGCCCGGGTGACGGATCCCTCCGGGTCGGCCAGGGTGTCCACCGAGGCCGACGCGGCGTCCACCCTGCTCGCGAGGGCGGCGAACCCGGCCTGCACGCCGTCCATCAGCTCCGGCTGCAGGGAGTCGACGAGGTCCTGCCCGCGATCGAGCATCCCGAGCAGCACGGTGTCGACGGCGGCTCCGGAGGCGGCGAGGGAGCAGGTGGTCGAGGGTGCCTTGCAGGTCTCGGCGGAGGGCTGTGCCGGCCCCGCGGCAGCACGGACAGCCGCGACGACCTCGTCGCGGCAGGACTCGGCCGCCGCTCCGTACGCGTCGAGCTCGGCCGTGAGCCGCAGCAGCTCGGAGTGGATCGAGCCGGAGCGGCCGCCGTCGACGGCGACTCCGCATCCGCTGCCCGAGACCGTCGGCGGCGGCACCGCGGCCGATGTATCGCCCAGCAGGGCGTCCACCGCGTCGATCGCCTCGGACAGCTGCGCCAGCAGGCCGGACTCGGTGCCCGAGACCGTCGACGACAGCTGCGCCCGGAGCGCGCCGAGCTGCCCGGAGAGGCTCTGCATCGAGGCCGCCGTCGAGGCGGCGCCGGCCCGCAGCTCCTCGGCCGTGCGGACACCGAGAGTCTCGGAGGTCGCGTCGAGCGAGGCCCGCACCTCGGCGACGGTGGTGCCGGCCTGCGTCAGCAGGTCGTCCACCGCGGTGACGACCTCGATCGTGCGGCGCTCGAGGGCGAGCGGCGAGGCGTCGGAGGAGTCGAACGCGGCGCCCAGCGCCCCCTCGGTGGTCGGGTCGGTGCTCAGGCCGGGCTGGACCGCCAGGTCGAAGGCGGGGACGGCGAAGTCGGCGACGTCGGCGACGAGGGTCAGCGTCGCCGTCGCGCCACCGCCCGGGGGAGCGAGGAGAGCGGCCCACTGGACGACGGCGTCTCCGTGCTCGTCACGGCTGAGCACGCCGTTGGTGACGGCCCCCGACTCGCTCTCGGTGACGACGCGACTCGGCGAGACGCCCGGCAGGACCGCGGAGGCTGCGATCGTCAGCGGAGCGCCGACGAGTGCACTGCGGCGGGCTGCACGACCGGCCGCGTCGAACGCGACCTCCTCGGGTCGGACCGTCAGGTTCTCCACCGCGAGCGAGATCTCGATCCGACCCGAGCGCCCGGCGAGGTCGGCCGGATCGGTGCCCGAGGCGTCGGCGGTACGCCACGAGGGCCGCACACGGACCGGCAGGTCGGCGGCGACCTCGGGGGGATCGTAGACGGTGGTGGTCGCCGAGGTGTCGGACGGGTCGTCGCCGACGGCGAGGGCCGTCCCCTCGATCGCACGGACACCCCCGTCGAACGAGACGGCGACGGACACCGCCTGCAGCACCCTGGCGGCGGTGAGCGCCGGCTCCGGTGGCGTGCAGCCCGCCAGTACAGCGGCCACGACCGCGATCGCCGCTGCGGCCGTCGTCCTGCGAGCATTCGAGCGCACCCTGACCACCCCTCGTCCCGACGGGGCACCGGGCGGTGCCGCTCACGTCGACATGAGAGATGCTCGCATACGAGCGGAACCCCGAGAGCCGGTGGCGCACGATGACCTGCACCGCGCGCCCCGGGGTCAGACGAGCTTCAGCTTCTTGCGGAGCGCCTGCACGTGCCCGGTCGCCCGGACGCCGTACTGCGCGAACTCGAGCGCTCCCTCGGCTCCGACGACGAACGTCGAGCGCAGCACGCCGACGACGGTCTTGCCGTAGAGGCTCTTCTCGCCCCACACCGCGTACGCGCGGTGCACGGTCATGTCGGGGTCGCTCAGCAGCGGGTACGCGATGCCCTGGGCGTCGGCCCAGCGGCGCAGCGCCTCCGGGGCGTCCCGCGAGATCCCGAGGACCTCGTAGCCGGAGTCGCGGAGGGACGCCGCGTTGTCGCGGAAGTCGCAGGCCTCCGTGGTGCAGCCGGGGGTGTCGGCCTCGGGGTAGAAGAACAGGATGACGCGCCGTCCGCGGTAGTCCGCGAGCGAGACGGGCTCGCCGTCCTGGTTCGGCAGCGTGAACTCCGGAGCGGAGTCGCCGGCGGCGAGGCGCGCCTCGGCGGGGAGGGGGGAGAGGTCGGTCATCGTCTGCTTCCGTCGGTCGTGGCGAAGGTGGTCAGGAGGCGCTGGAGCGAGTCGAGGCGCTCCGGTCCGCTGGCGCCCAGCAGTCCGCCCTCGACCGCCTCGATGATGGCGCAGTCGGGGGAGTCGGGCAGGTGCGTGCAGCCGCGCGGGCAGTCCCGGGCGATCACGGCGAGGGTCGTGAACGCGCCGAGGATGTTGTCGGTGTTCACGTGGCCGAGTCCGAACGAGCGGACGCCGGGGGTGTCGATCACCCAGCCGTGCCGGTCGCCGCGCTCCACGCGCAGCGAGACGGTGGAGGACGAGGTGTGCCGGCCGCGGCCCGTCACGGTGTTCACGCGCCCGATGGCCCGGTGCGCGTCCGGGACGAGCTTGTTCACGAGGGTGGACTTGCCGACTCCGGAGTGCCCGACGACCACGGTCTCGTGGCCGAGGAGGGCGTCGGCGATCTCGTCGACCGGCGGCTCGTCCTGGCTCGAGAGGAACACGCGGAGGTCGAGCCCCTCGAAGTTGCGGAGGAACGGGGCCGGGTCCGCGAGGTCGGTCTTGGTGATGCAGAGCATCGGAGTGATCCCGGCGTCGAAGGCGGCGACGAGGTAGCGGTCGACCAGCCGGGTCCGGGGCTCGGGGTCGGCGGCGGCCACCACGCAGAGCATCTGGTCGGCGTTGGCGACGATCACGCGCTCGATCGCGTCGGTGTCGTCGGCGCTGCGGCGGAGGAGGGTCGACCGCTCGCGGATGCGGACGATGCGGGCGAGCGTCCCCTCGTCGCCGCTGGAGTCCCCGACCACGTCGACGCGGTCGCCGGCCACGATCGCCTGGCGCCGCAGCTCGCGGGCCCGGGCCGCCGTGAACTCGTGCTCCTCGGGCGTCCCGTCGCCGATCATCACCGTGTAGCGACCCCGGTCGACGCCGAGCACCATCGCGATCTCGGCGTCCTCGTAGGCGGGCCTGTTCTTGGTCCGGGGCTTCGTGCCCTTCGGGTTCGGGCGCACCCGCGCGTCCGACTCGTCGTACCCGTCGAAGTCGTCGAGAGCACCGTCGGCGTCGAGGCCGCTGTCCGTCCACCACGACACGGGTCAGACCGATCCGGCGAGGGTCGTCCACAGCTCCGGGAACTGCGGGAGGGTCTTCGCTGTCGTCGCGACGTCCTCGATCACCACGCCGGGGACCACGAGGCCGATCAGAGCGCCGGCGTGGGCCATGCGGTGGTCGGAGTAGGTGCGCCAGCGGCCGCCGTGGAGCTCGGCCGGCTCGATGCGCAGACCGTCCTCGAGCTCCGTGACCCGGCCGCCGAGGCCGGTGATCTCGGCGGCGAGGGCGGCGAGGCGGTCCGTCTCGTGGTGGCGGATGTGGCCGATCCCGGTCAGGGTGCTGGGAGTGGAGGCCAGCGCGGCGAGGGCGGCGAGGGCGGGGGCGAGCTCGCCTCCCTCCGACAGGTCGAGGTCCACGCCCAGGATCTCGTCGCCGCCGGTGACCACGAGGTCCTCGCCGTCGCGCTCGACGCGGGCGCCGAACAGCGGCAGGATCCGCTCGAGGTGCGCCCCGACCTGCGTGGTGACGGCCGGCCAGTGGCGAAGCCGGACGCGGCCGCCCGTGACGAGGGCCGCAGCGAGGAACGGCGCGGCGTTCGAGAGGTCGGGCTCGATCAGCACGTCGGCGCCGGCGATGGGCTGCGGCGCGACGGTCCACTCGCCGTCGGCGGGCGTGCCGACCTCGACGCCCCGTGCCGCCAGCGCGGCGACGGTCATGTCGATGTGGGGCCGGGAGGGGACGGCGCTGCCCTCGTGGCGCAGGTGCAGTCCCTCCTCGAAGCGGGCGCCGGCCAGCAGGAGCGCCGAGACGAACTGGCTCGACCGCGAGGCGTCGACGACGACGTCGCCGCCCCGGACGGCCCCGGAGCCGTGGACGGTGAAGGGGAGCGCGCCGCGGCCGTCGTCGGCGACGTCGACGCCGAGCGCGCGGAGGGAGGCGATCGTCGCCCCCATCGGCCGCTTCGCCGCGTACGCGTCGCCGTCGAAGGTGGTGGGGCCGAGCGCGAGGCCGGCCAGCGGCGGGACGAAGCGCATCACGGTGCCCGCGAGCCCGCAGTCGATCGTCGTCGAGCCGAGCAGCTCCTCCGCGGGCTCCACGACCAGGTCGGCGCCGAAGCCGCCGGTCGAGCCGGACTCCCGGATCGTGGTGCCGAGCGAGCGCAGCGCCTCGATCATCAGGGCGCTGTCGCGGGAGTGCAGCGGCGCCCGCAGCGTGGAGGGTCCGTCCGCCAGAGCGGCGAGCACCAGCTCCCGGTTGGTCAGCGACTTGGAGCCGGGCAGGCCGACCTCGGCGTCGAGAGCGCCGGCCGCGAGGGGTGCGGGCCAGGCGTCGTCGCCGGGGAGCGCACGGGCGTCGCCGTACGGATCGAACTCGGGGGCGGAATAACGCGAGAAGACCATCGGTTGTCAGGATAGTCGGCGCGCAGGGCGTCGTCAGGAGCGTGACGGAGGCGGAGCATGACGGCAGCACCCCCGGTCCTCCGGAGCAGCAGGCCCGTCGCCCGAAGGCGCCCTCGCGCCGCAACCCCGGTCGTCCGCCGTGCCGCCGCTCTAGAATCGCTCGTGATGACTCGCGACGACGAACCCCGCACCACCCCCGCCGACGAGGCTCCCGAGCCCGCCGACGCGGAGCAGACGATCGTGGAGACCGTCGAGGAGTCGCTGGACGACGCCCCGGTCGAGGCTCCCGTCGATCTCCGCTCCCTCTTCGAGCAGCAGGCGCTGCCCTTCATCGACCAGCTCTACGCGGCCGGTCTGCGGATGACGAAGAACCCCTCCGACGCGCAGGACCTCGTGCAGGAGACGTTCGCGAAGGCGTTCGGCGCATTCCGCCAGTTCGAGCAGGGCACCAACCTGAAGGCCTGGCTCTACCGCATCCTCACGAACACGTTCATCAACTCGTACCGCAAGAAGCAGCGCGAGCCCTACCAGAGCGCGATCGACGAGCTCGAGGACTGGCAGCTGGGCGGCGCCGAGTCGACCACGGCCACTTCCAGCCGCTCGGCCGAGGCGGAGGCGATCGACCACCTCCCCGACACCGCGGTGAAGGAGGCGCTCCAGGCGATCCCGGAGGACTTCCGGCTCGCCGTCTACTTCGCCGATGTCGAAGGCTTCTCCTACCAGGAGATCGCGGACATCATGAAGACCCCCGTCGGGACCGTCATGAGCCGGCTGCACCGCGGCCGGCGCATGCTGCGCGAACGACTCACCGACTACGCACGCGAGCGCGGATTCCGCGCCGCATTCACTTCCGGGAGCACGAAATGACCGACAGCGGCTGCACGAAGGCGAAGGCCGAGCTCGAGGAGTACCTCCACAACGAGCTGTGCAAGGAGGACGCCGCCGACATCCGCGAGCACATGGCGGGATGCGGCGACTGCGCCGACGAGGCGAAGGTCGGCGTGGTTCTGACGGTCGCCGTGCAGCGGGCGTGCAAGGAGACGGCGCCGGAGGACCTCCGCGCCCAGGTGCTCGGCATGCTCCGCGACGAGCACGCCGCGCACTCCCAGGCGCCCGCCCGCCTCTAGGCGCAGCACGACCCGGGGAGCCCCGGCCGTTCGAGATCTCCCGCGCACCGCGGGCCCTCGAGGGGCCGGGGCTCCGTCGTGTCCGGCGGCCTCCGGTCGCCGCGGCACCCGCACGTCGCGAGCGCTTCTGCCGGTTTCTGTGGGCCTGCGGTCAGGCACGGTCCGCCCGCAACGCGACGGGCCCGCCGGAACACGAGGTTCCGACGGGCCCGACCGCGTCGTGCGGACCGCGGATCAGCGGGTGAGCGCCCGCGACAGCAGGTCGGCCTGCTCGGAGGCGTGCCGCTTGGCCGAGCCGGCCGCGGGGGAGGCCGCGGACGGCCGCGAGACCACGCGCATGGACCGGCCCAGCTTCGGAGCGACCTCGAGGGCCATGAACGGCCAGGCGCCCTGGTTCTCGGGCTCGTCCTGCACCCAGACGAGCTCCGCGTCCGGGTAGCGCTCGGCGATGCCGCGCAGCTCCTCGATCGGCGCCGGGTAGTACTGCTCGACCCGGACCAGCGCGATGCCGTCGTCGGGCTTCTTCTCGAGCTCCGCCTTGAGGTCGTAGTGGACCTTGCCGGCGTGGAGCAGGACGCGCTTCACGGCCGAGGCGTCCTGGATCCGCGCGTCGTCGATCACCGGCTGGAAGCGGCCCGAGGTGAAGTCCTCGACCGGGCTCGAGGCTCCGCGTAGACGCAGCATCGCCTTCGGGGTGAAGACGATCAGCGGTCGGCGGGGCCGGGAGTAGGCCTGGCGGCGCAGCAGGTGGAAGTAGGACGCCGGCGTCGACGGTCGCGCGACGGTCATGTTCCGCTCCGCGCACATCTGCAGGTAGCGCTCGATCCGCGCCGACGAGTGGTCGGGGCCCTGGCCCTCGTAGCCGTGCGGGAGCAGGAGCACGAGCGACGAGCGCTGGCCCCACTTCTGCTCGGCGGAGGAGATGAACTCGTCGATCACGATCTGGGCGCCGTTCGCGAAGTCACCGAACTGCGCCTCCCACAGCACGAGCGAGTCGGGCCGCTCCACCGAGTAGCCGTACTCGAACGCCATCGCCGCGTACTCCGAGAGCAGCGAGTCGTAGATCCAGAGCCGGGCCTGCTGCTCGGACAGGTTCATCAGCGGCAGCCACTCCTGGCCGTTCTCGCGGTCGTGGAGGACCGCGTGGCGCTGGACGAAGGTCCCGCGGCGCGTGTCCTGGCCGACGAGGCGCACCGGGGTGTCCTCGAGGAGCAGGGAGCCGAGCGCGAGCAGCTCGCCGAAGGCCCAGTCGATGGAGCCGGAGCGGCTCATCTCCTGGCGCTTCGCCAGCAGCTGCTGGAGCTTGGGGTGCACGGTGAAGCCCTCGGGCGGCGTCGTGAACGCGTCGCCGATGCGGGTCACGACCTCGGTCTTCACGCCGGTCACCTCGGGCTCGCCCGGGTAGTCCTCGCCCTGCTGCGCGTCGGGCAGCTCGAGGTCGGCCACGGAGTCGCCGTCGGCGGTGATCACGGGGATCGCGCCGGTCTGCGCGGCGTGGGTCTCGGCGAACGCACGCTCCAGGCGGTCCTGGAAGTCCTGGTGGGCGCGGTCGTACTCCTCCTCGGTGATGTCGCCGCGGCCGACGAGCGCCTCGGTGTAGAGCTTGCGGACAGAGCGCTTGGCCTCGATCAGGCTATACATCAGCGGCTGGGTCATCGAGGGGTCGTCGCCCTCGTTGTGCCCGCGCCGGCGGTAGCAGATCAGGTCGATGACCACGTCGCGGTGGAACCGCTGGCGGTACTCGAACGCGAGCTGCCCGACGTGGACGACCGCCTCGGGGTCGTCGCCGTTCACGTGGAAGATCGGCGCCTGGATCGTCTTCGCGCCGTCGGTCGAGTAGATCGAGGTGCGGGCCTCGTGAGGGGGAGTCGTGAACCCGACCTGGTTGTTGATGTTGATGTGGATCGTGCCGCCGGTGCGGTACGCGCGCAGCTGCGACATCTGCAGGGTCTCGACCACCACGCCCTGGCCCGCCATCGCGGCGTCGCCGTGCACGAGGATCGGCAGCGTGGTGAAGGTGCCGATGGGCTTGCGGTCCTGCTTGGCGCGGACGATGCCCTCGAGCACGCCGTTCACGGCCTCGAGGTGCGAGGGGTTCGCTGCCAGGTAGACCGGGATCTCCTCGCCCGCCGCGCCGCGGAAGGTGCCCTCGGTGCCGAGGTGGTACTTCACGTCTCCGGAGCCCTGGACCGTGCGCGGGTCCTGGGTGCCCTCGAACTCGCGGAAGATCTGGCCGTAGGTCTTGCCGGCGATGTTGGTCAGCACGTTCAGGCGGCCGCGGTGGGCCATGCCGATCGCGACCTCGTCGAGGTGCTCGTCGGCCGCGCCCTGCAGGACGGCGTCGAGCAGCGCGATGAGCGACTCCCCGCCCTCGAGCGAGAAGCGCTTCTGGCCCACGTACTTGGTCTGCAGGAAGGTCTCGAAGGCCTCGGCCTCGTTGAGCTTGCCCAGGATGCGCAGCTGCTCGTCGTGGCCCGGCTTCTCGTAGCCGCGCTCGAGCTTCTGCTGCATCCAGGCGCGCTGCTCCGGGTCCTGGATGTGCATGTACTCGACGCCGACGGTGCGGCAGTACGAGTCGCGGAGGATCCCGAGGATGTCGCGCAGCTTGAGCTGGCGCTTGCCGCCGAAGCCGTCCGTGACGAACTCGCGGTCGAGGTCCCAGAAGGTGAGGCCGTGGCTCTCGATGGCGAGGTCGGGGTGCGAGCGCTGCACGTACTCCAGCGGGTCGACGTCGGCCATCAGGTGCCCGCGGACGCGGAACGAGTTGATGAGCTCCTGCACGCGGGCGGTCTTGGAGACGCGCTCGGCGAGGTCGACGGCGATGTCCGTGGACCAGTGGATCGGGTCGTAGGGGATGCGCAGCGCGGCGAAGATGTCCTCGTAGAAGCCGCGGCCGCCGAGCAGGAGCTCGTGCACGATCTTGAGGAACTCGCCCGAGCCGGCGCCCTGGATGACGCGGTGGTCGTAGGTCGAGGTCAGGGTGATGGTCTTGCCGATGCCCAGCTCGACCAGCGTCTTCTCGGACGCGCCCTGGAACTCCGCCGGGTACTCGAGGGCGCCGGCTCCGATGATGCAGCCCTGGCCCTTCATCAGGCGGGGGACGGAGTGGACCGTGCCGATGCCGCCGGGGTTCGTCAGCGAGAGCGTGGTGCCCGCGAAGTCGCCGGCGACGAGCTTGTTGCCGCGCGCGCGCTTGACCAGGTCCTCGTAGGCCGAGAGGTAGGCCGTGAAGCTCAGCGTGTCGGCGCGCTTGATGCTCGGCACGAGCAGGGCGCGCGTGCCGTCGGGCTTCGGCATGTCGATCGCGATGCCGAGGTTGACGTGCGCCGGGGCGACGACCGCGGGCTTGCCGTCGACCTCGTCGTAGAACACGTTCTGGCTCGGGAAGTCCTTGAGCGCGCGGATGAGCGCCCAGCCGATCAGGTGCGTGAACGAGACCTTGCCGCCGCGGGTGCGGCGCAGGTGGTTGTTGATGACGATGCGGTTGTCGATCATCAGCTTCGCAGGGATCGTGCGGACGCTCGTCGCGGTGGGGATGCTGAGGCTGGCGTCCATGTTGGTCGCGAGGCTCTTCGCCATGCCGCGGAGCGGGGTGACGACGTCCTCGTCCGGCGTCGAGTCCTCGGCGGAGGGCTTGCTCACCGGAGCGTCGGCCGGGATCGGCTGCGCTTTCGGCTGCTTCGACGTGGTGCGGGAGGCGGGGGTCGACTCGGAGGAGGAGGCCGCGGCGGGATGGGTCACGGCGCCTCCGCCGCTCGACGAGACGCGCTCGGCGGCAGCGGCGGGCTTCGAGGCGGCGGGCGCGGGTGCCGCGGCGGGAGCCGGAGCCGGAGCGTCCTTGCCGGAGTTCGCGAGCTGGGCGCCGTAGCGCTCCAGGATGGGCCACCAGGACTCGTCCACCGAGGCGCGGTCGGCGCTGTACTGCTCGTACAGCTCCTCCACGAGCCACTCGTTGGCTCCGAAGTCCTCCGCGCCCTGCTCTGTTCCTGCTCCGGTCAACTGGCTCGACACAGCCGATCGCCCACTCTCTCCGTTGATTCGTCCTCGATCATCCGGACGGGCCCGTCGCATCCCTCGGCGCCTGCCACCGCGGCGGAGGAGGTCGTCCTCGCACCAGCGGGAACCGGTGCCGTCGCCTGGTCCCGTCCCGGTCGCCAAGCCTAGCCCCGTTCCCTGCACGGCCGACCCGGGGCCGCGCCGGAGTAGCGTTTCCCCCATGCGTTTCTCCGGCGGAACACCCTCAGGCGACCTCACCTACTCGGACGTCTTCCTCGTCCCCGGCCGCTCGTCGGTGACGAGCCGCCTCGACGTCTCGCTCGCCCCGGGCGACGGCACCGGGGCGACGATCCCCGTCGTCTCCTCCAACATGAACTCGGTCACCGGTCAGCGCCTCGCAGCGACGCTCGCGCGCCGGGGCGGGCTCGGCGTCCTCCCGCAGGACATGCCCCTGCAGGCGCTGGACGCCGCGATCCGCTGGGTGAAGCGCCAGCCGGTCGCCTTCTCCGGCGCCCTCACCGCTTCGCCGGCGACGACCGTGGAGGAGGCGCTGCGCATCCTGCCGGCCGTCGCCGGCCACGGCTTCGTGGTGCAGGAGGAGGGCGGCGCGATCCTCGGCTGCGTCCCGGCCGCGCGCCTGGCGACCGCGCTGCCGGACGCGCGCCTGGGCGACCTGGTGCACTCCGCCACCCCCTCGATCGACGCCGACGACGTGCCCACCGCGCGGGCCGCCTTCGACCTCATGGTGGCCGCCGACCTCGACTTCGCCCCCGTGCTGCACCACGGCGCCCTGGTCGGCACGCTGTCGCGCACCGGCGCCCTCCGCTCCACCGTCTACGACCCGGCGCTCGACGCGGACGGGCGTCTGCGCGTCGCGGCGGCGATCGGCATCAACGGCGACGTCGAGGCGAAGGCGCGCGCGCTCGTCTCCGCGGGCGTCGACGTCCTCGTCCTCGACACCGCGCACGGCCACCAGGAGGGGATGCTCCGGGCGCTCCGGACGGTCTCCGCGCTCGATCTCGGAGTGCCGATCGCGGCGGGCAACGTCGTCACGGCCGACGCGGTGCACGACCTCGTCGACGCGGGAGCGGACATCCTCAAGGTCGGCGTCGGCCCCGGCGCGATGTGCACCACGCGGATGATGACCGCGGTCGGCCGACCGCAGTTCTCGGCCGTCCTCGAGACGGCCGAGCGCGCGCACGAGCTGGGCGCCCACGTCTGGGCGGACGGCGGGGTGCGCTACCCGCGCGACGTCGCCCTCGCGCTGGCCGCGGGCGCCGCCTCCGTGATGATCGGCTCCTGGTTCGCCGGCACGATCGAGGCGCCGGGGGAGCTGCGCAGCGACGCGGTCGGCCGGGTCTACAAGGAGAGCTGGGGCATGGCCTCGGCCAAGGCGGTGCAGGAGCGCTTCGACCGCCTCGACGCCTACGAGCTCGCCCGCAAGCGCCTCTTCGCCGAGGGCATCTCCTCCTCCACCATCTACCTCGACCCGTTGCGGCCCTCGGTCGAGGACCTGCTCGACATGATCACCTCGGGGGTCCGCTCGTCCTTCACCTACGCCGGCGCCCGGAGCGTGGCCGACTTCCACGAGCGGGCGCACGTGGGCCTGCAGTCGGCCGCGGGCTACGAGGAGGGCAAGGCGCTGCCGGTCAGCTGGTGAGCGGGCGCCGCGTGCTAGAACCGAGCCCATGACCATCGTCGACAACGCCGTGTACGTCGACGGCCGCCGCATCCGGAACCCCGACTCGCTCGAGGACACCTTCGAGCTGATGCGCGACGAGCACGGCATGGCCTGGATCGGCCTCTACCGCCCGACGCGCGAGGAGGTCGAGGCGGTCGCCGAGGAGTTCGGGCTGCACCCGCTCGCCGTCGAGGACGCGCTCAGCGGGCACCAGCGGGCCAAGCTCGAGCGCTACGACGACGGGCTCTTCGTCGTGCTGCGGCCGGCGCGCTACGCGGACGCCGCCGAGACGGTCGTCTTCGGCGAGCTGCACGTCTTCGTCGGCCCCGACTTCGTGGTCACCATCCGGCACGCCGACTCCCCGGACCTCGCCCGCGTGCGCCGCCGCCTGGAGGAGGATCCGGCCCTCCTCGCCCGCGGGCCCGAAGCGGTGCTCTACGCGATCCTCGACCAGGTCGTCGACGAGTACGCGCCGGTGGTGTTCGGCGTCCAGGGCGACGTGGACGAGATCGAGGACCAGCTCTTCGGCGACGGCTCGGACGACGGGCTCTCGGAGCGCATCTACCGGCTCTCGCGCGAGGTCATCCACTTCCAGCGCTCGGTGCAGCCGCTGACCGCCCTGCTGCACGAGCTGCTGCAGGAGTCGACGCCCGTGGAGGGGGAGCCCTCGCCCTCGCCGGAGCGGATCGAGCTGCGCCGCTCCCTCCGCGACGTGCTCGACCACACCATCCGCGTGACGGAGGCGGTCGACTCCCTGCGCGCGATCCTCGACAAGGCGCTCACGGTGCACTCGACGCTCGTCTCGCGCCGGCAGACCGAGACCGGGCTCGCCCAGAACGACGTGGTCCGCAAGATCTCCTCGTGGGCGGCGATCCTCTTCGCCCCGACGCTCGTGGCCGGCATCTACGGGATGAACTTCGACGACATGCCGGAGCTGCACTGGCGGCTCGGCTACCCCTGGGCGCTGGGCCTGATGGTGCTGTTCGGCTTCGCGCTCTACGCGGTGTTCAAGCGGAAGAAGTGGCTCTGAGCCGCCGCGTCGGAGCACGCCCGGCGGCGCTCCGCGGCGGGTAGACTCGGCGCCACAATGGACGACCCTCCCTCTGCGCATCCGGCCTGTTCCGCTCACTGCCGTGCTCCTCGGACTCCCGCTCGACGCTCCGGTGCCGCCGCTCCGCCGGCCCGCACCGTCCGGCCCTCCTCGCACCTCCCTCTCGTGACCGGGGGCGACCACCGTGGGAACTGAGTGGCTCCTCCTCGGCGTCGGCCTGCTGCTGACCCTGGGCACCGGCGTCTTCGTCGCCAGCGAGTTCGCGCTGGTGAACCTCGACCGGGCCGACCTCGAGGCCCGTCGCGACCGCGGCGAGACGCGCCTGGGCATGACCATCGCGGCCCTGCGCGTCACCTCCACGCACCTCTCGAGCGCGCAGCTGGGCATCACTCTCACGACGCTGCTCACCGGCTACACGATGGAGCCCGCCCTCTCGACGCTGCTCCAGGAGCCGTTCAGCGGACTCGGCATCCCGGAGGAGGCGCTCGCGCCGGTCATGACGGTGGTCGCCATCGTCATCGCGACCCTGCTGTCGATGATCCTCGGCGAGCTGGTCCCCAAGAACTTCGCCCTCGCTCTGCCGCGGGCGACCGCGAAGCTCGTCGTGCCGCTGCAGACCGCGTTCACGACGGTGTTCCGCCCGGCCGTCGCCCTGCTGAACGGCAGCGCGAACGCCCTGCTGCGCCTGGTCGGCATCGAGCCGAAGGAGGAGCTCTCGGGCGCCCGCAGCGCCGAGGAGCTCTCGAGCCTCGTGCGCCACTCCGCCAGCGCCGGACTGCTCGAGGAGGACACGGCCGACCTGCTCGGGCGCACCCTCCGCTTCTCCGCCCTCACCGCGGGCGACGTGATGACGCCGCGCCTGCGCCTGTCGACGGTCGAGCGCGCGAGCACCGCGCAGGACGTGCTCGACCTCGCCCGCACCACCGGGTTCTCGCGCTTCCCGATCACGGACGACGACATCGACGACATCGTCGGAGTCGTGCACGTCAAGCAGGCCGTCGCCGTGCCCCGCGGCAAGAGGTCCGACGTGCCGGTCACGGCGCTGCGCTCCGAGCCGCTCCGCGTCCCCGAGACCATGAAGCTCGACGTGCTGCTCACGGAGCTGCGCGGACGCGGCTTCCAGCTCGCGGTCGTCGTCGACGAGTACGGCGGGACGGCGGGCGTCGCCACGCTCGAGGACCTGGTCGAGGAGCTGGTCGGCGAGGTCGCCGACGAGCACGACCGCTCCCGGGCCGACGTGGTCAAGCTCCCCGGCTCCACCACCTTCCCCGGCATGCTCCGCCCCGACGAGGTCCTCGACCGCGCCGGCGTGCACATCCCCGAGGAGGGGCCCTACGAGACGGTCGCCGGATTCGTGATGAGCGAGCTCGGCCGCCTCCCCGCCGTCGGCGACCGGGTCGACGTCGAGGGCGGATCTCTGCGCGTCGAGCGCCTGGACGGCCGCCGCATCGACCGCCTCCGCTTCACCCCCGACCCCGACGCGGATCTCGACGGGATCCCCGACCCGCTCGCCGACGTCGCCCGCGGACACCGCGGACGGAAGGAGTCCGACGATGAGTGACTGGGCCGGAATCGCCTGGCTCGTGGTGCTCCTCGCCGCGAACGCCTTCTTCGTCGGAGCGGAGTTCGCGGTCATCTCCGCGCGCCGCTCCCAGATCGAGCCCCTCGCGGAGAGCGGACGCCGCAGCGCGATCACCGCGCTCGCCGCGATGGAGCACGCCACACTGATGCTCGCGACCACGCAGCTGGGCATCACCGTCTGCTCGCTGCTGATCCTCAACGTGAGCGAGCCGGCGATCCACCACCTGCTCGGGGTGCCGCTCCACGCCGTCGGCATCCCCGACGAGCTCTCCGGCACCGTCGCCTTCGTCATCACGCTGCTGATCGTGTCGTTCCTGCACGTGGTGCTCGGCGAGATGGTCCCCAAGAACATCTCGTTCTCGATGCCCGACCGCGCCGTGCTCCTCCTGGCGCCGCCGCTCGTCGCCATCGCCCGGGTCCTCCGCCCGATCATCGTCGCCCTCAACGCGGTCTCGAACGGAGTGCTCCGCCTCTTCAAGGTGGAGCCCAAGGACGAGGCGAACAGCACCTTCACGCTCGAGGAGGTGCAGACGATCGTCGACCAGTCCACCCGCGAGGGCACCCTCCGCGACTCGACCGGGACCCTCCTCGCCGCGTTCGAGTTCACCGAGAAGAAGGTCCACGACGTCGCCCTGCCTCTCGACGGGATCGTCAGCCTCCCCAGCGGAGCGACCCCCGCCGACGTCGAGCGCGCCGTCGCCAAGCACGGCTTCTCGCGCTACGTGATCCTCGGCGAGGACGGCACCCCCGAGGGCTACATCCACCTCAAGGACGTCCTCGACCTCGACGGCGACACGGAGGGCGCCAAGTTCCGCCTCCCCGTCCCCGCCAAGCGCATCCGCCAGCTCGCCTCGATCTTCGAGGCCACCGACCTCGAGGACGCCCTCGCGATCATGCGGCGCACCGGCGCCCACCTCGCCCGGGCGTTCGACGAGCAGGGCCGCGCCACCGGAGTGCTGTTCCTCGAGGACATCATCGAGGAGCTCGTCGGCGAAGTCGACGACGCCACCCGCCGCTAGGCGCGGGCCGCGGAGGGGCCGTCTGCGGCGTTGTCGTCGGGCGCGATACCGCCGGTATCGCTTCCTCCTCCGCCTTGCATCCGACCCCTCCGCGGCCCGCGCCCGCGGGTGCTGGAGGCGGCGTTGTCGTCGGGCGCGATACCGCCGGTATCGCTTCCTCCTCCGCCTTGTATCCGACCCCTCCGCGGCCCGCGCCCGCGGGTGCTGGAGGCGGCGTTGTCGTCGGGCGCGATACCGCCGGTACCGCTTCCTCCTCCGCCTTGCGACTGCCCCCTCCAGCACCCGCGCCCCTCTGGAGCAAGGGGAGAGGGGTGCGGCTGCGCCGGCACCAGTGCGGCAGCGGCGGCACCGGGCGGCTCCGTCGCAGGGCGACGTAGGGTGGCGGGATGGGTGAGCGGGTCGGGACGGCGGAGGCGGCGCGGAGCATCAGGGTGCCGCGGGAGGACGACGACAAGTACACGCGCGGGGTGCTGGGGATCGCGACCGGGTCGGAGCGGTACCCGGGAGCGGCGGTGCTCGGCGTCGAGGCGGCGGTGCGGACGGGAGTCGGCATGGTCCGCTACCTCGGACCGGAGCGGCCCGCGGGACTGGTGCTCGCCCGGCGGCCGGAGGTCGTGACCGCGGTGGGACGCGTGCAGGCCTGGCTCGTCGGCTCCGGCACCAGCGCCGAGGACCGCAGCGACGAGGAGCGGCGCACCCTGATCGAGCAGCTGCACTCGGGAGTCCCGGTGGTGCTCGACGCGGGCGCGCTCGACCTGATCGACGAGGCCGCAGGCCCGGTCGTCATCACGCCGCACTACCGCGAGCTCGCCGGAGTGCTCGGCCGAGCGGGTCTGGACGCGGACGCCGCGACGATCGCCGAGGCCCCGGGGGAGTGGGCGCGCCGGGCGGCGGACCGCCTCGGAGTCTGCGTGCTCCTCAAGGGCGGCACCACCCACGTCGTCGCGGGCGGCGTCGAGCTCGAGGTCTCCGGATCCACGCCCTGGCTGGCGACCGCGGGCAGCGGCGACGTCCTCGGCGGCGTGCTCGGCGCACTCCTCGCCGGTCGGGCCGCGGACGCCGAGGCGGCCGGGGCGACTCTGACCGCGGAGGACCTCGCCCCCGTGGCCGCCGCGGCCGCCGTCCTGCACGCGGAGGCCGGACGGAGCGCCTCCGCCGGCGGCCCGATCGCCGCGCTCGACATCGCGGAGCACCTGCCCGGAGTGGTCGCCGCACTCCTGCGCTGACACGCCCGTCGGACGAGCGCTGAACCGAACCGGGACCGCCGCCGTTGTCCTGGAGGAAGCGACGCCCGCGGCCCGGCTCACCGGCTCCGCACCGCCGCCTCATCGGGTGCTCGAAGCGAGCACCTCTACCGTCGGATCCGCCGCGTCCGCCTCGACCAGGAGAACAGACATGACCGCGAAGACCACGACTCCCGCCCGCTACGCCCTGACCCTCCTCGCCGGCGCCGGCACCCTCGCCGCGCTCGCCGCCTGCTCCAGCACCACCACGACCGGGAGCGACGCCGCCGACGCGGCGACCACCACCGCTCCGAGCACCGCCACCAGCTCCGCCCCCGAGGCCACCGGCGCCGCGTCCTCCGCCGCGAGCGGCAGCAGCTACGCCGACGGCACCTACGAGGCCGAGGGCGCCTACACCTCGCCCGGAGGGAACGAGAAGGTGGGCGTCTCGCTGACCCTCGCCGACGGCGTCGTCACCGACGTGACCGTGACCCCGGAGTCGGAGAACCCCACCGGCCAGCAGTACCAGTCGCGCTTCGCGGGCGGCATCGCGGGCGAGGTCGTCGGCAAGCAGCTCGACGAGCTGAAGGTCTCCAAGGTGTCGGGATCCTCCCTCACCTCCGGCGGCTTCAACGACGCCGTCGAGACCATCAAGGCCGATGCCACGGCCTGACGCCCCGACGGTCCTCGGCCACGCGTGGCGGTTCGACGCGATCGGCACCGGCTGGCAGATCGACACCGCCGAGCCGCTCGGGCCCTCCCACCGCTCGCGGGTCGAGGCGCGCATCGCGGAGTACGACCGCACCTGGTCGCGGTTCCGTGACGACTCCGCCGTCTCGCAGCTGCGGGCCGGGGGCGAGCACGTCTTCCCCGACGAGGCGGCCGACCTCTTCGCACTGTACGACGTGCTCGACGAGCTGACCGGCGGGGCGGTCACCCCCTTCGTCGGCGGCTCTCTCGAGCAGCTCGGCTACGACTCCGCGTACACCCTCGTCCCGCGCGGACCCGCCGTCCCCGCTCCCTCCTGGGCCGCCGCCCGACGCGGGGCGGCGGGACTGCGGGTCGAGCCCGGGACCGTCGTCGACGTCGGCGCCGCGGGCAAGGGCCAGCTCGTAGACCTCGTCCTCGAGGAGTTCGACGGAGTCGGGCCCGCCGTCGTCGACGCGAGCGGCGACCTCCGGGGCATCGGAGCCGGACCCGTCCGGGTCGGCCTCGAGCACCCGTGGGACCCGAGCAGCGCACTGGGAGTGGCGGTGCCCGGCGACCGCGCGCTCTGCGGCTCGGCGAGCAACCGCCGCGCCTGGGGCAGCGGCCTCCACCACGTCCTCGACGGGCGGACCGGAGCTCCGGTCGAGAGCATCGTCGCCACCTGGGCGGTGGCCGACACGGCCCTCGTCGCCGACGGGCTCGCGACCGCGCTGTTCGTCTGCCCGCCCGAGGCCCTCGCCGAGCGCTTCGACTTCGAGTTCGTCCGCGTCCGCAGCGACGGCACCCTCCACTACTCGCCTTCCTTCCCCGGAGAGGTCTTCCGATGATCGGCACCTTCGACCGCGCCCTCGGCCGCGTCACCACCTACCGGCTGGTCTGGATGACGCTCGCCGCGCTCCTGCTCGTCGCCGTCGGCTACGCCGCAGCCGGCCTGATCTTCTCGTCGCCGCTCGAGATCCTCGGCACGACGCTGGTCGCCGTCGTCTCGACGGCCCTGGTCAGCGCGGTCCTCGCGAGGCTGTTCCGCAGCCGCGCGCACCTGGAGTCCTCGCTCGTCACCGGTCTGCTGATCGCCTGCCTGCTCTTCCCGACGGCCGATCCCCGCGGGCTCGCCGTGATCGCGCTCGTCGGCGCGATCGCCGCCGCGTCCAAGTACGTCCTCGCCTGGCGGGGCCGCCACCTCTTCAACCCGGCCGCGGTCGCCGTGCTGATCATCGGCTTCACGGGGCTCAACGCCGGAGCCTGGTGGATCGCCAGTGGCGCGATCTGGCCGTTCGTCGTCGTGGGTTCCCTCCTGATCGTCGCGCGGGTCCGCCGCTGGGCCGTCTTCGCCGTCTTCGTCGTCGTCGCCGGCGGGGTGTCCGTGCAGCAGGCGGTGCAGAACGGCCAGGACCTCGGCGCCGCGGCGGCCCTGGTCCTCACGGCCTACCCCTTCGTCTTCGCCGGCGCCTTCATGCTGACGGAGCCGCTCACGCTCGCGCCGCGCCGCTCGCAGCAGCTGATCATCGCGGTCGTCGCAGCGCTCGTGGCGAGCGTCCCCTTCCACATCGGCGTCGTCTCCGCCACTCCGGAGCTGGGCCTCGTGGTCGGCAACGCCCTCGCGTTCGCCTTCGCATTCCGCCAGCGTCGGCGGCACACGCTCGAGCTCGCCTCGACCCGCGTGCTGGCGCCGGGCATCGCGGAGTACCGCTTCCGCTCCCGCTCGCCGCTGACCTTCGAGCCGGGCCAGTGGCTCGAGCTCGACCTGCCGCACCGCGCCGACAGCCGGGGCAGCCGGCGCACCTTCTCGGTCTCCTCCGCTCCGTCCGACGGCGAGATCGCGATCGCCCTGCGGATGCCGGAGAAGGCGAGCAGCTTCAAGCGCGCCCTCGCCGCGCTGGAGCCCGGCGACTCGCTCCGGGCGACGAGCGTCGGCGGTGACTTCGTCCTGCCGGCCGATCCCACCGTGCCGCTGCTGCTGGTGGCGGGCGGCATCGGGATCACCCCGTTCGCCAGTCAGCTCCGCTCGCTCGCGGACGGTCCGCGGCGCGACGTCGTCGTCGTGGTCGCCGCGCCGAGCCTCGCCGAGGTCGCGTACCGCGACCTGCTGCAGGAGTCGGGGGCCCGGGTCGTGCTCTGCTCGAAGGAGGCGCCGACCGACCTGCCCGCACGGTGGTCGCACGTCACAGGCCGACTGACCGCCGAGCTGCTCGCGGACGCGGTGCCGGACGCCGGCCGCCGCGTGGGCTACGTCTCCGGGTCGCCGTCGTTCGTCGACTCGGTCCGCGGCGCCCTGCGCGGTGCCGGGGCGAAGCGGATCCGCACCGACGCGTTCGCCGGCTACTGAGTTCGTCGGGTCGCGACGCCGGCCGCTGACGCCCGGCGGCGACCGACGCCGCCGGGGGATCGATGCCCGGCGGGAGCGGCGCTCTCAGGCGGGCTCAGGTGCTGCCAGGGTCCCGTTCAGCGGCCCCTCTACAATGACGCGGTGCCGTCCTCCCCTCCTCGAGCGTCCTCCCGCCCCCTCGCCCGGCTGCGCGAGAACCGCGACTCCGTCGCCGTGCTCTGGGGCGCCTTCGCGCTGGTGCACGTGGTGCTCTCCCTCCTGGCGCTGTTCGCTCCGGGTCTGCCGATGGGCGACGTCAGCATCGTCTACAAGGAGTGGATGAGGACCGCCGTCGAGGGCGGCGGCATCGCCGGGATCGACACGGGCTGGGTCTACCCGATCCTCGCCTGGGGCCCGATCGCCGCCTCCTGGCTCTTCGGCTCGGCGGGCTACGACCTGATGTGGCTCGTCCTCGTCGCGCTCGCCGATGCCGCCGCCTTCGCCCTGCTGCTGCGCGGCCGGTCGGCGCCTCGCCTCGCCGCGGCGCGCTGGTGGCTGCTGTTCCTCGTCCTCCTCGGGCCGATCGCGATCGGCCGCATCGACGCCTTCACTGCGCCGCCGGCCATCGCCGGGACGCTCTGGGCGGCGACCCGTCCGGGCGTCGCGGCGCTGCTGCTGACCGTGGCCACCTGGATCAAGGTGTGGCCGGCCGCGATCCTCGCCGCTGCCGTGCTGGTCCTGCGCGGACGGCTGCGGATGATCCTCGTCCCCGCGGTCGCCTCCGTGATCATCGTGCTCGCGGTCGTCCTCGTCGGCGGCGGGGACCAGGTCTTCAGCTTCGTCACCGACCAGACCGATCGGGGCCTCCAGATCGAGGCCGTCGTGAGCACTCCCTGGATGTGGCTGTCGGTCCTCCCGGGATCGGGGAGCTACGTCTACTACGCCGCCGACATCAACACCTTCGAGATGCACGGGCCCGGCACCGAGTTCGCGGCGAGCCTGATGACCCCGCTGCTCGCTCTGGCCATGCTCGGCGTGGCCCTGCTGGGTGCCCGTGCTCTCGCCCGCCGGGCGGACCCCGCCAGGCTGTTCCCGCTGCTCGCGCTGACCTTCGTGGTCGTGTTCATCGACACCAACAAGGTGCTCTCGCCGCAGTACATCGTCTGGCTCGCGCCGCCGGTGATCGCCGGGCTGATCGCGTGCCGCGACGGCGCGTTCGACCGGCCCGCGAAGCTGACGCTCGTCACTGCGGCTCTGACCCAGGTGGTCTACCCGTACCTCTACCTCTTCCTCCTCTGGTCGCACTGGTGGATGGTGCTCGTGCTGACCGTGCGGAACGTCCTCCTCGTGGTGCTGCTCGGCTGGCTGCTGCGCGAGCTGTGGAGGATGGGGACGGCGCGGGTCGTCGCACCCGGCGCCACGACTTCCGCGTCGTCGCTGACCGGCGAGACCCGCCTGGCGCCCCAGGGCTCGTAGGCTCGGAGGGCGCGGGGCCGGCACGCGGTGCGCGCAGTCAAGGAGGCTCCCATGCTCGTCGCATTCTCGGTCGCACCGTCCGGGGGCGAGGCGCCCGACGCGTCCGTCCACGACGCCGTCGCCGCCGCCGTCCGCATCGTCCGCGAGAGCGGCCTGCCGTCGCGGACGACCTCGATGTTCACCGAGATCGAGGGGGAGTGGGACGAGGTCTTCGACGTCGTCAAGCGCGCGACGGAGGCCGTCGGAGCGTTCGGGACGCGCGTGTCGCTCGTCCTGAAGGCGGACATCCGCCCCGGCTACTCGGGCGAGATCGACGGCAAGATCGCCCGGCTGAACGACGCGCTGGGGGAGTAGCGGGTCCGCGCCGAGACCTCTCGTGTCCGGGCTTTCTCGAATCGATTCGACATCCGCCCGATCCTGAGTAGCCTTGACCGGTGACGCTCTCGCCCGCTCGGACCCGCCTCGCCCTGCTCGCCCTCGCGATGGGGGGCTTCGGCATCGGCTCGACCGAGTTCGTCGCGATGGGGCTCCTCCCGCAGCTCGCCGCCGACCTCCTCCCCGGGGTCTGGGCCGTGAGCCAGGAGCAGGCCGTCTCGCAGGCCGGGATGCTGATCTCGGCCTACGCACTCGGCGTCGTGGTCGGCGCCCCCACCATCGCCGCCGCAGCGGCGCGCTGGCCGCGCAAGAGGCTCCTCCTGACCCTCCTCGTCGCCTTCACCGTCGGGACGATCGGCTCGGCGCTGCTCCCGAGCTTCCCGCTCGTCCTCGCCGCGCGCTTCGTCGCCGCGCTCCCGCACGGTGCCTACTTCGGCATCGCCTCCCTGGTCGCCGCCGACCTGATGGGTCCCGGCAAGCGCGGCAAGGGAGTCGCGTTCGTCCTCTCCGGGCTCACGATCGCGAACGTCGTCGGCGTGCCCGCGATCACCTGGGTCGGGCAGGTGGCCGGCTGGCGCAGCGCCTACCTCGTGGTCGCGGTGCTCTTCGCGCTGACCGTCGTGGCCGTCCAGCTTCTGGTGCCCGCGCAGCCCGGGAATCCGGCGGCGACCGTCCGCAACGAGCTGCGGGCGTTCGGGCGCCTGCAGGTCTGGATGACCCTGCTCGTCGGCGCCATCGGCTTCGGCGGACTCTTCGCGATGTACAGCTACATCTCGCCGCTCGCGACCGAGGTGACGGGCCTGCCGCTCGGCGCGGTCCCGTGGATCCTGGTCGTCATCGGCCTCGGGATGACCGTCGGCAACCTCGTCGGCGGCTGGGCCGCCGACCGCGACGTGCGGCGGGCGCTGGTGGTGTTCTTCGCCGGCGTCGGCGTCTCGCTGATCGGGCTCGCGCTGTCGGCCTCGTCGGTCGTCGGGCTGGTGGTGTTCGCGTTCCTCTCGGCGGGCTTCTCGGCCGCCGCGTCGCCCGCGATCCAGACCCGGCTGATGGACGTGGCGCGCGACAGCCAGACGATCGCGGCCGCGCTCAACCACTCCGCGCTCAACATCGGCAACTCGGTGGGTGCCGCGCTCGGCGGCCTGACGATCGCCGCCGGACTGGGCTATCTGTCGCCCATCTGGGTCGGCGTGGGCCTGACCGCGGCAGGAATCGTGCTCGCCCTCGGCAGCATCGCGATCGACCGCGCCCGGGGCACGGTCTACCCGGTCCACCGCGAGCCCGCCCAGCCGGGCACCGGCGGCATCCCGGTCGACGCACTGTAAGCAGAGCGCGGCCCGGGCCTCTGGGAGACTCTCGGCATGCGCGCCGTGAGCTACTCGTCCTTCTCCGCCCTCCCCGCGATCATCGAGGTCCCGGAGCCCGTCTGCCCCGTCGACGGCGTCGTCGTCCGCGTCGCGGCGACCGGGGTGTGCCGAAGCGACTGGCACGCGTGGAAGGGGCACGACGACTCGGTCGTCCTTCCGCAGATCCCCGGGCACGAGTTCGCCGGGACGGTGATCGCGACGGGAGCCCAGGTGTCGCTCTTCGCGGTCGGTGACCGGGTCACAGCGCCGTTCGTGTTCGCCTGCGGCGACTGCGAGCAGTGCCGGGAGGGGGCGACGCAGGTGTGCCTCCGGCAGCAGCAGCCGGGATTCACCCTCGACGGGTCGTTCGCCGAGGCGGTGGCCGTGCCGGGTGCGGATCTGAACCTGGTGCGACTGCCCGACTCCGTCGGCTTCGTCGAGGCGGCCGGTCTCGGCTGCCGCTTCGGGACCGCGTACCACGCCCTGCACGAGCGCGGCCGGGTCGCCCCGGGGGAGTGGGTCGCGGTGCTGGGCTGCGGCGGAGTCGGCCTCTCCGCGGTGATCGTCGCGCTCGCGGCCGGGGCCCGTGTGGTGGCGTCGGACGTCTCCGCCCCGGCGCGGGAGGCCGCAGCCGCGCTCGGGGCGGTGACCGTCCCCGGAGGCGAGGGTGCCGCCGAGGCGATCCGGGCGGCGACCGGAGGAGGTGCGCATCTGGCGATCGACGCCGTCGGAAGCAGCGTCACGGCGGAGGCGTCGATCGCCGCCCTGCGTCCGCGCGGCCGGCACGTGCAGGTGGGTCTGCTCCTCGGGCCCGATGCCGCACCGGCGATCCCGCTCGGCCGGGTCATCGCCCAGGAGCTCGAGCTGCTGGGCAGCCACGGCATCGCCCGAAGCGGCTACACGGCCCTCCTCGACGACGTCGTCGCCGGCCGTCTGCGCCCCGCCGACTCCGTCGGCCGCACCATCGCCTTCGAGGACCTGCCCGCCGCCCTCGCCGCGATGGACGCCCCCGCCGCGACGCCCGGCATGACGGTCGCCGTCCTGGCCTCCTGACGCGGGCCCGCAGGAGCACGGGCAGTCCCGGTCCGGTGGGTCTCGATGCCGCGCGTCCCGCGGCCTCTCGACCAGCATCGACCCGTTGCCCGTGCCTGGTGGGTCTCGATACGCCGCGTCCCGCGGCTACTCGACCGGCACGACTCGGGCACGCCCGCCCTGCTCGACCGCAGGAGCAGGTGGCCGCCGCTCGACGAGGTGGAGCCCGCCGACAGCGATCCGCGTGTCAGCGGATCGATGCCGGGCGACGCGCCCCGCTCTGCGGAACGCACCACGTCGTGAAGCCGACCGCGCCGCGGCGGGCGGGGACCGCCGCGCCCTCGTGGAGCCCGCCGACAGCGATCCGCGTGTCAGCGGATCGATGCCTGGCGACGCACCTCGCTCCGCGGAACGCACCACGTCGTGAAGTCGACCGCGCCGTGTCGGGCGGGGACCGCCGCGCCGTAGTGGAGCCCGCCGACAGTGATCCGCGTGCCGGCGGATCGATGCCGGGCGACGCACCCCGCTCTGCGGAGCGCACCGCGTCGTGAAGTCGACCGCGCCGCGGCGGGCGGGGACCGCCGCGCCTTTCGTGGAGCCCGTCGACAGCGATCCGCGTGCCAGCGGATCGATGCCGGGCGACGCACCCCGCTCTGCGGAACGCGCCACGTCATGAAGCCGACCGCGCCGCGGCGGGCGGGGACCGCCGCGCCCTCGTGGAGCCCGCCGACAGCGATCCGCGTGCCAGCGGATCGATGCCGGGCGACGCACCTCGCTCCGCGGAACGCACCACGTCGTGAAGCCGACCGCGCCGTGGCGGGCAGGGACCGCCACGGAAGAGGACTCAATCCGTCTCGATGAGGATCCCGTCGTGGATGGCGCGCTTGCGGAGCGCCACCTTCGTGCCGACGTCGATGCCGACGACGCGGTACTTCTCGCGGATCCGCTTGAGGTACGACTTCGCCGTCTCCTCCGAGATGCCCAGCTCGAACGCGACCGACTTCACCGGCTCGCCGCCGCCGTAGAGGGCCATCACGCGGCGCTCCTGCGCGCTGAGCTTCGGCGCTCCGTCGGAGTCGCCGGTGGAGAGCGCCATGTCGAGCTCGTGCGAGATGTAGGAGTGGCCGTCCTTGGCCGCGCGGATCGCCTCGACGATCATGTCCGCGTCCTCGGTCTTCACCAGGTAGCCGAGGGCTCCTGAGGCGAGCGCCTCGCGGACCACGGCGGGCTCGGAGTAGGTGCTCATCAGCACGGTCTTCACCCCGGTGGTCTTGAGGGTCGAGAGCTTCACCGAGATCGGGATGTTGTCCTTGAGGTCGAGGTCGAGGAGGACGACGTCGACGGGGAACTCGGGGTGCGTGAGCAGCTCGGGCCAGGAGGCGACCGCGGCCACCAGCTGGATGTCGGAGGCGGCTCCGCGGATCCACTCCGTGAGGGCTCCGAGGAGCATCTTGTGGTCGTCCACGACCGCGAGAGTGATCTTCGCGTCAGCGGTGAGTGTCATCGGTGTCCTTCGGTCGGCGGTCTCTCGGCGGCTGCTCACCGGTCGGCGGGATTCTCGACCAGGCAGTCGATCTCGATCCGGAGCTCCCCGTCGCGCGAGGTGTCGCGGAAGACGCCGACCTGAGCGATAGCCTCCCACGTCGCAGGATCGACGCCGCGCAAGGGCGCGCCTGAGGAGCGGAGCGTGATCGGCACGAGCAGTCCTCGAGCGGCCGTCCCGACTCCGGGATCGCGGGGGCTGCCCGACTCGACGTGGAGGACCACGGCGAGCCCGGTCGCGCTGTCGGCGATCAGCCAGATCGCCGAGAGGAGCCCGTCGCGCTGCTGGTGTCCGAGGAGCCCGGCGGTGCCGTCCGGGTCGTCGAGCTCGACGAGCGGCGCGAGCAGCTCGGACTCGAGCACGGCGTGGTGCAGCCAGGTCTCGCGCCGCCCCTCGATGAGGTGGAGGCGGAGCTGGGTGGCGAGCGAGGTCGCGTGCGCGGCGCGCTGGGCGTCGAGGGGCAGGCGGACCGAGCCGTCGCCCACCTCGGCGAGGAGGCGCTCGGCGGCGAGGTCGAGCCGTGCGAGCTCCTCCGAGGCGAGCATCCCGACCGCGTAGCGCGGGCCGAGCGTAGTGCTCTGCACGAGGGCGCGGTCGATCTCGAGCTGGACCATCCGGCGGAACCCGCGCATCATCACGACCACGACGACGGCCGGCGCGATCGTCACCACGAGGGCGCTGATGCGCACCGAGAGCGCGCCCGCGCCGCCCGACTCCATCGAGAGGAACGCGATCACCTCGGCGATCGCGACGAGGGCGCTCACCGCGAGGATCTCGATCCCACGCCGGTGGACGATCAGCGCGGCGTGCGCGACGGCGCCTGCGACCGCGGCGGTGGGGACGGTGCGGGCCGCGCCGGAGTCGGTCACGGCCACCAGGTCGAGCACGACGGCGGCTCCGAGGGCGACGAGGAAGCAGAGGTAGACCGGGAGCGGCAGGCGGCGTCCGCCGAGGTGGATCGCGAGGACGGTGGACCCGAAGGCCAGGACGACGAGGACCCAGGCGATCGCCGCGGGTGCGAGGTCGCTGTAGCGGGCGGAGGTCGAGAGGAAGATCAGCAGCTCGTAGGCGAGGATCGCGGCGGCGATGCCGTTGAGGCCGCTGCCGAGGTAGTTGGTGCCGAGCCCCTCCTGCTGGCGGCGGACCGAGCGGGCGGACCGGGAGGAGCGGCCGTGCGTCGCGGGCACGCGTCCCAGCAGCGGGGCCCGAGACTCCGGTGCGGGGCTCATTTCGGGACCTCCAGCACCACGGTCGTCCCCGATCCGGGGGCGCTGAACAGGCGGGTGCGGCCGCCGACGTCGCCGAGCCGGGCGATCACCGACTCCTTGAAGCCGAGCTTCGTGTCGGGGACGGTCGCGATGTCGAAGCCCGCGCCCGCGTCCGTGACCATCGCGCGGACGGTCGTCTCGTCCTCGGTGATCGTCACGTCGGCCGAGGCGACGCCGGAGTGGCGGCGCACGTTCTCGAGGCACTCCGCCAGGGCGAGCACGAAGGAGTCGAGGGCCGCGCCGGTGAGCGCCACCTGGCCGGAGCCGTGCCAGATCACGTCGAGCCCCATCCGGCCGAAGCGGTTGCGGACGGTCTCGAGGGTGTTGGCCGCGGGGGCGGAGGTGACGCTGGTCAGCTGGTAGGAGCCGGACGCGCTCGGGGTGGGGGTCCCGCCGAGCCGGAGCTGGCGCAGGAGCTGCGCGTCCTGCGCCGCCTGCTGACGGAGCGCGTCGACCGACACTCCGCGGCCCGAGTGCGCGAGGAGCGTGAGGGTGGCCAGCACCGTGTCGTGCAGGAGCCGCGCACCCTGCCGGCGCTGCGCCTCCGTCTCGCTGGCGAGGCGCTCCACACGGTGCGCGTTGCCGATGCTGTCGATCCGCCGCACCACCCGAGGGACCGCTGTGCCGATCCAGAGGGCGAATCCGCAGAGCGTGCCCCAGGGCAGCAGGCTCTGGACGACCACGGTGGGGATCATGGTGCCGCTCGAGACGAGCACCGACGGGATCAGGCTCGGGAGGACCACTGGCAGCAGCAGGAGCAGTCGGCGCGCGGACGTCGTCACGACCACGGCGATGCTCGCGGTCACGGCGTTCGCGGTGTTGACCAGGACGAACCCGGCGAAGTCGGCGCCCGGAGCGAGCCCCAGCGCGAGGCCCCAGCCCAGCAGCAGGCCGCCGACGGCGACGGCGATCACGCGGCTGCGGCGCCCCGTCCGGGCGAGCTCGACGTGGGCGGCCATCATGCCCAGGAGCAGCGCGACGGCGAACGGCACGGCGGCGGGCTGGAGCGTCCCGGGGATGAGGGCCATGCCGAGCGCCCCCGCCTCCGTGAGCAGGCCGATCCCGCAGGCGGAGTGGCGCAGCAGCCGGTCGCGCTCGCGGGCGCTGCGGATCATCGGCACGCTCTGGCCCCCTCCGGTCGTGGCGCGGGGCTGGCCCCCGTCTCACGATAGCCACTGGCCGGGCCGGTCGGCGCGGTTCGGGGCGTCGAACCGCGCCGGAGTCGGGCGGGTCAGGCCGTCGCGGGATGCGCCAGCAGCCGGGCGAGGTGCGCGCCGACCGCGTCGTCCTCGATGAGGAACCCGTCGTGGCCGAACGTCGAGGTGATCACCGCGACCTCTCCGCCGTCGAGGGCGCCGGGAGCGTGCGCCGCGATGATCCGCTGGCCCTCGACCGGGAAGAGCCGGTCGCTGTCGATGCCGAGGACGAGGGTCGGGCTGGTGATCCGGGAGAGGGCGGCCGCCTCGCCGCCCCGGCCGCGGCCGACGTCGTGCGAGTTCATCGCCTCGACGAGCGTGATGTAGCTGTTCGCGTCGAAGCGGCGGGTGAACTTGTTGCCGTGGAAGTCGAGGTACGACTCCACGGCGAAGCGGCCGCCGCCGCCGAGCGGGCTGAGCCCCGACTGCCAGCTGCGCTCGAAGCGGTCGTTGAGCTCGGAGGGGCTGCGGTAGTTGAGCAGTGCCATCCGGCGGGCGAGCGCGAGGCCGTGGTACGGGCCCTGGCCGTCGCCGGCGTCGTAGTAGGAGCCGCCCGCGAAGGCCGCGTCGTTGCGGATCGCCTCGAGCTGCACGAAGTTGAGGGCGATCTGGTCGGCCGTGGCCCGCGGGGGAGCGGCCAGAACCGCGAGGCGCGCGACCCGCTCCGCGTGGTCGATCCCCCACTCCAGCGCCTGCATCCCGCCCATCGAGCCGCCGATGACGGTGTGCCAGCGCTCGACGCCGAGCAGGTCGCTGAACTGCACCTGCGCCCGCACCTGGTCGCGGATGCTCGTGTACGGGAACCGTGCGCCCCACTCGTGGCCGTCGGGGGCGAGGGACGCGGGACCGCTGGAGCCCTGGCAGCCGCCGAGCATGTTCGGGGCGACCACGAAGAAGCGGTCGGTGTCGATCACGAGGCCGGGGCCGACGAGTCCCGACCACCAGCCGTCCGTCGCGTGGCCGGGATCGCCGCGGCCGAGCAGGTGGGAGTCGCCGGTCAGCGCGTGCAGGACGAGGACGGCGTTGTCACGGCGCTCGTTCAGCGCGCCCCAGCTCTCGTAGGCGATGCGGGCGTGGGGGAGGCGGCCGCCCGCCTCGAAGTCGAACGGGCCGAGGTCGACGAAGCGGCGCCCGCCCGGGTGGTCGCCGTCGCGCCAGGCTCCGGTGGCGGGCGGCTTGCCGATGACCGAGAGGAGCTGGCGCTCGGTGACGAACGCCGACGGGACCGTGTCCTCGAGTGTCTGCTGCCAGTCCATAGCGCTGTCCATCGTGTCAGAGCGCCGCGGGGCGGAGCCGTTTGTTACGCCCTGCTCCCCCGCTCCTCCGCCCGCGCGCGGAGCGCCCCGACGTGGTCCCCGAGGACGGGGACCCCGTCAGGGCGCCGAGGGGTCTCAGGCGTTCGCGCGGGAGGCCTCGACGACGGCGCGCGCGGCGCGGAGGGCCTGGTCGAGGTCGGCGCGGAGGTCGTCGACGTTCTCGAGTCCCACCGACAGGCGCACCAGGCCCGGAGTGACGCCGGCGGTCAGCTGCTGCTCGGGCGAGAGCTGCGAGTGCGTGGTCGACGCGGGGTGGATGACGAGCGAGCGGACGTCGCCGATGTTGGCAAGGTGCGAGAACAGCTCCAGCGAGTCGACGAAGGCCCGGCCGGCGTCCACTCCGCCCTTGAGCTCGAACGAGAGCACCGCGCCCACGCCCTTCGGCGCGTAGCGGTTGGCCGCGGCGTACCAGGGCGAGGTGGGCAGGCCCGAGTAGTTCACCGAGGCGATGTCGGAGTGGTTCTCGAGGTACTCCGCGATCTCCTGCGCGTTCTGCACGTGGCGCTCGATCCGGAGCGAGAGGGTCTCGATGCCCTGGATGAGCTGCCAGGCGCTCGCCGGGGCGATCGAGGCGCCGAGGTCGCGCAGCAGCTGCACGCGGGCCTTGATGATGTAGGCGAGGGAGTCGCCGACCGCGGCGGTGTAGACGGCGCCGTGGTACGACTCGTCCGGCGTGGTGAGGCCGGGGAAGCGCTCGGCGTTCGCGGTCCACGAGAAGCGGCCGCCGTCGACGATCGCTCCGCCGATGACCGTGCCGTGGCCGCCGAGGAACTTCGTCGCCGAGTGCACGATGATGTCCGCGCCGTGCTCGAAGGGGCGGATCAGGTAGGGCGTCGCGATGGTGTTGTCCACGATCAGGGGCACGCCGGCGTCGTGCGCGACATCGGCCACGGTGCGGATGTCGAGGATGTTGATCTTGGGGTTGCCGACGGTCTCGGCGAAGAACAGCTTCGTGTTCGGGCGGACGGCGCGGCGCCACTCCTCGCGGTCGTCCTGGTTCTCGACGAAGGTCGTCTCGATGCCGAGCTTGGCGAGGGTGTACTTGAAGAGGTTGTAGGTGCCGCCGTAGATCGAGGACGACGAGACGATGTGGTCGCCGGCCTGGGCGATGTTCAGCACGGCCGCGGTCTCGGCGGCCTGGCCCGAGGCGAGCAGCAGGGCGCCGGAGCCGCCCTCGAGGGCGGTGAGCCGCTCCTCCACGACCGCCTGGGTCGGGTTCTGGATGCGGGTGTAGATGTTCCCGAACTCGGCCAGCGCGAACAGGTTCTGGGCGTGCTCCGCGTTGTCGAAGACGTAGGAGGTGGTCTGGTAGATCGGCGTCGCGCGGGCCTTGGTCACCGGGTCCGGCGCGGCGCCCGAGTGGATCTGCTTGGTCTCGAACTGCCACTGGTCGGAGTCGGTCATGGTGCTTCCCATCGGATCGTCGGGGTCGGGGACGGGGCCGTTCTCCGTCGCGACGAGCGTACGCGGGGGCCCGCCGGGCGGCCAGGACCGCCGACACACGGGGTAACGGCCGTCAGCGCCGCTCGGGCTGCCGGTCGCGCTTGGCGCCCGTGGGGTCGGCGCGGTCCGGGCGCCGGGGCCTCTCGTCGGCCGCCGGGGCGAAGAGCCAGGCCGCGCGGGGCTCGACCAGCCGGTGGAAGACGGTGCGGGTCCAGCCCAGTGAGAGCGCGACCGAGACCGCGATGCAGAACACGATCATCAGCGCGAGGGCGAGCGTGCTCTCCGTCCGCGAGAGGATCCCGGACTCCCGCAGCGGATAGAGGACGAAGCTGTGGAGGAGGTAGACGTACATCGTCGATTGCCCCCAGGCGGTGAGCGGGGTGCGGCGGCGCGGAACCAGCGCGAAGAGCGCGAGCGAGAGCACGACCGCTCCGGCCATCAGGGCCAGCCGCACCAGCCCGGCCCACCACTGGGTCTCGCCGAGGGCGTCGTAGGGGCGGTCGTAGAAGAACCAGTAGCGCAGGTCCGCCGCTCGGAACGCCTCGATGTTGACGGTCATGACGACCGCCGTGACCGCGAAGAGGACGACGGCGAGGATCCGGGCGAGGAGGACCCGCGACGGCGGCTGATCGAGCCAGCGCTCGACGGCGGAGCGGCCGCCGGGGGCGAAGCCGCGCAGGCGCCAGCCGAACACGAAGAACGGCAGGATCCCGATCGCGCGTGCGAGCGAGAAGGTCGAGTCGATGTTGTCGTAGTAGCTGACCCCGACCGCGAGCACCACGCTGATCAGCAGCGGCCAGCGCAGCAGCGCCAGGTAGGGGAGGACGAGGCGGAAGATGCCCAGCGCGAGCAGGAACCACAGCGTCCAGCTCGGCTTCGTCGGGTTGAACTCCTGCTTCCCCTCGACCAGGAACTGCACCAGGGTCCAGATCGTCTCCATGATCAGGTAGGGCAGGAGGATGTCGGTCAGCACCCGCCGCATCGCGCGCCCGCTCGGTGCGCCGCTCTTGGAGAAGTAGCCCGAGATGATCGCGAACGCCGGCATGTGGAAGGCGTAGATCGTCAGGTAGACGATGAGCGAGGTGTCGGAGTTGGCCGTCAGCCGCTGGACGCCGTGCCCGATCACGACGAGGGTCACGCAGACGAAGCGCGCGTTGTCCCAGAGGGGAACGCGGCGCTTCGGGGTGACGGCTGTCCCGGCGGTCGCGGGAACCGGGTCGGCGGGCGGCACGCGGCCAGACTAGCGTTGGGCTGCGACGACGGAGTCGAGGGTGTCCGAGGCTTGACGGAAGGGGACGGGCGTGGATCGACGCGTTGTCGTGACAGGAGCGAGTTCAGGGATCGGGGCGGCCGCGGTCCGCCTGTTCCGCGAGCACGGCTGGGAGGTCGTCGCCGTCGCGCGCCGGCGCGACCGGCTGGAGGCGCTCGCCGCCGAGACCGGCGCCGGGTACTTCGCCGCCGACCTCACCGACGCCGCTCAGGTCGACGCTCTGCGCGACCACCTCGCCTCCTCCGGGCCCGTGCACGCGCTCGTGAACAACGCGGGCGGTGCGCTCGGACTCGACTCGGTCGAGAGGTCCGACCCCGAGGACTGGCGCCGCATGTTCGAGATCAACGTGCTCTCGGTGAAGCTCGTGACCAGCGCGCTGCTCCCGCTGCTGCGCGCCGGGGTCCGGGGGAGCGGCACCTCCGCGGACATCGTGACGGTCACCTCGATCGCCGGCCACGTCGCCTACGAGGGCGGAGGCGGGTACAACGCCGCCAAGCACGCCGCGCACGCGCTGGTCGCCGTGCTGCGGCTCGAGCTGGCCGGCGAGCCGATCCGCGTGATCGAGATCGCGCCGGGGATGGTGCACACGGACGAGTTCTCGCTGGTCCGCTTCGGCGGCGACCGGGAGCGCGCCGACGCGGTCTACGCCGAGGTCCCCGACCCGCTCGTCGCGGAGGACGTCGCCGCTGCGATCGTCTCCTCGGTGGAGCTCCCCGCCCACGTCAACCTCGACCTCGTGACCATCAAGCCGGTCGCGCAGGCGGCCCCGCACAAGGTCGCGAAGGGACCCCTGGCCCCGCGCGCCTGACCGATGTGACGCGGAGGCCCGCGACGGCCTAGCCTGTCCCTCATGGTTTCCGACGCCGACGACTCCGCCGCCCTCCTCGCCGCCACGGAGAAGGAGGTGCTCGGCTGGCTCGAGTTCGGCGACGCCGCTCGGCACCTGGCCGACGACGTGGTCGCGTCGGGCTACCGGCCGGAGCTGGTCGTCGCCATCGCGCGCGGCGGTCTGCTCCTCGCGGGCGCCGTGGCCTACGCGCTCGGCATCAAGAGCTGCGGCGCGCTGAACGTCGAGTTCTACACCGGCGTCGAGGCGCGCCTGGCGGAGCCCGTGGTGCTGCCGCCGCTGCTCGACGAGGCGTCCGTGCGCGGCAAGCGCATCCTCCTGGTCGACGACGTCTCCGACTCCGGCCACACCCTCGCCCTCTCGGTGAAGCTCATCCGCGCGATGGGTGCCGAGGTGCGCACCGTGACCCTCTACACGAAGCCGCGCACGGTGCTCGAGCCCGATTTCTTCTGGCGCCGCACCCCGCGCTGGATCGTCTTCCCCTGGTCGGCTCTGCCCCCGGTGGACGGAGCCCTCGCCGAGGACGACGAGTGAGCGTCCACCTGATCGGCGGCGGAGGCGGCGTCGAGCACGACCAGCAGCTGTACGGGGCGTTCCTCGCGGAGGCGCGCGCCCACGCGGTGGACGCCGGCCGGATCGAGGGCCCGCGCATCGCGATCGTCGTCGTCCACGACGGGCTCGGCCCCGAGGCCTACGCCGGCTACTCGGCACTGCTCGCGACGGTCGGCCCGCTCGATGCGTTCGCCGTGATGAAGCCGGAGGGCGGCCGGATCGATCCCGCGGTCTTCGACGACGTCGACGGGATCTTCGTCGGCGGAGGGCTGACCCCGGCCTACCGCGACGCGCTCGAGGCCTGCTTCCCGCGGCTGCGCGATCTCGTCTCCTCCGGAGTGCCGTACGCCGGCTACTCGGCGGGAGCCGCCGTTGCGGCCGACCGCGCCCTCGTCGGCGGCCACCGGATCGGCGGCGTCGCCGTCGTCCCGGAGGGCGCGGCGGAGGAGCTCGACGAGGTCACGGTGCTCGAGGGCATCGGTCTCATCGACGTGACGGTCGACGTGCACGCGGCGCAGTGGGGGACCCTCGGCCGCCTGGTCGCGGCCGTCGAGGCGGGCCTGGTCGACGGCGGCGTCGCGCTCGACGAGTCCACCGTGCTGATCGTTGGCACCGGCGCGCTCCGCGTCGGCGGCGCCGGCTCGGTATGGCGCGTGAGCGGCAGCGACGCCGGAGTCGTCGTCGCGACGCTCGCGGCGGGCTGACTCGGTGGACCTCGCTGAGCTCGCGGCCTCGGGACTGATCGACAGGGGCTGGGCGGAGGCGCTCGCCCCCGTCGCCGGGGACATCGCCGCGATGGGCGATTTCCTCCGCGGCGAGGTCGCGGCCGGCCGGCCCTACCTCCCCGCGGGCCGCGACGTGCTCCGCGCCTTCGCCGCACCGCTCGCGGACGTGCGCGTCCTCATCGTCGGACAGGACCCGTACCCGACGCCCGGGCACCCGATCGGGCTGTCCTTCGCGGTCGAGCGCCACGTGCGCCCGCTGCCGAGGAGCCTGCAGAACATCCACCGCGAGCTCCGGGACGACCTCGGCGTCGAGCCGCCCGAGCACGGCGACCTCAGCGGCTGGACCTCGAGCGGCGTGATGCTGCTCAACCGGGTCCTCACCGTCGCCCCCGGCTCTCCCGCCTCGCACCGCGGGAAGGGCTGGGAGGCGGTCACCGAGCACGCGATCCGCACGCTGGCCGCCCGGGACGCGCCTCTCGTCGCGATCCTCTGGGGCCGCGACGCCGCGTCGCTCCGCCCGATGCTGGGGGAGGCCGGAGTGATCGAGAGCGCGCACCCCAGCCCGCTGTCGGCCTCGCGCGGCTTCTTCGGCTCCCGGCCGTTCAGCCGCGCCAACGCCCTCCTGGAGGAGCGCGGCGCGGAGCCGGTCGACTGGAGTGCTCTCGCGTGACCGGGTGCTCGCCCGCGGGGCGGCTACGCTGGCCCGGATCGATGGGCGGAGCCGAAGGGGAGCCGGATGCTTGAGGAAGAGTACGAGAGCCGGCGCGTCCTGCCGCCGCACCTGCGGAAGGCGCCGCCTCCCGAGCCCGGCTTCTCGTTCGAGATCCGCGACGCCCGCGACGCCGACCTCCCGGACATCCGCGAGATCTACAACCACTACGTGCGCAACACGGTGGTGACCTTCGACGAGGACGACTCGACGCTGAAGGAGTGGCGGACGAAGTTCTCCCGCAACCAGAAGCTCGGGCTGCCCTTCATCGTGGCCGTCTCGCCGTCGGGCCAGATCCTCGGCTATGCGATGGTGTCGCCGTGGTCCTCCAAGCGGGCGTACCGCTTCACCGTGGAGAACTCGATCTACCTGCGGGCGGCCTCCACCGGCAAGGGCCTCGGCCGGGCTCTGATGGCCGAGCTCCTCGAGCGCGCGAAGGCCGTGGGGATCCGTCAGATCATGGCCGTCATCGCCGACAAGGGCGCGGAGGCGTCGTTGGCGATGCACGCGCAGTTCGGATTCGTCGAGGTCGGCCGGATGGGCCGCGTCGGCTTCAAGTTCGAGCGCTGGCTCAGCACCGTCCTGCTGCAGAAGACCCTCAAGTAGGGCCGACCCGCCCCTGCGAATGCGCCTCATCGACAGGTGCCGGGGAGCGCGCCGTCCCTACACTGGACGGCATGGAATGGCTCGTCCCGCTCATCGTCGTCGTCGCGCTCGTCGTCATCCTCGGGGTCTACCTCTGGGCGACGTACAACTCGCTGGTCACCCTCAACGTCCGCGTGGACGAGGCGTGGAGCGACATCACCGTCCAGCTGAAGCGCCGCGCGGATCTGATCCCCAACGTGATCGACTCCGTGAAGGGCTACGCCTCGCACGAGCGCCAGGTCTTCGAGTCGGTGACGCAGGCTCGCGCCGAGACGCTGCAGGCCCAGGGCCCGGCGGAGGCGTCGGTCGCCGAGGACCACATGCAGAGCGCTCTGAAGTCGATCTTCGCGGTCGCGGAGGCGTACCCCCAGCTGCAGGCGAGCCAGAACTTCCTCCAGCTGCAGGGCGAGCTGGTCGACACCGAGGACAAGATCCAGTCGGCCCGGCGCTTCTACAACGGCGGCGTGCGCGAGATGAACACCAAGGTGAAGGTCTTCCCGAACACGCTGTTCTCGCGCCGGCTCGGCTTCTCGGAGCGCGAGTTCTTCGAGGTCGGCGATCTCGCCGCGATCTCGGAGCCCCCGCGCGTCCAGTTCTAGGCAGCCGCCGTGTACAGCGCGATCGCCCGCAACAAGCGCAACACGGTCCTGATCCTCGTCCTGTTCCTGGCGATCATCGGCGGACTGGGCGCCCTGGCGGCAGCGGTCTACCGCAGCACGGCGATCGTCGTGGTGGTGCTCGTGATCGCCGCCGCGTACGCGTTCTTCCAGTACTTCTTCGCCGCTCGCCAGGCGGTCGCGCTCAGCGGCGGCGTGGCGGTGGAGAAGGCGGACGAGCCGAGGCTCTACCGCATCGTCGAGAACCTCTCGATCGCGACGGGCACGCCGATGCCGAAGGTGTACCTGATCGACGACCCGGCGCCGAACGCGTTCGCGACCGGCCGTGATCCCGAGCACGCCGTCGTGGCTGCGACGACGGGCCTGCTCGCGATCATGGACGACGCCGAGCTGGAGGGCGTGATGGCCCACGAGCTGGGCCACGTCCGCAACTACGACATCCGCGTCTCGATGATCGTCTTCGGTCTCGTCGTCGCGGTGGGCTTCCTCTCGGACGCCTTCCTCCGCCTGGCCTTCTTCGGGCGGGGCGGCAACGGCAACGGCGGGGGCAACCCGGCGCTCCTGATCGTCGGGCTGGTGTCGATGGTCCTCGCGCCGATCGTCGCCTCGGTCGTGCAGCTCTCGATCTCCCGTCAGCGCGAGTACCTCGCCGACGCGACCGGCGCGCTGACGACCCGCCACCCCGACGCCCTCGCCCGCGCCCTGCTCAAGCTCGAGTCCGCGGGCCGGCCGATGCAGCGGCAGAACAGCTCGATGGCGCACCTCTGGATCGCCGACCCGTCGAAGCCGGGGGTGGTCGCGCGCCTCTTCGCGACCCATCCGCCGATCGCGGACCGCGTCGCCCGCCTCTCCGAGATGGGCTCGCGCTTCTAGCAGGCCGATCCGGCCGACGCCCCGTCGACGATCGCCGCCCCGCACCGCATCCCGCTTCGGTCAGAGGCGCGCCCGTCACCGCGCCGGACGGGACGTCATCCGGTCGGAGCCGCGAGCGGACCGCCGTCGACGGTCGTCAGGTACTCGGCGAAGACCGGCGCCGGGTCGATGCCGCTCGCCGCCGCGTCGACCAGCGCCCGCCGGACCAGGGCGAGGACGACGGTGGCCAGGACGGCCGCCCGGTGCGGGGACGTGCGGCCGAGCCCCATCCGCTCCGCGAGGAACGGCGTCAGCGCCTCCTCGCCGTCGTGCAGCGACTGCGCCCAGACGGCGCGCATCGCCGAGGTCTCGGTCAGCAGGGGGATCAGCCGGAGGGTGCGGTCGAGCTGGGGACCGGAGGCCGCCGCGGCGAAGGCGTGACCGAGCGCCGCGTTCAGCGGCTCGGCGGCCGGGCGCTCGAGGAGGGCGCGTCCCATCGCGGCGATCGCGGCGGCGAGCACCGGGCGCACGCAGTCCTCCTTCCCGCCGAGGTACCGGTGAAAGGTCCGGAGGGAGACGCCGGCTGCGTGGGCGAGCTCGCCCGTGCCGACCCCGACGACGCTCCCGCGCTCGAGCAGACGGGCGACGCAGCGCTCCGAGAGCGCCAGCGCCAGGACGCCGCCGGGCGCGCTCACGCGATCCTCCTCAGTGCTGCGGCGAGGGCGCCCGCGAGGTCGCCGCGACCGACGACCTCGACGGCGTCGAGGCCCTGCCAGGCCGCCGCCTCGACCAGCAGTGCGGCGAGCCGCTCCGGCGTGTCGGCCGGGGCCCCCGGCTCGAGCCAGGCGGCCTGCACGAGGAGGACCCGGCGCTTGCGCTCGCTCTTGAGGTCGACCCGGGCAGCGATCACGTCGTCGAGGAGCACGGGGAGGACGTAGTAGCCGTGGACCCGCTGCTCGGCCGGGGTGTAGATCTCGATCCGGTAGTGGAAGCCGAAGAACAGCTCGGCTCTCGGCCGGTGCCAGACCACGGGGTCGAACGGCGAGAGGAGCGCGTCCGCCCGGAGCGTGCGGGGGCGTCGGGCATCGACGTGCCGCCAGAGCGGCACGGGTCGCCCGCCCCGCTCCCAGCCGCGCACCTCGACGCGCTCGAGCTCGCCCGCCTCGAACAGCTCGTCGATCGCGACGCGCGTGGGGGACTGGAGCAGCCGGTGGTAATCGGCCAGGTCGCCGAGGGTGCCGATCCCATGGGCCCGGGCCGCCCGGCGCACGAGCTCGCGGACGGCGTCGGGGAGGGGCACGTCGGCATCGAGCACCGCGCTCGGGAGGAGCCGCTCGGCGAGACCGTAGGAGCGCTCGAAGCGCGTGCGCCCCGCCGTCACCACCTCGCCCCAGCGGAACAGGACCTCGAGGCCGCGCTTGATGTCGGACCAGCCCCACCAGGGTCCCGTGCGGACGTTGGCCTCGTGCTCGATCTCGGAGGCGCGGAGGGGACCGTCGGCGAGCGCGGCGCGGAGCCAGTCGAGGGTGGCGCGGTTCTCGTGGGCCCAGCCCTCGTGCTCGGGCAGGCGGACCCGGCGGTAGTGCTCCATCCGCCAGCGGTAGAGCGGGAGGTCCTCGCGGCGGACGAGGGCGGCCTCGTGGGCCCAGTACTCGACGTAGGGGCCGTCGGGGGAGAAGGCCGCGGCGTCGAGGAGGGAGCGATCGTACGGGCCGAGCCGCGCGAGCAGCGGCAGATAGTGGCTCCGCTCGAAGACGTTCACCGAGTCGAGCTGGAGCGGGCGGATCCGGTCCACGGCGGCGCGCACCCGGCGCGCGTCGACCCGGGACGGACGGGGGACGCCGAACCCCTGCGCCGCCAGGGCGATGCGGCGCGCCAGCGCGGCGGAGAGCTGCTCGGTCATGGTCCGCCCACGCTAGCGAACGCCCCCGACATCGCCGTCCCCGATAAGGCCCCCGGCGTTCGCCCGGCATTCACCGCCGCGCTCCGTCACCGACTCGCGGCGCTCCTACCGTGCCCGAGGCCGTCCCACCGGGGCGGCCCACCCGACTCCTGGAGGACCCTTGACCATTCAGCGCCTGTCGCGCGCCGCCGCGGTCGCCGCCGCCGGCACCGCCCTCGTCTTCACACTCTCGGCCTGCTCCGGCGGCGCCACCGCCTCGTCCGACGGCGGCGGCGCGGACGCGGCGTCCGCCACGTCCGGCGCGGACCTCGGCGGGCTGGACGCCCTGGTCGAGGCCGCGAAGGCCGAGGGTGAGCTCAACGTCATCGCCCTGCCCGACACCTGGGCGAACTACGGCGAGCTGATCAGCGGCTTCGAGGACGAGTACGGCATCACCGTGAACTCCGCCGACCCCGACGTCTCCTCCGCGGAGGAGATCAGCACGGCGGAGAACCTCGCCGGGCAGGACACCGCTCCCGACGTGTTCGACCTGGGACCGGCCGTCGCTCTGGCGAACACGGACATGTTCGCGCCGTACAAGGTCCAGTCCTGGGACGACATCCCCGAGGGGAACAAGGAGGAGTCGGGCCTCTGGGTCAACGACTACACCGGCCTGATGTCGATCGGGTTCGACGCGGCCGCGGTGCCTGCGCCCGCGTCGCTCGAGGACCTCCTCGGCGCCGACTACCGCGGCTCGGTCGCGATCAACGGCGACCCGACCCAGGCGGGAGCCGCCGCGGCCGCAGTGCAGCTCGCGGCTCTCCAGTCCGGCGGCTCCGCCGACGACGTCCAGGCGGGGATCGACTTCTTCGAGAGGCTGAACGACGCCGGCAACTTCCTGCCGCTGGACCCGACCGACGCCACCGTCGCCTCGGGCGAGACCCCGGTCGTCTTCGACTGGAGCTACAACGACCTCGCCGCCGGGAAGGCGAACGAGGGCACCCGCGAGTGGACGACGACCGTCCTCCCGGGCTCCGCCGTCGGCAGCTACTACAACCAGGCGGTCAACGCCGACGCTCCGCACCCCGCGGCCGCGCGGCTCTGGCAGGAGTACCTCTACTCCGACGCCGCGCAGAACCTCTACCTCGCCGCCGGCGCCTACCCGGTGCGCCTGGCCGCGATGACCGAGGCCGGCACGGTCGACCAGGACGCGCTCGACGCCGTCGGCGCCGCTCCCTCCGACCTCGTCCAGTTCACGGAGGAGCAGACCGAGGCGGCCTCGTCGCTCCTCGCCGAGAAGTGGGCCGCGGCGATCCAGTGACCACCGCTCCCGCCGAGGCCGTCCCCGGGGCGTCCGCGCCCCGGGGACGGCGCGGCACCCCGGCCGTGCTGGGCGTCGCCCCCTTCGCGCTCTACGTCCTGCTGTTCCTGGCCGTCCCCACGGTCCTCGCGGTGGCGACCGGATTCACGGACGGAGACGGCCGCTTCACCACGGCTAACGTGCTCGCGCTCGGGGATCCCGTCGTGCTGTCCACCTTCGGCGCGTCGCTCGGGCTCTCGGCCGTCACCGCCGTCGTCGGCGCGGTGCTGGGCGCGGTCGTGTGCCTGGCCCTGCTCGGCTCCGATGCGCGCGGGGCGCTCCGGACCGTCGTCGATGCAGCGGCGAGCGTCCTCGCGCAGTTCGGCGGGGTGATGCTCGCGTTCGCGTTCATCGCGACGATCGGCGTGCAGGGGCTGGTGACGACCCTCCTCGCGGGAGCGGGCGTCGACCTCTACGCCGACGGCGTATGGCTCTACCAGCTGCCCGGGCTCGTCCTGCCCTACCTCTACTTCCAGGTGCCCCTGATGGTGCTCACGTTCCTGCCCGCGCTCGAGGGTCTGCGTCCGGAGTGGGCCGAGGCGAACGCGGTGCTCGGCGGGGGCCGGCTCGGCTACTGGCTGCACGTGGCCCTCCCGGTGCTGGCGCCGTCGTTCCTCGGCTGCGTGCTGCTGCTGTTCGCGAACGCGTTCTCCTCCTTCGCCACCGCGGCGGCGCTGATCAGCCAGGGCGCGCAGATCGTCCCGCTGCAGATCCGCGCCGCGCTGGTCAGCGAGACGGTGCTGGGCCGCGAGAACTTCGCGGGCGCCCTCGCGCTCGGGATGCTCGCGGTGATGGTGGTCCTGATGTCCGGGTACGCGCTGCTGCAGCGCCGGGCCCGGCGGTGGCAGCGATGAGGCCCGCGCGGCTCCTGTCCGGGGCGGTGCTCGTGATCACCGGGCTGGTGTTCGCCGTTCCGATCGTCGCGATGGCGGAGTTCACGCTCCGCCGCGCCGGCGGCCACGACCTCTCGCACTGGACGGCGATCCTCGACCCGGAGAACGAGCGCGCCTACCGCTCGCTGTTCCAGGGGATCGGAAACTCGCTGGTCCTCGCCGTCGTCACCGCCCTCATCGTCCTGGTCCTGCTGGTGCCGACGATGCTGCTCGTCGAGATCCGGCTCCCGCGCCTGCGCCGGGCTCTGGAGCTGGTCTGCCTGCTCCCGCTGACCGTGCCCGCCATCGTCCTCGTCGTCGGCCTCGCGCCGGTCTACTCCGTGGTCACCGAGCTCGCCGGCTCCGCGCCGTGGACGCTCGCTCTCGCCTACGGGGTGCTGGTCCTGCCCTACGCCTACCGCGCCGTGGCGGCGGACCTCGCCGGTCTCGACGCCGTGACGCTCTCGGAGGCGGCCCGCTCGCTCGGCGCGGGCCCGCTCGCGGTGCTCGGGAGGGTCCTCCTGCCGAACCTGCGCCGGGGCCTGGTCGCGGCCGCGCTGATCACCGTCGCAGTCGTTCTCGGCGAGTACACGATCGCCTCGCTCCTCAGCCGCACCACTCTCCAGACCGGCCTGGTGCAGGTGTCGAAGTCCGACGCCTACGTCGCCGTGATCTTCTCGCTGCTCTCGCTCCTCTTCGCCTTCGCCCTCCTGCTCGGGATCGGCCGCCTCGCGCGGATCGGCCTGCCGACGGGCCGGGCGCGCTCCTCGAAAGGCTCCTCGTGACCGCTCCCACCCTCCCCGGCGCCCGCGTGCGCTTCGTCGACGTGGAGCGGCACTACGGCTCCGCGCGAGCGCTCGACGGCGTCTCGTTCGACGTGGCCCCGGGTGAGTTCATCGCGCTGCTCGGCCCCTCCGGCTGCGGCAAGACCACAGCCCTGCGCGCCCTCAGCGGTCTCGAGCGGATCGACGCGGGGCGGATCCTCGTCGACGAGGAGGACGTCGCCCACGTCCCCGTCGCGAAGCGCGACATGGGCATGGTCTTCCAGTCGTACTCGCTCTTCCCGCACCTGCGGGCGCGCGAGAACGTCGAGTTCGGGCTGCGCACCCGGGGAGTCGGGGCGCGCGAGCGCCGGGCGGCCGCGGGGGAGGCGCTGGAGGTCGTGGGCCTCGGCGCCCTCGGCGACCGCTACGCGCACGAGCTCTCCGGCGGCCAGCAGCAGCGGGTGGCGCTCGCGCGCGCCCTCGTCACGCGGCCGCGGGTGCTGCTGCTGGACGAGCCCCTGTCGGCCCTGGACGCGAAGGTCCGCGTCCAGCTGCGCGACGAGATCAAGCGCCTGCAGTCCGAGATCGGCATCACCACGTTCTTCGTCACGCACGACCAGGAGGAGGCGCTCGCCGTCGCCGACCGCGTCGCGGTGATGAACGCCGGGCGGATCGAGCAGCTGGGTGCACCGGAGGACCTCTACGCGCGCCCGGCGACCGCCTTCACGGCCCGCTTCGTCGGCCTCTCGACGGTGGTCGCGGGGACGGTCTCGTCGGGATCGGTCCTCGCGCTCGGCGTGCGCCTGCCGCTCGTCGACGCGGCGGCGGCCGACGGTCCCGTGTCGGTGTTCCTCCGCCCCGAGGACCTCGCCGTCGTGGCCGACGGCGCTCCCGACTCCCTGCCCGGAGTCGTCCTCGCCTCGAGCTTCCTGGGGCCGGTGCGGCGCTCGACCGTCCGGCTGTCGACGGGCGAGGAGGTCACCGTCCAGCACGCGTCGGGTCACCGCCTCGAGCCGGGGGAGCGGGTCGGCGTGCTGCCCGCGCGGCGCCCGGTCGCGGTCGGTCCGGCACCGGAGCAGGCGGCGGTCGGCGACGCCGCATGAGCACTCCCCGGGGATACCGCGCGGGGTATGCGCCGGGGCCTAGTCTGGGCAGATGAGACTCGGCAGGTCCCGCCGCACCTCCGGCCCGCGCGCCGTCCAGCCCGCCGCGCCCGCCGCCCCGGCCGCCCCCTCCCGGCCCGCTCCCGTCGCCGATTCGGCCTTCGTGAGCGACGGGATGCGCATCGCCGGCGCCTGGGCCTGGCGCGTCCTCGTCGTGGTCGCGGCGCTCGCGGTGCTGGTGCTGCTCGTCATCGAGCTGCGGCTGATCGTCATCCCGCTCCTGCTCGCGATCGTGATCGCCGCCCTGCTCGTGCCGTTCTCGAGCTTCCTCCAGCGCCACCGCTGGCCCAAGTGGGCCGCCGTCGTCCTGGCGGAGCTGGGGATCGTCGTGGTGATCGGCGGGCTCCTCTTCCTCGTCGTCACCCAGGTCTACTCCGGCTTCGACGACCTCAGCCGGCAGACGGTGCAGTCCTACGACGACTTCAAGGCCTTCCTCCTCGAGTCGCCGCTCCACCTCACCGAGACCGACATCAACCAGTACGCGCAGCAGGCCCTCACGGCCCTGCAGCAGGACTCGGGGATGCTGGTCAGCGGCGCGCTCAGCGTCGGCTCGACCGTCGGCCACCTGCTGACGGGCGTGCTGCTCACCCTCTTCTCGACGCTGTTCATCCTGATCGACGGGCCGAACATCTGGAGCTGGGTCGTCCGCCTCTTCCCGCGCCGCGCCCGCGGAGCCGTCGACGGCGCCGGTCGCGCAGGGTGGGTGACGCTGACCAACTTCGTGAAGGTGCAGATCCTGGTCGCCTTCGTCGACGCGGTCGGCATCGGCCTCGGCTCCTTCCTCCTCGGCGTCCCGCTGGCCATCCCGATCGGCGTGCTCGTCTTCCTCGGCTCCTTCGTGCCGGTCATCGGCGCCGTGGTGACCGGGGCGCTGGCCGTCTTCATCGCGCTGGTCTACAACGGACCGCTGATCGCGCTCTTCCTGCTGATCGTCGTCCTCGCGGTGCAGCAGCTCGAGGGCCACATCCTCCAGCCGCTGATCATGGGGTCGGCGGTCAAGGTCCACCCGCTGGCCGTCGTGCTCGCGGTGGCAGGAGGCTCGATCATCGGCGGCATCGCCGGCGCCTTCTTCGCGGTGCCCGTCGTGGCCACGCTCAACGTCATGGTCAAGTACGTCGCGAGCGGAGCCTGGCGCTCGCCGACCCGAACCCCCGAGAGAGTTGCCGCAGAGCATGCAGACTAGCCGCGTCGTCGGACCCGCCCTCCACGAGTTCGAGGCGGCCCGCGCCGTCCTCGCCCCCGTCATCGCCGCCACCCCCATGGAGACGAGCACCTTCCTCGCGCAGGTCCTCGGCTCGCCCGTGTTCCTCAAGTGCGAGAACCTCCAGCGCACCGGCTCCTACAAGATCCGTGGAGCGGTGTTCCGGATGTCGCGGCTCACCCCGGAGGAGCGGGCCCGCGGAGTCGTGGCCGCCTCGGCCGGCAACCACGCGCAGGGCGTCGCCTACGCGGCGCGGGAGCTGGGGATCAAGGCCACGATCTTCATGCCGATCGGCGTCGCGCTGCCCAAGCTCGCGGCCACCCGTGACTACGGCGCTGACGTGGTGCTGAGCGGGCACATCTTCAACGAGGCGCTCGCGGCGGCGGCGGAGTTCGCCGAGCGCACCGGCGCGGTCTTCGTTCCTCCCTACGACCACCCCGACGTGATCACCGGCCAGGGGACGGTCGGCCTCGAGATCCTCGAGCAGGCCCCCGCCGTCGAGACCATCGTGGTGCCCATCGGCGGAGGCGGCCTCATCGCCGGGGTCGCGTCGGCGGCCAAGCAGAAGGCGGCCGAGGAGGGGCGCACGCTCCGCGTCATCGGCGTGCAGGCGGCCAACGCGGCGCCGTACCCGCTCTCGCTCGCGAGCGGCGAGCCGACCGCGATCACGATCTCTCCGACGATCGCCGACGGCATCGCCGTGGCGAAGCCGGGGCAGCTGAACTTCGCGATCGTCCGCGAGATGGTGGACGAGGTCGTCACCGTCGAGGACGACGACATCGCCCGGGCTCTGCTGGTGCTGCTGGAGCGGGCGAAGCTCGTGGTGGAGCCCGCGGGCGCGGTGGGCATCGCGGCGATCCTGACGGGGAAGATCCGCGACGCCGGAGCGACCGCGGTCATCCTGTCGGGCGGCAACATCGATCCGCTGATGATGGAGCGGGTGATCAGCCGGGGCCTGGCCGCGTCGGAGCGCTACCTCAAGATGAGCATCGGTCTGCCGGATCGTCCGGGGCAGCTGTCGCGCATCGCGGAGCTCATCTCGGAGGCGAACGCGAACGTGGTCGAGGTGCTGCACACTCGGCACGGCCGGGGCCTGCAGATCAGCGAGGTCGAGATCGAGATCAGCGTCGAGACCCGCGGCCCCGAGCACGCCGACCGCGTCATCCAGGTCCTCACCGACGCCGGCTACGCCCCCCGCATCTCCCGCAACTGACCGCTCGAGGGCGCCGCGTCCGCGATCCCGTCGCGAGGCCGGCGCCCCGAGTCCGGGGAAGGCCGTTCGTCCGTCTCGGCGTTCCCCGCACAGCGGGGAAGAATCCGATCACGGCGATCACGGCGATCTCGCGTCCTCCGCTGCCGCCGCGAAGCCGGCGCCCCCCGTCTGGAGAGGGCTGATCGTGCGTCGCGGTGTTCTCCGCGAGGCGGAGGAGGAAGCGGTACCGGCGGCATCGCGCCCGACGCTGTCGCCGCGAAGCCGGCGCCCCGCTCCCGTCTGGAGAGGGCTGATCGTGCGTCGCGGCGTTCTCCGCAAGGCGGAGGAGGAAGCGATACCGGCGGTATCGCGCCCGACGACAACGCCGCGGAGAGCGCCGCGACGTGCGATCAGTGGCCGGACCAGGTCTCGACGTTGGCGACGCGGACCTCGATCTCCCGCCCGTTGGGTGCCGTGAAGCGGGCGGTGTCGCCGACGTTCAGGCCCATGATCGCCGATCCGAGGGGGCTCTGGGGGCTGTAGACGTCGAGGTCGCTCTCGCCCGCCATCTCGCGGTTGCCGAGGAGGAAGCGGGACTCGTCGCCGGCGATCTCGGCGGTGATGATGGTGCCGGCCTCGACGACTCCGTGGCTCTCGGGGGGCGTGCCGATCTCGGCTTCGCGGAGGAGGGAGGTCAGCTGGCGGATGCGGGCCTCGATCTTGCCCTGCTCGTCCTTCGCGGCGTGGTAGCCGCCGTTCTCCTTCAGGTCGCCCTCCTCGCGGGCGACCTCGATGCGCTTGGCGATCTCCTCGCGTCCGTTGGTGGACAGCTCGGTGAGCTCCGCCTCGAGGCGGTCGTACGACTCCTGGGTCATCCAGGTCACCTGTGACTGGTCGGCCATGGTGGGCTCCTGCTCTGCGGGCCGCGCTCGCGGCGCCCGGCAGCACCGTGCGGAGGTGTCCGCGTCCGGCGGTGGGGACGGCCGGCGTCAGGCGGCGGTGGGAATGGCGAGGCCCCGACGAGTCCGTCAGGGCTTCGGGCAAGCCTACGGGAGCCAGCAGGAGGAGATCAAACCTGTGTTCGCGAGCTCGGTGGTGCGGACGGTCTCCGTGTAGGAGCGGAAGCGCTCCGTCGTGGCGGGGTACTCCACGACCAGCCAGCCGACCACGGCGGACTGCTCGTTGAGGGCCTGGACCGCGCAGGCGACCTCGCGGCCGACGGGCGCGGTGAGATCGAAGGAGACGGTGACGGTGCGGTCGTCGACGACCTGGTGCGCGGTGTCCTGGACGTCCACCCCGCCGCGTGCTCCGTCGAGTCCGGCCCAGACGACCCAGGCGGCGAAGACGGCGACGAAGGCGAGCGCGACGCCGCCGAAGAGCCAGCGGTTGCCGCGGCGGGTGCGCGTCGTGCGGCCGTAGCGGGTGGCGAGGGGTCCGGCGGCGCGGACGGCGTCCGGATCGAGCGCGGGCGCGGCGGCTCCCTCGACGCTCTCGGACGTGCGGGCGGCCACGGAACTCCCTGGGTGATGCGTCTACTCTGGACGGGTGGCGCGCGTCCTTCGCGGACGGGAGCGCCGATCCCATTAAACCCCGAGGAATCGAGCGATCGTGTCCCAGGCCGTCGAGGTCTCCGTCGATTCGGAGGTGCGGGACACTCCGCGCCTCCTCGCCGTGCACGCCCATCCTGACGACGAGTCGAGCAAGGGCGCGGCGACGCTGGCCGCCTACGCCTCGCGGGGCGCCGAGGTCATGGTGGTCTCCTGCACCGGAGGCGAGGCCGGCTCCGTGCTGAACGAGGGCCTCCAGGCCCGCGCGTACGCCGAGCGCGACATCGGCGGCCTCCGCCGGTACGAGATGGCGGCCGCTCGCGAGGCGCTCGGCGTCGAGCACGCCTGGCTCGGCTTCGTCGACTCCGGCATGCCCGAGGACGGGAAGGTCGACGCCGCCTCGTTCGCGGGTCTGCCGCTCGCCACGGCCGCCGCTCCGCTCGTGCGCCTGGTCCGCCGGTTCCGGCCGCACGTGATCATCAGCTACGACGAGAACGGCGGCTACCCGCACCCCGACCACATCCGCGCCCACCAGGTCGCCGTCGAGGCCTACCGCGCGGCGGGCCTCGCCGAGGAGTACCGGGACACGGGCGCTCCGTGGTCGGTCTCGAAGCTGTATTACGACCGCGTCTTCAGCGGCCAGAAGCTGCGGGCGATCGCCGAGCACCTGCGCTCGATCGACCCGGAGGACCCGCGCCTGTCGGTCTTCGAGGAGATGAAGCGCTGGAACGAGGACACCCCGTACCTCGCGACCACGCGGGTCGTGATCTCCGGCTTCCACGATCGGCGCGATGCGGCCCTGCTGGCCCACGCCAGCCAGGTCGCTCCGGACAACGCCTTCTTCTTCCTCCCGCACGAGGCGATCGACGCCGCCTGGCCGACCGACGACTTCCAGCTCGTCGAGAGCCGGGTCGACGCGCCGACGCCCGAGACGGATCTCTTCGCCGGTCTCGACCTGGCCGAGCTCGCCCCGGGCCCGACCGCGGTCGTCCCGCCGATCGCTCCCGACCCCGAGCCCTCGGGGGACGCCCCGGTGTCCCCGGAGCCCGACGGCTCCGGCGTCGTCGTCGCCGACGAGGTGCGCGCGTGATCGCCGGGCTGCTCGAGGGCGCCCAGCGCGTCGTCGTCCTCGCCTCCACGACGGTGCCGACCCCGGGTCCCGAGTTCAACGAGGACACGGTCACGCCGGGCCTCTTCGGCTTCATCACGATGCTCGTGATCGCTCTGGCCGCCGTCCTCCTCGCGCTCGACATGGTCCGGCGCGTGCGGCGCACCACCTACACCGCCCAGGTGAAGGAGCGGCTCGACGCCGAGGAGGCGGAGCGCACCGAGGGCTGAGCCCGGCCCGCAGCGGTGGGCCCGGGCCCCGCTAGGCGTTGTAGGCGGGGTGGAGCGAGACGATCAGCGCCGCCGTCCAGTGGCAGAGGAACGCCACGGCCGTGAGCGCGTGGAAGATCTCGTGGAAGCCGAAGACGCCCGGGACCGGGTTGGGCTTCTTGATCCCGTAGATCACGGCTCCGGCGGAGTAGCAGAGCCCGCCGGCGAGGACGAGCACCATCATCGTCGCGCTGGCCTCGAAGAGCGGACCGAGGTACATCACGGCCGCCCAGCCCAGCAGCAGGTAGAGCGGCACGTAGAGCCAGCGCGGCGCGCCGATCCAGAAGACGCGGAAGCCGATCCCGAGCAGCGCCCCCGCCCAGACCAGGACCAGCAGGAGCGTGCCCTGCGCGGGCGGCAGGGCGAGCACGGCCAGCGGCGTGTAGGTGCCGGCGATCAGCAGGAAGATGTTGGCGTGGTCGATCCGCTTGAGGATCATCTTCGTCCGCGGCTTCCAGTCGAAGCGGTGGTAAAGAGCGGAGTTGCCGAAGAGCAGGAGCGACGTGGTCGCGAACACCGCGGCCGCCCACTTCGCCGCGGTCCCATCCGCGACCACGATCAGCACCACTCCGGCGACGATCGCGAGCGGGAAGAGGCCGGCGTGGATCCAGCCGCGCCAGGTGGGCCGGACCTCCGCCGAGGAGTCGTGCTCGATCGCGTCCTCGACGAGGGGGAGGGCGGGCAGGTCCGGGCGGTCCGCTCCGACGGCGTCTCCGCCGCGGTCGGTGCGGGCGCGGGGATCGGACGGGGGAGGCGTCGGCCGCTGGCTCATGCCGGACAGACTACGACGCCGTCCCGGGCCGACGCCGAGCGCCGCCGGGCTTCGAGGAGCGCCCCGGGTCGACTACCGTGTCACTGTGCCGAAGCCGAGACTGCCTGTGGGAAGGGACCTCCTCTACGGCGTCTACAAGAAGCGCCTCCGCTCGAGCCTTCCTCCCGACTCCCTGCCGAACCACGTCGCGATGATCATCGACGGCAACCGGCGCTGGGCGCGGCAGCGGGCCCTCGAGACCGCCGCGCACGGCCACCGGGCCGGCGCCGCCAAGGTGCACGAGTTCCTGCAGTGGTGCGACGAGCTCGGCGTGCGCCACGTCACCCTCTACCTGCTCTCGCAGGACAACCTCGTCGGCCGCGACAGCAGCGAGCTGACCGAGCTGATCGCGATCATCGCCGACCTCGCCGAGGAGGTCTCCCAGCAGCCCGACTGGCGCGTGCAGCACGTCGGCTCCGACGAGGGCCTCCCGCCCTCGCTCGTGGCCGCGCTCGACACGGCGGAGGCGCGCACCGCCTCCCACACGGGCCTGCACGTCAACCTCGCGGTCGGCTACGGCGGGCGGCACGAGATCGCCCAGGCCGTGCGGAGCATCCTGGAGGAGCACGGCAAGCGCGGCTCCTCCATCGAGGACGTCGCGGGCCTGCTGACCCCGGAGCTCATCGGCGAGCACCTGTACACCAGCGGGCAGCCCGACCCCGATCTGGTCATCCGCACCTCGGGGGAGCAGCGCCTCTCCGACTTCATGCTCTGGCAGAGCGCGCACAGCGAGTTCTACTTCATGGAGGCGCTCGGCCCCGACATCCGCGAGGTCGACTTCCTCCGCGCGCTCCGCGACTACGCCGGACGGCACCGCCGCTTCGGCAGCTGACCTCGCGGCTCCTGCCGCACCACCGACCGGAAGGGCCGGCATGAGCTCGAACGAGGCCACCTCCACCACGACCGAGGACTACCTCGCCGGCTTCGGCGAGGAGACCGGGTACCTCGACTTCGGCCGGGTGGGCCCGCTCTCGGCGACCGTCGCCGCCGAGCAGGAGGCGGCCGTCGAGCTGCTGGTGCGCGCGCGCAGCGGCACCCTCGACGAGCTGTTCCGGCAGGACGAGCGCGTCCGGGAGGCGGCGGCGGCGCTCGTGCGCGTCCCCAGCGACCGCGTCGTCTTCCAGCCCAACACCTCGACCGGCCTCCTGCACGCGCTGTTCGGCGCCTCGGGCGCGGTGCTGCTGTCGGCCGCGGAGTTCCCGAGCCTGCCGTTCGCGGCGGTGCGTTCGGCGCAGGCTCTCGGCTCGGTGGAGCCCCGCTGGCTGCGGACCGAGCAGGGACGGGTGACGCCGGAGGCGGTCCGCGAGCAGCTCACGGACGACGTGACGACCGTCGCGGTGAGCCTGGTCGACTCCCGGACGGGCTACCTCGCGGACGTCGCGGCGATCCGGGACGTGATCGGCGACCGGATGCTCGTCCTCGACGCGATCCAGGGCTTCGGCGTCGTCGACGCGCCCTACGAGCTGGCGGACGTGGTCGTCACCGGCGGCCAGAAGTGGCTCCGCGCCGGCTGGGGGACGGGCTTCCTCGCGCTCAGCGAGCGGGCGCTGTCGCGGCTGACCCCGGTGCTCTCCGGCTGGACGGGATCGGAGCAGGCGGAGCCGTGGGACGAGGTGGCTCCGCCGCGCGGCGACGCCCGCGCCTTCAGCATCAGCAACCCGGACCCGATCGCCCAGGCCCGGCTCGCGTCGGCGCTGGAGGAGGTCGCCGCGGTCGGGCAGTCGACGATCGCCGCGCTCGTCGCGGAGCGGGTCAGCGCGATCGTCGACCTCGCGGACGAGTTCGGACTGGCGGTCGTGGGCTCCCGCGGCGAGCACGAGCGCGCCGGCATCGTGGTCGTCGAGCCGGAGCCGGAGGAGCTGGCCCCGCTGGCAGCCTCCCTCGCCGCGCACGGCGTCACCGCGCGCCTGCGTCCGAGCACCGTCCGCTTCAGCGCGCACGCCGGCACCACCGACGCGACCCTCGCGCTGCTCCGCGCCGCCCTGATCTCGTCGGCCACGAGCATCGACTACTAGGCCGGATTCCGCGCGTTCACACACTGGTTACACATTCGTAGCGGTGAGAAGCACACGGATGTCATTCGCCGGGTTAGGTTCGAGTCATCAGGTACAGCGCCTGGTCGAGACGGCCACAGAAGTACGGCTCGACATCGCGCAGACGCCGAAGGGACGCTGCGCGGTGCACGACACGCACCGATGAGGCCGGCTCGAGGACATGAGCCGGGGGCTCCGGCCCCCGGAGTGTGGAGAGTCGTCGTGACAGTTCCCCAGGGCATAGATCCGCAGACCGGGACGCAGGGCGGCGTCCACCGCCGTGTCCAGCACGGCTCCTCGGATCCGGCCGATCAGCTCCTCCGCACCTACGTCCTGGACACCTCGGTGCTGCTGTCGGATCCCTCCTCGATGTTCCGGTTCGCGGAGCACGCCGTCGTGCTGCCGATCGTCGTCATCAGCGAGCTCGAGGGCAAGCGCAACGATCCCGAGATCGGCTACTTCGCCCGGCAGGCCCTGCGCCGCCTCGACGAGCTGCGCGTGCAGCACGAGCGCCTCGACTTCCCCATCGCCGTCGGCCGGGGCGGCACGCTCCGCGTCGAGCTCAACCACTCGAACATGTCGGTGCTGCCGAGCGGGCTCCAGATGGGCGACAACGACGCGAGGATCCTCGCCGTCGCGCTCAACCTGCAGAGCGAGGGCGCCGCGGTGACCGTCGTGTCCAAGGACATGCCGATGCGCGTGAAGGCCGCCTCCATCGGCCTCGCCGCGGAGGAGTACCTGGCCGAGCAGGCCCCCGAGTCCGGCTGGACCGGCATGGACGACGTGACGCTCGGCGGCGACGCGATGAGCGAGCTCTACGACCGCGAGCGGCTCTTCACGGACGTCGTGGCCGACATCCCGGTCAACACCGGACTCGTCGTCCACTCCGACCGCGGCTCCGCTCTCGCGAGGGTCACCGGCAAGCGGCAGATCACGCTGGTCCGCGGCGACAAGGACGTGTTCGGCTTGCACGGGCGGTCGGCGGAGCAGCGGCTCGCGATCGACCTGCTGCTCGACCCGGAGGTCGGCATCGTCTCGCTCGGCGGCCGGGCCGGCACCGGCAAGTCGGCGCTGGCGCTCTGCGCGGGCCTGGAGGCGGTGCTGGAGAAGCGCCAGCACAAGAAGATCATGGTCTTCCGGCCGCTCTACGCGGTGGGCGGCCAGGACCTCGGCTTCCTGCCCGGCGACGCGGCCGAGAAGATGAACCCCTGGGCGCAGGCGGTCTTCGACACGCTCGGGGCGCTGGTGTCGCAGAACGTGCTCGACGAGGTGATCGAGCGCGGGATGCTAGAGGTGCTGCCGCTCACGCACATCCGCGGGCGCTCGCTGCACGACGCGTTCGTGATCGTCGACGAGGCGCAGTCGCTGGAGCGGAACGTCCTGCTCACGGTGCTCTCGCGCGTCGGGCAGAACTCCCGGGTGGTGCTGACCCACGACGTGGCGCAGCGCGACAACCTCCGGGTCGGCCGGCACGACGGGGTCGCCTCCGTGATCGAGACGCTGAAGGGCCACCCGCTGTTCGCGCACGTCACGCTGACCCGCTCCGAGCGCTCGGCGATCGCCGCTCTGGTCACCGAGATGCTGGAGTCGAACGAGCTCGCCTGACGGGCTCGCCGTGCGTCCGACCCGTGGGATCCGAGGATCCCCGGGCCGGGCGCGTCCCTGCAGGGCACCGGGGCGTAGCGTGGACGGGTGAGCATCCTCGACGACGCGCTCCTCGAGCGCTTCCGCACCCGCGCGGCCGACTACGACGAGCGCAACGCGTTCTGCGCGGACGACCTGGAGGAGCTGCGCTCGATCGGGTACCTGGCGCTGCTCGTCCCCGAGGAGCTCGGCGGTGCCGGCCTCGGCCTGGAGCAGGCGGCAGCCGAGCAGACGCGCCTCGCGACCGCCGCGCCCGCGACCGCGCTCGCCGTCAACATGCACCTGGTCTGGACCGGGATCGCGCGACTCCTGCTCGAGCGGGGCGACGACTCCCTCCGCTCGGTCCTCGTCGACGCCGCGGCGGGTCACGTCTTCGCCTTCGGCAACAGCGAGGCGGGCAACGACCTGGTGCTCTCGGATTCGCTGACGCGGGCGGAGCCGCTCGGGGACGGCGGCTACCGCTTCACCGGCACGAAGGTCTTCACCTCCCTCGCGCCCGCCTGGACGCGGCTCGGCGTGTTCGGCCGCGACGACAGCGGGACGGAGCCGCGGCTCGTGCACGGCTTCGTGCACCGTGAGAGCCCGGAGTCTGCGGTCGCCGGGCTCGAGGTCCGCGACGACTGGGACACGCTCGGCATGCGGGCGACCCAGAGCCGCACGACGGTGCTCGACGGCGTCGTCGTCCCGGCCGGGCGGATGATCCGCTCGCTGCCCGTCGGACCGACCGCCGACCCCTTCGTCTTCGCCGTCTTCGCGGCCTTCGAGCTGCTGATCTCCTCGGTCTACCTCGGTGTCGCGCAGCGCGCGCTCGACCTTGCCGTCGCCTCCGTCCGCCGACGGACCTCCCTCCGGGCGGGAGGGCGGCCACTGGCGGAGGACCCCGAGGTGCGGCACCGGGTGGCTGAGGCCGGGATGCTGCTCGACGGGCTCGAGGCGCCCCTGCGCACGGCGGCGGCCGACGTGGACGCGCTCGTCGACCGCGGTGCGCGCTGGTTCCCCTCGCTGGTCGGGGTGAAGATCCGCACCACGGAAGGAGCGCTCCGCGTGGTCGAGAGCGCCGTCCGGATCGCGGGCGGCTCGGCGTACCAGCGCCGGTCGGAGCTCGGTCGCCTCTACCGAGACGTGCTCGCCGGGCAGTTCCACCCCTCCGACGACGCGTCGGCCCACGGCGCCTGGGCGTCGCTCCTGCTGGGACCGCTGCCTCCGCGCGACTGAGGCCGGGGAGGGACCCGCCGCCGCCCGAGCACACCTGCGGGCCGCCCTGTGGAGAACTCCGACGCCCCGAGGGCGGTGCCCCCTAGTCTCGGCGGATGCTCCGCGGATCACTGCTCGACCGGGCCGCCCTGCTCCTCGGCGCCCTGGTGCTCCTCCTGATCGGGGCCCCGCACCTGGGTCGGGCGCCCGGCCTCGTCCCGGTGGCGCTCGCGAGCGTGCCGTTGGTGCTGGCGGACGTGCGCGGGCACCGGCTCCCGAACGCGGTCACGCTCCCGCTGCTGGTGGTCGGAGCCGTCCTCGCGCCCACGGCGGGGACGCTTCTCGCCGTCCTCGCGACGGTGCTGTGCCTGGGCGTGCTGCATGCGGCGGGCGGGCTGGGCCTCGGCGACGTGAAGCTCCAGGCGGCCCTCGCACCGCCGCTCGCGGCTCTCGGACCCGAGCAGGTCGTCGCCGCGCCCGCTGTCGGCTTCGCGGTGGCGGGGCTGTGGGTGCTCGTGCTGCGCGTCCGCGGACGGGTCGCATTCGGACCGTTCCTGCTCACGGGGTTCTGGCTGGTGCTCTGACGGCCCGCCTCCGCGCCGAGCGCAGGGACGGGCCGTCGGAGGGCCGGGCTCAGCCGGGGTGGGTCATCGACATGACGTCGAGGGCGCTGTCGAGCTGCTCCTCCGTCACCTCGCCGCGCTCGACGAAGCCGAGGTCCACGACCGACTCTCGGACGGTGATCCCCTTGGCGACCGAGTTCTTCGCGACCTTGGCGGCGGCCTCGTAGCCGATCACCTTGTTGAGCGGCGTGACGATCGAGGGGGAGGACTCGGCGAGGGCGCGGGCGTGCTCGACGTCGGCCTCGAGGCCGTCGACGGTCTTGTCGGCGAGCAGCACGGCGGAGTTCGCGAGCAGGCGGATCGACTCCAGCAGCGCCGTCCCCATGACGGGGATCGCGACGTTGAGCTCGAAGGCGCCCGAGGCGCCCGCCCAGGCGATGGTGGCATCGTTGCCGATCACGCGCGCGCAGACCATGAGGACGGCCTCTGGGATCACCGGGTTCACCTTGCCGGGCATGATCGAGGATCCGGGCTGGAGGTCGGGGATCCGCAGCTCTCCGAGGCCGGTGTTGGGGCCGGAGCCCATCCAGCGGAGGTCGTTGTTGATCTTGGTCAGGCTCACCGCGAGCACGCGCAGCGCTCCGGAGGCCTCGACCAGCGAGTCCCGCGCGCCCTGGGCCTCGAAGTGGTTGCGGGCCTCGGTGACGGGCAGGCCCGTCTCCTCCGCGAGGCGCGCGATGACCTTCTGCGGGAAGCCGGCGGGGGTGTTGATCCCGGTGCCGACCGCGGTGCCGCCGAGCGGGACCTCGGCGACGCGGGGGAGCGCCGACTGCACGCGCTCGATGCCGAGGCGGATCTGCGCGGCGTAGCCGCCGAACTCCTGGCCGAGCGTGACGGGGGTGGCGTCCATCAGGTGGGTGCGGCCGGCCTTGACGACCTCGGCCCACTGCTCCGCCTTGACCTCGAGCGACTCGGCGAGCTGCTCGAGCGAGGGGATCAGCGACTCGATGAGCGCGCCGGTGACGGCGACGTGGACCGAGGTGGGGAACACGTCGTTGGAGGACTGCGAGGCGTTGACGTGGTCGTTCGGGTGCACGGTGCGGCCGAGGGCCGTGGTCGCCAGCGAGCCCAGCACCTCGTTCATGTTCATGTTCGAGGACGTGCCCGAGCCGGTCTGGTACACGTCGATCGGGAAGTGCGCGTCGTAGCCGCCCCCGACGACGAGGTCGGCCGCGTCGGCGATCGCCGTGGCGATGTCGGCGTCGAGCACGCCCAGCTCGGCGTTGGCCAGCGCCGCCGCCTTCTTGATGCGGGCGAGGGCCGCGATCTGGGCAGGCTCGAGGCCCGCACCGGAGATCGGGAAGTTCTCGACCGCCCGCTGGGTCTGCGCGGCGTAGAGGGCGTCGCGGGGGACCCGCACCTCGCCCATCGTGTCGTGCTCGATGCGGAAGTCGCCGGAGTCGTCGGTCGGGGAGTGATCCACCACGCTGTGTTCGTCCTTGTCTGATCGGTTGGTGCTGTGCTGTCCGGAGCCGCTCACGCGGGATCCGATCCCACCGCGCTCGGAGCGGCGGCGGAGGAGGCCGAGCCGGAGTCGCGCTCCAGCTCGGAGACGTAGGGGCTGAGCTCGGGCGGATCGATGCCGAGCACGACATCGGACATCACGGTGCCGTCCGAGAGCCGGTAGTTGGCGCCCACGAGGGCGAGCCGCCCGGTCGCGACAGCGTCGGCGATCAGCGGGGAGCGCTGGAGCAGCTCGGCGACCGTGTCGCGCAGGTGCTCGCGGCCGACGGCCAGCGCGTCGGTCGCCGACGGGTCGACGAGCACGCGGCCGTCCGGCTGGGCGCCCACGAGGCGGCGCACCGCGGGGATGATCGGCTCGATCAGGTGCTCGATGTGCGGGGGGAGCCGCTCGGCGCCGGGCGCCTGCGACTGGATCGCTGCCCGGACCGCTCCGCACTCGTCGTGGCCGAGCACGAGCAGCACCTTCACGCCGAGAACGGCGACGCCGTACTCCAGCGAGCCGATGATGGAGTCGGCGATCACCTGGCCGGCGTTGCGGACGACGAAGAGGTCGCCGAGCCCCAGGTCGAAGATGATCTCGGCCGCGAGGCGGGAGTCGCTGCAGCCGAAGAGCGCGGCGAGCGGGGCCTGAGCGGCGGCGAGCTCGGCGCGGCGCTCGACGTCCTGGCGGGGGTGGCGGGGCTCGCCGGCGACGAAGCGCTGGTTGCCGCGGAGCATCTCCTTCCAGACCCACGCCGGCGGGCGGGACTCGCGGGGGACGGTGCTGCTGGTTCCGAGGCTCATCGGGACTCCTCCTGGCCGATCTGCGGGGTGATGGCGTCCACGACCAGGCGGATCTCGTCCGTCGGGGCCGTGCCGTAGACGAGGTAGGTGCTGGAGCCCTCCGTCGTCTCGAGTGCGTAGGGCGTGTTGCCGGTGTCGTCGCCGGAGTCGCGGTGGTCGTAGACGGTCCAGTCGCGGCCGTCGATCGTCTCGACGCCGGTCGCCGCCCGGCGGTCGAGCTGCGTCGCGACCCAGGCCGCGTCCGCGTCGAGCCCCTGGCTCAGGCCGATGTAGCCCGCCTTCGGGGTGATCAGGCCGACGTACCAGTAGTCGGTGCCGTTCTCGCGGCGGAGCTCGGCCGCGTTGGCCTTCCAGCCGTCGGCCAGGGAGGGCACGGCGAGCGTCTGCTCCTCGCCCAGCTGGACCTGTGCGGCGACGCGGGGGACGTCGACCGAGGAGAGCTCCACGGTGTCGCCGCGGGGGACGAGCAGGACGATGAGCGCTACGGCGCCGACGGTCGCGAGCAGCGAGAAGACGAGGTTGTTGACCGTCTTGCGCTGACGGTAGAGCCGGGAGTTCTCGGCCTTGCGTGCGGCCGTTTCGGCCGCCGTCTCCGGGCGCCCGAGCTCGGCGACGACCCGCGCGGGCTTCGCGCGGCTCATCCGGCGGCCGCCCCTCCGGAGCGGGCCGCGTCCAGCCGGGCGCGTGCTCCGATCAGCCACTCCTCGCAGCGGGCGGCGAGGGCCTCGCCGCGCTCCCACAGGGCGAGCGAGCGCTCGAGGGTGGAGCTGCCCTGCTCGAGCTCGGACACGACGCGGACGAGCTCGTCGCGCGCCTGCTCGTAGGAGAATCCCGAGACGTCGGAGTCGGTCGCCGGGGCGTCGGGGGAGTCGGGCATGGGTCTGATCCTATCGATCGGGGCTGAGGGGGACGGGTGGCGCGGCGGGCTCAGGACCGGCCGGCGGGATCGCCGGTGGGCCCCTCGGAGCGGGCGCCGACGGCCCCCTCCGCGAGCGTGAGGACGAGTGCGCCGCCGGCCGGTGCGTCGCCGGGCGCCCGGACGACGTGCCCGGCCGCGTTCTGGACGATCGCGTAGCCGCGGTCGAGGGTGTGCTGGGGGGAGAGGGCGCGCAGGTGGCCGTGCAGGCGCTCGACCTCGAGGTGCGCGCGCTCGAGGCGGCGGTCCACCAGCTCGGCGCCGCGCGCCACCCAGCGGGTCAGCTCCTCGGAGTGCCGGTCGACCAGGACGTGCGGCTGGGCGAGCACCGGCCGCGAGCGCAGCTGCGAGAGCCGGTCGATCTCGTGCGAGACGAGCCCGCTCACGCGGCCGGTCATCCGCAGCCGGGCCTGCTGCACGCGCAGCAGCTCGTCGGAGACGTCGGGCACGACCCTCTTCGCGGCGTCGGTGGGAGTGGAGGCGCGCAGGTCGGCGACGTCGTCGAGCAGCGGGCGGTCGGCCTCGTGGCCGATCGCGCTGACGACCGGAGTGGAGCAGGCGGCGACGGCGCGCACGAGCGCCTCGTCGCTGAAGCCGAGCAGGTTCTGGAAGTCACCGCCTCCGCGGGCGATCACGATCACGTCGATGCTGTCGTCGGCCTCGAGGGTCCGCAGGGCCGAGAGCACCTCCGGGACCGTCCGGTCGCCCTGCACGGCCGAGTGGACCACCCGGAAGCGCACAGCCGGCCAGCGCAGCTGCGCGTTCCGCAGCACGTCCTTCTCGGCGTCCGAGTCCTTGCCGGTGATGAGGCCCACGCCGTGCGGGAGGAACGGCAGCGGCTTCTTGCGGGAGGCGTCGAACAGCCCCTCCGACGCCAGCTGCCGGCGGAGCCGCTCGAGCTTCTCCAGCAGATCGCCCAGGCCGACGTGGCGCATCTCGAAGACCTGCATCGAGAGCGTGCCGCCCTTGACCCAGTAGTTGGGCTTCACCAGCGCGATGACCCGATCGCCCTGCTTGAGGTCGGCCGGGAGGCGGCTCCGCACCGACGACCAGACGGTGAAGCCGACCGTCGAGTCTCCGGACAGGTCCTTCAGCTTCCCGTAGACGTTGCCGCCGGACGCGCCCCACTGGGTGATCTCGCCCTCGACCCACGCGGTGCCGAGGCGCTCGATCCAGCCCTTGATCTTGCTGGCGAGCAGGCCGACCGGCCAGGGTGCGTCGGCGGTGGGTGGGGCGTCGGTCATCGCTGCCTCTGCTCGGAGGGACGGGGGGAGCGGGAGTGCCCTCCCGCGACGACAACGGTACGGGACGCGTCCGACACCGGGACGGCCCGGGCACAGGATGCACCACGTAGAATCAGGGGGTGAGCCAAGTCCCGATCAGCCTGCCCATGCCGCGCATGCCCCGCGCCACAGGGCGTCTGCGCGACGTCCCCGTCGAGGGCCGCAAGCGCGTCCTCCTCGCCGCGCCCCGCGGCTACTGCGCCGGAGTCGACCGCGCGGTCGTCGCCGTCGAGAAGGCCATCGAGCACTACGGTGCGCCGGTCTACGTGCGCAAGCAGATCGTGCACAACGTGCACGTCGTCTCCACGCTCGAGAGCCAGGGCGCCATCTTCGTCGACGAGGTCGACGAGGTGCCCGAGGGATCGCACATCGTCTTCAGCGCGCACGGCGTCTCACCGGCCGTCGTCCAGGGCGCGGCCGACCGCGGTCTCCAGGCGATCGACGCGACCTGCCCCCTGGTGACGAAGGTGCACCGCGAGGCCGTCCGCTTCGCGCGCGACGACTTCGAGATCCTCCTCATCGGCCACGAGGGCCACGAGGAGGTCGAGGGCACCGCGGGCGAGGCCCCCGATCACGTCACCCTCGTCGGCAGCCCCGACGACGTGCCGAACATCGTCGTGAAGGACCCGGACAAGGTCGTCTGGCTCTCGCAGACGACGCTCTCGGTCGACGAGACGATGGAGACGGTGCGCCGCCTCCGCGAGCGCTTCCCCAACCTGCAGGACCCGCCGAGCGACGACATCTGCTACGCCACGCAGAACCGCCAGGTCGCGATCAAGAAGGTCGCCGCGGGCGCCGAGCTGGTCATCGTCGTCGGCTCCGCGAACTCCTCCAACTCCGTGCGCCTCGTCGAGGTCGCCCTCGAGTACGGCGCGAAGGCCGCCTACCGGGTCGACTACGCCAGCGAGATCAAGCAGGAGTGGCTCGAGGGCATCCGCACCGTCGGCGTCACCAGCGGCGCCTCGGTGCCCGAGGTGCTCGTCCAGGAGGTCCTCGACGACCTCGCCGCCGCCGGGTACGGCGATGTCGAGGAGGTCAAGACCGCGGAGGAGGACCTGATGTTCTCGCTCCCGAAGGAGCTGCGCAAGGACGTCGCCGGCAAGCGCGACGCCCGCGGCGTCGGTGGACGCATCAGCGCGGGAGCGGGCGCCTAGAGCCTTCCGGCCCGGACACGGAAGAGGCCGCCCTCCCTCAGGAGCGGCGGCCTCTTCCGTGTCCGGTCGGACGGGGATCGACGCTAGACGTCGGTGCCCGCGCCGCCCTGCGAGCCCGACATGCGCGTGACGTACTCCGCGAACGTCGGGTCGCCCAGGATGGCGATCGCCGCGACGATCAGGGAGAGCAGCACGGTCGCCGCGATCCCGAGGATCGGGACGAGCACGGCGCGCTTGCCGGCGCGGAGCCGCCGGATCGAGATCCACACCGCGAAGGCGACGATCAGCGACTGCGCGAGCGCCACCACGACGCCGAGGATCCGCGCGAGCTCCGGCGACGCGTAGGTGCCGATGCCCTGGGAGCGGTAGAGCTCCTGGAGGGTCGTCGCGAAGCTCGAGGGATCGAGCAGCGTCGGTACGGCGAAGAACACGCCGAGCGCGAGCAGCACGATCGTGAGCAGGCGGTCGACGGGATGCGCGACGGGCTTCGCGGCCGGAGCGGTCGCGGGCCTCGGATCGGTCTCCGACCCCCTCGGGTCGGGGACGACCACGGCGTCCTCCGGCGGCTGCCACGACCAGCCGGGCGGCGCGTACTCGCCGTACTGCGGCTCCGGACGCCTGTCGCCCGGCTGATCGTGTGCGTTCGTCACGGAGCGGTGCCCTACTTCCCGGAGTTCCCGGCCGAGCCGAGCTGACGGGTCGCCTCGGCGACGCGCACGGCCATCGCGGTCTCGGCGATCTTGCCCCACGAGCGCGGGTCGTAGACCTTCTTGTTGCCGACCTCGCCGTCGACCTTGAGGAAGCCGTCGTAGTTCTTCAGCACGGTGTCCGCGACGGAGCGGCTGAACGCGTACTGCGTGTCGGTGTCGATGTTCATCTTGACGACGCCGTTGCGGACCGCCTCGGCGATCTCCTCGTCGGTCGAGCCCGAGCCGCCGTGGAAGACGAGATCGAGGGGGAGCGCGCCGGTGCCGTACTTCGCCTGCAGGCCGTCCTGGATCTCGCGGAGCAGCTCCGGGCGCAGTCGGACGTTGCCCGGCTTGTAGACGCCGTGGACGTTGCCGAAGGTGAGGGCGGCCATGTAGCGGCCCTGCTCGCCGAAGCCGAGGGCCTCGACGGTCGCGATCGCGTCGTCGAGCGTGGTGTAGAGGTGCTCGTTGATGTCGTGCGAGACGCCGTCCTCCTCGCCGCCGACGACGCCGATCTCGACCTCGAGGATGGCGTTGATGTTCTTGACGCGCGGGAGGATCTCCTTCGCGATGGCGAGGTTCTCGTCGAGCGGGATCGCGGAGCCGTCCCACATGTGCGACTGGAAGAGCGGCTCGCGACCGGCCTTGACCTCCTCCTCGGAGGCGGCGATCAGCGGGTAGACGAAGCCCTCGAGCGCGTTCTGCGGGCAGTGGTCGGTGTGGAGCGCGACCGTGACCGGGTAGTTCTTGGCGACCTCGGTCGCGAACCTCGCGAAGGCGATCGCGCCGGCCGCGCGATTCTTCACGGTGTGGCCGGCGAAGTAGTCCGCGCCTCCGGTGGTGACCTGGATGATGCCGTCCGAGCCCGCCTCGGTGAGGCCCTGGAGGACCGCGTTGATCGTCTGCGACGACGAGACGTTGAACGCCGGGTAGGCGAAGCCGCCCGCCTTCGCCTTGTCGAGCATCTCTGCGTACTGGTCCGGGGTAGCGACGGGCATGGCATCTCCTTTGACGGATGAACGAAGGGGGGTCGGGCGAGGCCCGCGTCGCGGACGAGTCTAGCGAGGCGCCCCTCCGCGGTCCCTCCGCCCGTGGAGGGCCCTGGACTAGGATTCGAGCAGGGATGGGGATCCGCTCCGCGGGTCCTGCGACGACGTGCACGAACTCGACGACGAAGGACTCCGCTCTGTGATCGACAACGACTCGCTCTACCTCCACCCCGACCGCAACCTCGGCATGGAGCTCGTCCGCGCTACCGAGGCCGCCGCGATCCGCGCCGTGCCCTTCATCGGCAAGGGCGACAAGAACGCCGCCGACGGCGCAGCGGTCGATGCCATGCGCACCTTCCTCGGGACCGTGAACTTCGACGGAGTCGTCGTGATCGGCGAGGGCGAGAAGGACAACGCGCCCATGCTCTTCAACGGCGAGCACGTCGGCAACGGCTCGGGGCCCGCCGCCGACATCGCCGTCGACCCGATCGACGGCACCTCGCTGACCGCCGCCGGGCGCCAGAACGCGCTCTCGATGATCGCCGTCGCCGACCGCGGCGCGATGTTCGACCCCTCCGCCGTGTTCTACATGGAGAAGATCGTCACCGGGCCCGAGGGCGTCGGGATCATCGACATCCAGCGCCCGATCGGCGAGAACATCCGCGCCCTGGCCCGCGCCAAGCGCAAGCCCGTCGAGGAGATGCGCATCGCGGTGCTGGACCGCCCGCGCCACGCTCAGCTGATCGAGGACATCCGCGCGGCCGGAGCCGGCACGCGCCTCCTGCTCGACGGCGACGTCGCGGGCGGCATCAACGCCGCTCGCCACGACTCCCGACTCGACATGTGCGTCGGCACCGGAGGCACGCCCGAGGGCATCATCACGGCCTGCGCCATCCGCGCGCTCGGGGGAGTGATCCAGGGCATCCTCCGCCCGAAGGACGACGACGAGCGGCAGCGCGCCATCGACGCCGGGCACGACCTCGACCGCGTGCTCCACGCCAACGACCTCGTCCGCAGCGACAACACCTACTTCGTCGCGACCGGAGTGACGAACGGCGGGCTCGTGAAGGGCGTGCGCAAGGAGGGCCACGTCATCACGACGGAGTCCATCGTGCTGCGCTCCCGCTCGGGCACCATCCGCCGCGTGACCGCCCAGCACCTCGCGGAGAAGTGGGTCTAGGCCGTCACCGTCTGTCCGAGACGCCGCCCCGCCGCTGAGGCGCCGCCCCGCTGACGGCGCCTCGGCCAGTGCGGCGGCGTTTCGGCGTGCAGGACGCGGAAGGACACCGGCCCCGGTCACCGAGGCGAGCGGGCGGGGCCGCGGCGGGTCTCGAGACGCCTCGCGGGCGCTCCTCCGGCGAGCCGCGGAGGCGGGGTGCCGTCGTGAGCTGCGGTCGTCCGGGTGTCGAGCCGGATGGACGGCGCCGCTCGCGCGCGGCCTGCGCGCCCCCGGTGATCGCTCAGCGGGGGACCGGGGAGCCTACGCGCTCCGCTCGGACCCGTCCTCCGCGGCGAGCAGCTCGACGGCGGTGAGGCGGCGCGGCGAGGAGGCGACTCCTCCGACCGGGGCGATGACGCGCGACTCGTCGAGGGAGTCGAACTGGCGCGCGGTGACCAGCACGCGGCTCTCGAGCGAGCCGGCGAAGGCGTTGTAGGAGTCGACCGTCTTCTCGAGCGAGCGGCGCAGGCCCTCGGCGTGGTCGGCGAGGGTGCCGAGACGGGCGTAGAGCGTCTTGCCGAGGTCGAGCAGGCGCTTGGCGTCGTCGGTGAGCACGTCCTGCTGCCAGGTGTAGGCGACGGTCTTCAGCACCGACCACAGGGTCACGGGCGAGGCGAGGGCGACGCGCTTGCGGAACGCGTACTCGAGCAGGCTCGGGTCGGCGTCGAGCGCGCTCGCGAGCAGCGGCTCGCTCGGCACGAACGCGATGACGAACTCGGGGCTCGCCGGGAGTCCGGTCCAGTAGGAGCGGGCGGCCAGCGCGTCCACATGGCCGCGGAGGGCGCGGACGTGCGCGCGCAGGAGCCCCGCGCGCCGCGCCTCCTCCTCTCCGCCGGCGCCCGCGGGGATCGCGCTCGCCTCCAGGTACGCGTCGAACGGCACCTTGGCGTCCACCGCGATCGCCTTGCCGCCGGGCAGGCGGACCACCATGTCGGCGCGGCCGCGGCCCGCCTCGCCCTCGAGCCCGAACTGCACGTCGAAGTCGACCCGCTGGGTGAGCCCGGCGGCCTCGACGACGTTCCGCAGCTGCGTCTCGCCCCAGGCGCCGCGGCTCGTGGTGGAGCGGAGCGCGGACGCGAGGGTCTCGGTCGTCGAGCGCAGCTGCTCGCCCGCCGCCCGCTGTCCCTCGAGCTGCTCGGTGATCGCCCCGAACTGGGCGGCGCGCTCGCGCTCGAGCCGGCCGACCGCCTCCTGCATGCCGCGCAGGCTCTCGGCGACGGGGGAGAGGGTCTGCAGGATGCGCGCGTCGTGCCGCTCGCGCTCGGCGACGACGCGCAGCTGCTCCTGGAGCTCGCGGATCTGGTCGCGGGCGGAGCCGAGGTGCTCGCGGTGCTGCTCGACGACGGCCTCGTGGCGCTCCTCCAGGCCCTCCGCGCGTGCGCGGGCCGTCGCGAGGTCGAGGGCGAGGGCGGCGTCGGGCGTGCGGGAGCGGGCGAGGAGGACGGCGACGACTCCCGCGAGGAGCGCGCCGACCACCAGGCCGAGGACGAAGGAGAGATCCATGCCGCCGATGACACCACGCACCTCCGACATCGAGCGATCGACGCGCCACGCCCACCGAACGAGGGCCAGGACGCCCTGCGACCGCCTCGTAGACTTCGCGATCATGGGGAATCACCACCGCTCATCGCGCCTGCTCACGGCCGCGCTCGCTCTCGCCGTCGGGCTCGGCACCGCCCTCGTCCCGATCACCTCCGCCTCCGCCGCCGAGGACGCGCCGTCGACCGTCTCGGTCGAGACCGGCGCTCTCGACGCGTCCCTCGACCGCGCCGACCTCGGCGTCCCGGACCAGTCGACGCAGTACAGCGCCGAGGAGACGAAGAGCTTCCGCGCCGGCTTCATCGTCAGCGACGCCCAGTTCTTCGACGGGGACGCGCTGAGCACCGGTCAGGTGCAGTCGCTCCTGAACGAGAAGGGCAGCCCGTGCTCCACCGCCGGCACCGCCCCCTGCCTCAAGAACTTCTCGCAGGCGACGCCGTCCAAGGCGGCGGACGCGATGTGCAGCGCCTACCAGGGCTCCGGCAGCGAGTCGTCGGCCTCGATCTTCACGCGCGTCGGCCTGGCCTGCGGCATCAACCCGCTCGCCCTGGTCGTGCTCGTGCAGAAGGAGCGGAGCCTCGTCACCGACGCGACGCCCAGCCCCGAGGACTACGCCAAGGCGACCGGCTACAACTGCCCGGACACCGCGGCGTGCGACCCCGGCTCGGCGGGCTTCTTCACGCAGGTCTACAGCGCGGCCCGCCAGTTCAAGCGCTACGCCAACCCGCCCGGCTCCGGCTCGAACTTCACCACCTACGCTCCGGGCACGACGCCGAACGTCGCCTACTACCCGAGCACCGCGTGCGGCTCCTCGCCGGTCACCATCCGCAACCAGGCCACGGCCGACCTCTACTACTACACGCCGTACCAGCCCAACGACTACGCGCTCACCGGCTCCGGCAACGCGGCCTGCGCGACCTACGGCAACATCAACTTCTGGTACCTCTTCAGCGACTGGAACCCGAACGGCACCCTGGCCAACGCCGGGACCGCCCCCGCGGGACGCGTCGACGCCCCGCGCATCTCGGGCAGCACCCTGAGCGTGTCCGGCTGGGCCGTCGATCCGACGACGCAGCAGGCCGCGCTGACCACGACGGTCACGGTGACCGGCCCCGACGGCACCCGCACGGTCCGCACGCAGACCGCGAACGGCGACCGCGGTGACATCCCGGGCGAGTACTCCGTCGCCGGCCGCGCCCACGGCTTCGGCGCCACCACGCCCGTCTCGGCACCCGGCACCTACCAGGTCTGCGTCTCCGCCGACTCCGTCGACTGGAACCGCTGGGTCGGCACGGGCGACTCCCGGGGCCCCGGCCGGAAGGATCTCGGCTGCTCGTCCGTGAGCACGTCGGCCGGGATCGACGTCTCGCGCCTGGCCGGCACGGACCGCCAGGGCACCGCCGTCGCGATCTCGAAGGCCGTCTTCCGCACGAACGTCCCGGTCGTCTACATCGCGACCGGCGCCAACTTCCCCGACGCCCTGAGCGCCGCCCCTGCCGCGGCCAAGCAGGGCGGTCCGCTGCTCCTGGTCGACCGGGACTCGATGTCGCAGCCCGTTCGCGACGAGCTCAGCCGGCTCAAGCCGGCGAGGATCGTCGTGGTCGGCTCCGCACTGAGCGTCGGCGACGGCCTGCTGAACCAGCTGAGGTCCTACTCGCCGACGGTGGACCGCATCGGAGGGAAGGACCGCTACGACACGTCCAGGCTCATCATCCAGAGCGCGTTCTCGGGCGGCTCGACGCGGGCCTGGCTCGCCACGGGCGAGAAGTTCCCCGACGCGCTCGGCGCGAGCGCCGCGGCCGGCTCCGTCGACGCGCCCGTCGTCCTCGTGAACGGCACCGGCAGCACGGCCGACGCCGTGACGAAGGGCATCCTCTCGAAGCTCAAGGTGCAGAACCTCACCATCGCGGGCAGCCCCCTGTCGGTGAGCGAGGGGATCAAGAACTCGCTTCCGGTGCCGACGATCACCCGCATCGGCGGAGTCGACCGCTACGACACCTCGGAGCAGCTGAACCGGGCAGCCTTCTCGAGGGCCAAGACCGTGTTCCTGGCGACGGGCGAGAACTTCCCCGACGCCCTCGCCGGAGCCACGGCGGCGGGCTACTCGAACAGCCCGCTGTTCGCCGTGCCGACGAACTGCGTGCCCCGCGCCGTCCTGACCGACATCGCGAAGTCGGGAGCTCAGCGGGTCGTCCTCCTCGGCGGTCCCACCACCCTCTCGGAGGACGTCGCGCGCCTCACCCCCTGCGGCTAATCGCCCGCGGCCCCGCCACTAGCGTGGAGGGATGACCCCGACCGCACCGTCCCCGACCGGCGTCCGACGCCGGCGGGGCGGTGCGGTCGTCGTCGGGGCGCTGGTGGCGCTCCTGCTTGGAGGGTCCTTCGACGGCACGCGCCTCGCCGCGGTGCCGTCCGAGCCGCAGACCGTCCGGCTGTGGACCTTCCTCCAGCCGGGCCCCGTCGCGGCCGACTTCGACCCGGGCGACCTGATCTCCGACGAGGTCTTCTTCGCCGGCGACGCGCTCGGACCGCTCACGGTGCAGGCGTTCCTCGACGCCCGCGTCCCCGACTGCGCGGGCGGGCCGGTGCCGTGCCTGCGCGACTACGCCGAGGACACCGCGGCGATCACGGCCGACGAGCAGTGCGATGCGCTGCCCGCCGGACGCGACGTCCCGGCCGCGGAGATCATCACCTCGGTCGCCGGCGCGTGCGGCGTGAATCCGGCCGTCCTCCTGGTGCTGCTGCAGAAGGAGCAGTCGCTCGTGACCGATCCGGAGCCGAGCGAGCGGCAGTTCCGCAGCGCCACGGGCTACGGCTGCCCGGACACCGCGGACTGCGACACGGACTCCTACGGCTTCGCCGCGCAGGTGTACGGAGCGGCGTGGCAGTTCCAGCGCTACCGGAATCCGGACTCGAGCTTCGACTGGTACCCGGTCGGCGCGGCCGGCGACGTCCGCTACTCCCCGGACGAGTCCTGCGGTACCGCCCCGGTGACGATCGCCAACGCGGCCACGGCGGGTCTCTACTACTACACGCCGTACCAGCCGAACGCGGCGGCGCTCGCGAACCTCTACGGCGAGGGCGACGACTGCTCGGCCTACGGGAACCGGAACTTCTGGCGCATCTTCAGCACCTGGTTCGGCGACCCCCGCGGCTGAGCCGATCGTCTCGAGCCGGCTCGGCATGACGGACGTCAGGCGGCGACGGGGGCCTTCGGGCGCAGGCGCTTCACGGAGACGCCGGCCAGCTCGCCGAGCTCGGCCATGCTCGCGGCGCCGTGCCGCCGGGCCGCGTGCACGACGATCGCGGCGCACGCCTCGGCGTCGGCCGACGCGTCGTGGTGGCGGAAGTCCTCGAAGCCCGCGGCCATGGCGACGACGGGGAGGCGGTAGGAGTCGAGCTCGTACGTCTTGCGGGCGAGCTGCAGCGAGCAGAGGTAGTCGTACTCGGGGTGCTCGAGGGAGGTCGCCGCGCAGGCTGCGCGGATGACGCCCATGTCGAAGCCGGCGTTGTGCGCGACGAACACGTCCTCGCCGGCGAAGGCCGTCAGGTCGGCGAACTGGTCGACCCAGGAGGCGGCGGCGTGCACGTCGTGCTTGCGGATGCCGTGGATCCGCGTGTTCCACTCGAGGAAGTCGTCGTACCCCAACGGCGGGCGGATGAGCCAGCCGGCGCGGTCGACGACGCGGCCGTCGCGGACCTTGACGAGCCCGACGGAGCAGGCGGAGGCCCCGTGCGAGTTGGCGGTCTCGAAGTCGATGGCGGTGAAGTCGATGGGCACGCTCCAGCCTCTCACGCACCTCCGACGCCGCCGGGAGCGTCGCGCGCGCGTCGCCCCGAGCGGCCGGGAGCACCCGCCGGCCGCCGGCCGGGCGGCTCCCGTTCCTCCGCGCCCGCCAGCCCGGCCCTTCCGCCGCCACGCCGTAGGATGGATGCCCGTGGCTCTCACTATCGCAATCGTCGGTCTCCCCAACGTCGGCAAGTCGACGCTCTTCAACGCACTGACCAAGAACACGGTGCTCGCGGCGAACTACCCGTTCGCGACGATCGAGCCGAACGTGGGTGTGGTGAACCTGCCCGACTCCCGCCTCGAGGTGCTCGCCGGGATCTTCGGCTCCGAGCGCATCCTCCCGGCGCCCGTCTCCTTCGTCGACATCGCCGGCATCGTGCGCGGCGCGTCCGAGGGCGAGGGCCTGGGCAACAAGTTCCTCGCGAACATCCGCGAGGCCGACGCCATCGCGCAGGTCATCCGCGGCTTCGAGGACTCCGACGTCGTCCACGTCGACGGCAAGGTCGACGCCGCCAGCGACATGGAGACGATCAACACCGAGCTGGTCCTCGCCGATCTCCAGACCCTCGAGAAGGCCGAGGCCCGCTACGAGAAGGAGCTCAAGGGCAGGAAGATCGAGCCGATCGTGGTCGAGACCGCGAAGAAGGCGCGCGAGTTCCTCGACCAGGGCAAGCCGCTGTCGGCCTCCTCGATCGATCTGGAGCCGATCCGCGAGCTGGGCCTGCTGACCGCCAAGCCGTTCATCTACGTCTTCAACGTCGACGAGGCCGTGCTGACCGACGACGCCCGGAAGGCCGAGCTCGCGGCCCTCGTCGCGCCGGCGAAGGCGATCTTCCTCGACGCGAAGATCGAGTCCGAGCTGATCGACCTCGACGAGGCCGACGCCGCCGAGATGCTCGAGTCGACCGGCCAGACGGAGTCGGGCCTCAACCAGCTCGCGACCATCGGCTTCGACACCCTGGGCCTCCAGACGTACCTCACGGCCGGCCCGAAGGAGACGCGCGCCTGGACCATCGGGAAGGGCTGGACCGCGCCCCAGGCCGCCGGTGTCATCCACACCGACTTCCAGAAGGGCTTCATCAAGGCCGAGATCATCTCGTTCGACGACCTCGTCGAGACCGGCTCGATCGCCGAGGCCCGCGCGAAGGGCAAGGCCCGCATCGAGGGCAAGGACTACGTGATGCAGGACGGCGACGTCGTGGAGTTCCGCTTCAACGTGTAGGACGGCCGCGCTCGGCTCGAGGCGCCCGGTTCGCTCGGAACCCCGGATCCGCGAGCCGGGCGCTTCTGCACGGAGGTGCGGGATCGCCGACCCCGGGAGTCCGACACGAGGCCGGTCACGTCCGCGGACGTCCGCTCCGCCCGTCAGTTCAGCACGTCCCCGATCAGCCAGCTCGACAGCCCGACGAGGGTGCAGACGCCGACGACCACCCAGGCGACGGTCCGGCGGACCGAGCGGGAGACCGCCTCCGAGCTGCGGGGAGTGGGACGCAGCGGCGCCGTGTACGAGGGCGGGACGGTGTAGGTCCGGGCCGGCGGGAGGAGTCGGGGGAGAGTGACCGGACGGCCGTCGACCCACTCGGCGGGCAGCTCCGCGGCCTTCGCGGCCTGCAGCGTGAGCTCGACCTTGAGTGGGGATCCGCGGAGGGAAGCGTAGGCGGCGGCGGTGAGGCCGAGGCTCGCGAGGTGGCGGAGGGTCGGGGTGAAATCCGCCGAGAGGGTCGGGGAGAGCTCGCCCACCCGCTCGCCGTCGAGACGGAGCTCGACGAGGTCGCCGGCCGGGTGCAGGGTCACCAGCAGCATGCCGCGGCCGCTCAACGGAACGACCGTCGAGAGGCGGGCGAAGTGCTCGTCCTCGCGCAGGACCGGCAGGCCCCGCGACCAGGGGAGGATCGAGTGGCGCTCGACGGGCGGCTCGTTGAGCGGCACGAGCAGCTCGGGGGCGACCAGGGCGACGCGGAGGACGGCCCGCAGGCCCTCCTCGCCGCGCTCGACCCGGAGGCGCGCGGTCGTGACCGGGACGGCTCCGCTCGCCACGACCCGGTCGAGAGCGGCCCGGTGGGCGGGGGCGTTCGGCAGGTAGCCGAGGACGCGGCCGCCGGCCCGGACCGAGACGGCGTCGAGGCCGGTGGGGTGGTCGGGCTCGGGGATCAGGTCGACCTCGAGGGTCCGCTCGTCGATCTCGCCCTGCTCGAGCGTGCGGCCGATCAGATCGGCGATCTCCTCGATCCGCTCGGCCTCGGCGAGGGCGTCGACGCTCGGGGCGCCGTCGGCGTTCGGGAGCCGGTAGTCGACGCGCTCCGTGACGGGGGTGACGGGTGCGTCCCGCACCACCGCGGCACTGTCCTGCGCGGAGCGGCGCGCCCCGGTGAACCGCCTGCCGTCCCACCAGCGCATCTCGGCCGCATCGGCCTCGTCGCGGTACCAGCCCGCCGGCGCACCCTCGTCCATCGACACCCCGTTCCTCCGGCGAACGAGTCTACGAGGAGGGCGGGAGCGTCAGAGACCCGGGTCCGTGGCGGCGGGATCCTCGGGGGCGAGCGCGGCCGCGAGCTCTCCCGAAGCGGGGCCGCTCCACGCACCGGACTCGTGCGCCCGAGGGCCGGCGATCCACTCCAGAGCCTCGCGGACGAGCATCCGGACGTGACGCGCGTGGCCGATGGTGACGGGGGCGGGATCCTCGAGGACCTCGAGCAGGCGGTGCAGCACGGCACGGCTCTGCAGTCGAGTCATGGGCCTCACGGTAGGGGGCCGGTCGCTCGGACGGTAGTGCCGATCCGCGACAGCGCACCCGTCTAGGCTCGCCACATGACTCGTCTCGACGGTGCCGTCGTCCTCGTCCTCGGAGCCTCGGGCGGCCTCGGCCGCCTCCTGGCCGATTCGCTGGAGGCGCGCGGTGCCGTCGCGGTGCGCTCGGGGCGCGACTCCGCGGCGCTCGGCGAGGCACCCCTGGTCGCCGACCTGCGCGGGGAGGACGAGCCCCGGCGCGTGGTCGCCGAGGTGCTCGAGCGGCACGGGCGCCTCGACGGCGTCGTCGTGGCCGCGGGCGTCGTGGCCTTCGGGCCCTCCGCCGAGCTCGATCCGGCCGTTCTGGAGGAGCTCGTCGAGGTGAACGCGCTGGCGCCGATCCGGGTGCTGACCGCCGCGCTGCCGTCGCTCGTCGCGTCGGCGGGCGAGGGGCGCGAGCCGTTCGCGCTGACCATCAGCGGCGTGGTGGCGGAGGCTCCGACCGCGGGACTCGCCGCGTACTCCGCCTCGAAGGCGGCACTGCACTCCTTCGTGAAGGCCTCGGCCCGCGAGTACAAGCGGGCGGGCGTCCTCCTGCTCGACGCGCGTCCCGGCCACACCGAGACCGACCTGTCCCGGCACCCGCTCGCGGGAGACGCGCCCCGCTTCGGCGCGGGTCTGGCGCCGCAGGACGTGGTCGACCGGCTGCTCGACGCGGTCGAGGACGGCGAGACCGACCTGCCTCCTGCGGCGTTCACCGGCTGACGCCGTCCCGAGACGAGGCGGAGCCGGTCGATCCTCGCGGGAACGCACCGGATCGAGCACTGCAGCCTCGGTCGCGTACAGCCGTCGTGGTCAGCCTGCGCGTCCGGCGGCCGGGTCCGCGATCGGCGCGGCAGCCTGTCCGACCGTCCTCCCCGCAGACGCGGGGATACCCGCCGTTCACCGGAGCGTCGCACGGGCGCACTAGCGTCCCTCCGTGCCCGACACCGCCGATGACGCCCTCCGTCCCACTCCCGAGCTGCTCCGCACGCTCACGCCCGCCGACGCGCGGGACCTCGTCGTGCTGGACGAGGACGACGACGATCCGGTGCTCCTGCGCCGCGACGGCACGCAGGTCGACACCTGGCGCGAGGGCTACCCCTACGACGAGCGGATGTCGCGCGAGGAGTACGAGGCGGGCAAGCGCCTCCTCCAGATCGAGCTGCTGAAGCTGCAGAACTGGATCAAGAAGCACGGGCGCCGACTCGTGGTCGTGTTCGAGGGGCGCGACGCCGCGGGCAAGGGCGGCACCATCAAGCGCTTCACCGAGCACCTCAACCCGCGCGGAGCCCGCGTGGTCGCGCTCGAGAAGCCGACCGAGCGCGAGGCCGGTCAGTGGTACTTCCAGCGCTACGTCTCGCACCTGCCGGCCGCCGGCGAGATCGTCCTCTTCGACCGCTCCTGGTACAACCGGGCCGGCGTGGAGCGCGTGATGGGCTTCTGCACGCCGGCGCAGTACGACGAGTTCATCCGCCAGACGCCGCTGTTCGAGCGGATGCTCGTCGGCGACGGCATCGACCTGGTGAAGCTGTGGTTCTCGGTCTCGGCGGAGGAGCAGCGCACCCGGTTCACGATCCGCATGATCGACCCCGTGCGCCAGTGGAAGCTCTCGCCGATGGACCTCGCCTCGCTCGACAAGTGGGGCGACTACACCGCGGCCAAGGAGGCGATGATGGCGGCGACCGACACCGCCGACGCTCCCTGGACCATCGTGAAGAGCAACGACAAGAAGCGCGCCCGGCTCGAGGCCATGCGCTACGTCCTGAGCCTCTACGACTACGACGGACGCGACGAGGAGGTCGTGGGCCCGCTGGGTCCGGACCCGCTGATCGTCGGATCGGCCGCGGACGTGTACGAGCGCGGCGAGCACGCCGCGACGAGCTGACCGGGGGGACGGACATGGGGGAGTCGGGGATCGGCGCGGAGCTGCCGGGGGTGCACCTGCGCTGGCTGGCGCTCGACGAGCAGACGCTGGACGCCGAGCGGCTGCTGCCGCTGCTGAGCGACGAGGAGCGCGAGCGCTACGCCGGCACGGTCGCCGCGTCGGCGGCCGAGCGCTTCGTCTTCGGGCGGGTGCTCCTGCGGATGCTCGCGGCCGAGCTCACGGGGACGCGCGCGTCGGAGGTCCGGGTCGTCGCGTGCTGCCCGCGCTGCGGGGGCGCGCACGGCCGGCCGCGGCTGGAGGGACGCGGGATCGCGCTCGAGCTGCTGTCGGTGAGCATCGCGCACTGCGCGGGCGCCGTCGTGGTCGCGGCGAGCAGCGCCGGTGCGGTCGGCGTCGATGTGGAGCCGACGCTGGGCACGCCCGAGCGCGGGGAGCGGATCACGCGCATCGCCGGGGCGCCCTTCGCCACGGGCGGGATGCGCCCCGCCGACCCCGTCCTGCACTGGACCCGGATCGAGGCCGCACTGAAGGCGGACGGTCGCGGGCTCGAGCTCGACCCGCGCCGGGTGCACGTGCACGAGTCGCACCACGCGGCGGAGGCGCGGATCGACGGCGTCCGCTTCCGGCTGGCCGAGCCGCAGCTGGACCCCGCGCTGCGGGTCAGCGTCGCCCTCGGGCCGATGGGGGACGCGGGCGCCGGGCCCATCATCGGCTGGCGGCGCGAGCACGGCGACGCGCTCGCGGACTCGCTGGTGTCAGCGCCGGGACGGTAGCGGCGGCAGCTCCTCGTCGAGGAGCCAGGCGTCGAGCAGATCGTCCACGCCCTCGCCGAGGACCTCGGTGCAGAGCTCGCGGAACTCCTCGTCGGTGACGGCGGCGGAGGCGTAGCGGGACGTCCACTCCCGCAGCAGCCGGAGGAAGGGCCCGTCGCCGACGGTGAGCCGCAGCGCGTGCAGGGTGAGCGCGCCGCGCTTGTAGACGCGGTCGTCGAAGAGCGCGACCGGCCCCGGATCGGCGAGCACGAGATCCTGCGCCGCAGCCCGCAGCACCGCGTGGTGGCGGCGGGCGCAGGCGTCGGCGGTGGCGCGGCCCGACTCCTCCGACCACAGCCACTCCGCGTAGCAGGCGAACCCCTCGTTGAGCCAGATGTGGCGCCACCGGGCGATGCCCACGCTGTTGCCGAACCACTGGTGCGCGAGCTCGTGCGCGATGAGGCGCTCCGAGCCGCCGCGGCCGTCGGCGTGGTTGGCGCCGAACACCGCCATCGCCTGCGCCTCGAGCGGGATCTCCAGCTCGTCCGCCGTGACGACGACGCAGTAGCGGGCGAAGGGGTAGGGCCCGAACAGCCGCGTGAACAGGGCGAGCATGCGCTCGAGCGGAGCGAAGTCGTGCGCGACCCGAGCGGCCAGGGCGGCGGGGCGGGCGAGGGTCACCGCGACGCCGGCGAGCACGCGCTCCTCGATCGCGTAGCGGCCGATCTGCACCGAGGCGAGGTACGCGGCGCTGGGCTCGCGCTGCTCGTAGAGCCAGGTGCGGCGGCCGGAGCGGGCGCTCGAGTCGATGAGCACCCCGTTCGCGAGCACGGCGTAGCCCTCCTCGGCGGTGACGCGCAGGCGGTAGGGAGCCTTCTCGGCGACGTCGTCGTTGCAGGGGAACCAGGTGGAGGAGCCGGAGGGCTGCGAGGCGACGAGCACCCCGTCCTCCAGCTCCTCCCAGCCGAGCTCGCCCCAGTGGCTGGCGCGGGGGGCGGGGTGGCCGCTGTACTCGATCTCGACGTCGACGCTCTCGCCGGCGGCCAGCGGCTCGGCGGGGGACACCCGCAGCTTGTGCGGCGCCTGCTCGTGGCGGGCGCGGCGTCCGTCGATCCGGACGCGGGCCACGCGGAGCCGGGAGAGGTCGAGGGAGAACCGCCGGAGCGGCTGCAGCGCGACGATCCGCAGCACGGCCCGGCCGGCCAGGCGGTTCGAGGCGACGCGGTAGTCGAGGTCGAGGTCGTAGGACTCGACGCGGTAGCCGGTGTTCCCGATGCCGGGGACGTAGGGGTCGCCGGCGGTCTCGAGCCCGGTCAGCGCGGGGCTCACGCGACGGGCGCGTGGTAGTCGGCGACGCGCACCTCGCGCCACGGGCCGATCGGGTTGCCGCTCCAGCGGCTGCCCGCGGGCACGAGCTCCCCCCGCATGACGAGCGAGGCCGGGCCGACCGTGCCGTGCTCGGCGATCCGCGCGGCGGGGAGGATCACGCTGTGCGGGCCCAGGGTGGCGCCGGCGTCGAGGCTCACGAGATCCATGCTCATGATTCGATCATGGAACAGGTGCGTCTGCACGACGCAGCCCCGGTTCACGGTCGCTCCGTCGCCGAGCGAGATCAGATCGGCCTCGGGGAGCCAGTAGCTCTCGCACCAGACGCCGCGTCCGATCCGGGCGCCGAGGCTCCGCAGCCACCAGACCAGCGCCGGAGTGCCCGCGGCGGCGTGGGCGAACCAGGGCGCGGCGACCATCTCGGTGAAGGCGTCGGCCAGCTCGCTCCGCCAGACGAACGAGGACCACAGCGGCTGCTCGCTCGGCTCGACCCGCTGGATCAGGATCCACTTCGCGGCGGTGGAGACGGCCGCGGCGACCGCTCCGGCGGCCAGCAGCACGACGCCTCCCACGAGCGCGGCGAGCACCGCCCCGAGCGTCTGGATCAGCGCGAGCAGTCCGGCTACCACGCCGAGGCCGATCGCGACCGAGACGACCACCGGGACGAAGCGGCCGAGCTCCCACGCGATGCGGGCCGCGCGGAGTCGGCGGGCGGGGCGGAAGGTGCGCGCCGACTCCGCCTCGACGACGGTGCGCCGCAGCCGCACGGGCGGTGAGCCGAGCCACGACGAGCCCGCCTTCGACTTCCGGGGCGCGGAGGAGAGGACGGCGACGAGTCCGCCGGCGGGCACGGTGTGACCGGGAGCGGCCATGCCGGAGTTGCCGAGGAACGCGCGCTCGCCGATCTCCGCGCGGGCGAGCCGCATCCAGCCGCCGCCGAGCGCGTAGGAGGCGACGAGCGTGTCGTCGGCGAGGAACGCGCCGTCGCGGATGGTCGTCATCGCGGGCAGGAGCAGCACTGTCGAGGCCTCGACGTCGCGTCCGACCTTCGCGCCGAGGAGCCGCAGCCAGACCGGGGTGAACAGGCCCGAGTAGAGCGGGAAGAGCAGGACCCGCGCGGAGTCGAGCAGCCGCTCCGTCGACCAGACCTGCCAGCCGGTCCGACCGCGCACGGGGTGGGTGCCGGGCTCGACGCCCCGCCCGAGCAGGCGCACCAGGACGACGACGAGAGCGGCGAGGACGACTCCGGAGACTGCGACGGCGGGCACGAGGGCGGCGAGAGCGGGCCCGAGCGCGGCGCCGAGGCCGGCCGAGCCGCGCACGGCGGCGGCCACGACGGCGAGCCCGGCCGCGAGGGCGAGGACCGGGACCGCCGCGAGGCCGACCGCGGACGCTCCGTACGCCCAGACCCAGCCCGGGCGGCGCGCCGGGCGCTCCGAGGGGAACCCGGCGTTCGCCCTGCCGAGCCGCTGGGCGGGGGATCCTCCCCAGCGCTGCCCGGCCGGCACCCGCCCGAAGACGGCCGATCCCGGCTCGATCTGCGCGTGCTTGCCGATCCGGGCGCCGGGGAGGAGCGTGCTGCGCGCGCCCACCGTGCTGCCGGCGCCGACCCGGACGGCACCGACGCGCAGGACGTCGCCGTCGATCCAGTAGCCGGAGAGGTCGACCTCGGGCTCGATCGCGGCGCCGCGCCCGAGCGTGAGCATCCCGGTCAGCGGAGGGAGGGAGTGCAGGTCGACGTCGTCGGCGATGCGGGCGCCGAGCGCGCGGGCGTAATAGGCGACCCAGGGCGCGCCCGCGAGGCTCACGGCCTTGAGCTGGAACGCGATCTGCTCGGCCAGCCAGAGCCGGAGGTGCACGCTCCCGCCGCGCGGGTGGTCTCCGGCTCGGATCCCGCGCAGCAGGGTGCGCGCGGCGAGGACGGTGAGCCCCATCCGCCCGAACGGCGTGAGGAAGAGCGCGAACGCGGGGATCAGCGCGGCGAGCGGAGCGGTGGGCAGCCAGCCGAACCCCGGCACCAGGTCGAGCACCGCGGTGGCGGTGAGGATCGCAGTGACCCAGCGGGCGCTGCCGAGCACGAGCAGCGGTGCGCCGAGGAGGGTCTGCAGCACGCGCATCCTGAGGGGGACCGGCGCGATGCGGTGAGCGGACACCTCCGCAGTGCCGGTCGAGCGGCTCTGGATCTCGGCGGCCATCGCCGCGAGACGCGGGTGGGCGTAGACGTCGGCGACCGTGAACTCGGGGTCGCGCTCGCGGATCCGCGCGACCAGCTGGGCGGCGGCGAGGGAGCCGCCGCCGAGGTCGAAGAAGTTCGCCCGCTCGTCGACCGGCACGCCGAGCACGTCGCGCCAGAGGGCGGCGAGCCACGCCTCCTCGGGGTCGAGGGAGGCGTCCTCGGTCGTGCCCACGGCGAGCGGCCAGGGGAGTGCGGCGCGGTCGACCTTGCCGGAGACGCGGGTCGGCAGCTCCTCGACCACGGCCAGCAGCGGCACGAGGGATGCGGGCAGCGCCTCACGCAGGCGGGCGAGCGCCGCGTCGCGGTCGAGCTCCCGGCCGCCGGCGAGGGCCAGGTAGCCGACGAGGACCTGGTTGCCGGCCGCCGTGGTGCGGACCGCGGCCGCCGCCCCCGAGACTCCGGGGAGCGCCTGCAGCGCCGCCTCGACCTCGCCGAGCTCGATCCGCCGACCGCCGAGCTTCACCTGGTCGTCCGCGCGCCCCTGGAAGATCAGGCCGGCGCTCTCGAAGCGCACCAGGTCGCCGGAGCGGTAGGCCCGCTCCCAGCCCAGGAGCGGTGCCGGCGCGTACTTCTCGGCGTCCTTGACCGGGTCGAGGTAGCGCGCGAGCCCGACCCCGCCGATGACCAGCTCGCCGACCTCGCCCTCGCCGACCCGCTGCCCGTCCGCGTCCACGACGGCGAGCCGCCAGCCGTCCAGCGGCAGCCCGATGCGCACCGGGGGAGGCCCGCCGAGGGGCGCGGCGCAGGCGACGACGGTGGCCTCGGTCGGCCCGTAGGTGTTCCAGACCTCGCGGCCCTCGACGGCCAGGCGCTCGCCGAGCTCCGGCGGGCACGCCTCGCCGCCGAAGATCAGCAGGCGGACGTTCTCGAGCGACTCCGCGGGCCAGAGCGCCGCGAGGGTCGGCACGGTCGAGACCACGGTGATGCCGTGCGTGGTCAGCCATGGGCCGAGGTCCATGCCGCTGCGGACCAGCGAGCGGGGAGCGGGGACGAGGCAGGCGCCGTGCCGCCAGGCGAGCCACATCTCCTCGCAGGACGCGTCGAACGCGACCGAGAGACCGGCCAGCACCCGGTCCCCGGGGCCGAGCGGCTCCGCCTGGAGGAACAGGCGCGCCTCGGCGTCGACGAAGGCGGCGGCGGAGCGGTGGCTGACCGCCACTCCCTTGGGCGTTCCGGTGGAGCCGGAGGTGAAGATGATCCAGGCGTCGTCCTCGAGCGAGGGCGGCTGCAGCAGCGGGATCGACGCCGTGCTCGGGTGCGGCGCGCTCGCGGTGAACAGGCGGGCGGCCGGCTCGTCGGCGCCGGTGCGCTCGAAGCGGCCGGAGCCGGTGATCACGCCGCGGACGGCGGCCTCGCCGAAGACGAGGCGCGCCCGCTCCTCGGGGTCGTCCGCGTCCACCGGGACGTACGCGGCTCCCGCGGCGAGGACGGCCAGGATCGCGAGGTAGAGCTCGCGGGAGCCGCTGGGCATGCGGATCCCGACGCGGTCGCCGCGTCGGACCCCTGCGGTGGTGAGCTCGCCCGCGAGCTGCACCGTGCGGGCCAGCAGCTCCCGGTAGCTGAGCGCTCCGGCCGGGTCCTCCAGCGCGGAGGCGTCCGGGTGGCGCTCCGCGGTGTCGCGGAGGACGTCGACCAGCGTGCGGGGAGGAGGGGTGGCCGCTCCGGCGTCGAGCACGTCCTGGGGGCCGGCCGTCTCGGTCACGTCTCGTCTCCGTCCCGGCCGCGCGATCGGGAGCGCGGCGGCCGGGGCGACACTGTAGGGAGGCGGGGTGACGCGGAGGTGAACAGGCGGGGTCGGCCCGCCCGGCTCAGTGCGCCATCGGGAGCGGCGCGTCCGACTCCGCCGGGCGGCGGACGAAGAACGCGGCCACGATCGCGACCGTCGCGATCGACGCGCCCCACAGGAACGCGGAGTGGATGCCGCCGGCGTAGGAGGCGACCTCGTCGGCTCCGCCCTGCGCGAGCTCCGCCGACCGGATCGAGAGGACGGTGACGAACAGCGCCGTGCCCGCCGCGCCGCCCAGCTGCTGCACGGTGCCGATGATCGCGCTGCCGTGCGAGTAGAGCGAGGGGCGCACCGAGCCGAGGCCGGCGGTGAACAGCGGCGTGAAGACGAAGGCGAGGCCCAGGCTGAGGGTGACGTGCAGCGAGAGGACGAACCAGGGCGACGAGTCCGCCGCGAGCAGGGTGTACCCCCACAGTGCGCCGGCGACGACGATCGAGCCGGGCACGAGCAGCACGCGCGGGCCGAAGCGGTCGTAGCCGCGGCCGACGAATGGCGCGAGCAGGCCCATCAGCAGGCCGCCGGGGAGCAGGAGCAGCCCGGTCTCCAGCGGAGTGAGGCCCAGCACGTTCTGCGTGTAGAGGGGCAGCAGGATCAGGGTGCCGAAGAGCGCCGACATGCTGACCGCCATCATCGCGATGACGATGGTGAAGTTCGCGGAGGAGAAGGTCCGGAGGTCCAGCAGGGCCCGGTCGGTGCGCTGCAGCAGCAGCTGGCGCGCGATGAAGCCCGCGAGGCCGAGACCCGCGACGACGAACGGGATCCACGGCGCGACGACCGCGGCTCCGCCCTCGCCGAGGCTCGACAGGCCGTAGACGAGGCCGCCGAAGCCGAAGACCGAGAGGACGACCGAGAGCGAGTCGATCGGGATGGAGCGGGGCTCGGTGACGTTCTCGACCTTGCGCAGGCCCAGGAGCAGCGCGCCGATCGCGATCGGCAGCACGATCCAGAACATCCAGCGCCAGCCGAGGAAGTTGAGGATGACGCCCGAGATCGTCGGTCCGACGGCCGGAGCCACCGAGATGACGATCGAGATGTTGCCCATCATCCGGCCGCGGATCGCCGGGGGCACCAGCGTCATCACGGTCGTCATCAGCAGCGGCATCATGATGGCCGTGCCGCCGGCCTGCACCACGCGGGCCGCCAGGAGGACCGCGAAGGTCGGGGCGAGCGCGGCGGTGAGCGTGCCGAGGCTGAAGAGGATCATCGCGGCGGCGAAGAGCGTGCGGGTGTGCAGCCGCTGGATCAGGTAGCCCGTGATCGGGATGACGACGGCCATCGTGAGCATGAAGGCGGTCGAGAGCCACTGGCCCACGTGCGCCTCGACGTCGAAGTCGCGCATGAGGTCGGGCAGCGCCACGCTCATGATCGTCTCGTTGAGGATCACGACGAACGCCGACACCAGCAGGAGGCTGATGACCAGGCGGCTGCGCGGCTCGAGGGTCGTGGCGGCGGCAGGTGCGGCGGGCCGTGCGGCGGGAAGGGTGCTGCGCTCGGTCACAGGTGTTCTCCGGTCGTGAGGGGGATCGGTGTGAGGGGCGCATCGACGGCTCGACTCGCGGGCGCGGATGCGGGGTACGGAGGGAGAACAGCGGCGGACGCCCCGGACATTCCCGATCGACGGGGATCCGCTGCGAGAGGTCTCAGGTGAGGACCGTGGAGAGCGCGGAGGACGCGGCCTCGGCCTCCTCGAGCGTGGCGCCCTCGCCGAAGCTGAACCGCACGGCGGTCCGGGCGACGTCGGGGTCGAGGCCGAGGGCCAGCAGCGCGGGCGAGGGCTCGTCGCGCCCGGCGGCGCACGCCGAGCCGCTCGAGACGACGACGCCGCGCTCCTCCAGCTCGAGGAGCGTCGACTCGCCGCTGCGCCCGGGGACGGCGTACGCGGCGATCGAGGGGAGCCGGTGCGCCGCGGAGCCCAGCGGCACGGCCCGGGGCGCCAGGGCCGCGACCCGCTCGGCGAACGCGTCCCGGACCGCGCCGACCCGCGCCGCGCGGTCCGGATCGAGCAGGCGCACCGCGGTGCCGAGCGCGACCGCGAAGGCCACGTTCTCGGTGCCCGAGCGCCGCTCCCGCTCCTGGCCGCCGCCGTGCAGCAGGGGCTCGAACGGGAGCCGGCTGCGCAGCAGCAGCGCCCCCACGCCCTTCGGCGCCCCGAGCTTGTGCCCCGAGACCGAGACCGCGTCGGCGCCCCAGCCCGCGACGTCCAGCCAGCCGGCGGCCTGGACGGCGTCCACATGCAGCGGCACGCCGCGCGATCGGCAGAGCGCCGCGATCGCCGGCACGTCCTGCACCGTCCCGATCTCGTTGCTCGCCGCGAGCACCGAGACCAGCGCGGTGTCCGGCCGGACCAGCGCGGCGAGCGCGTCGAGGTCGAGCAGGCCGGTCGCGTCGACGGGGGCCGTCGACACCTCGAAGCCGTGCAGGCGCCGGAGGTGGTCGGCCGACTCGACGGTCGCCTCGTGCTCGAGCGCCGAGATCACCAGGTGCCGTCCGCGCGGCGCCCCCAGCGCGAGGCCCTTGACCGCCGTGTTGATCGACTCCGTGCCGCCGGAGGTGAAGAGCGTCTCGGAGGCGCGGCCGCCGAGGAAGCGGGCCACGTGAGCGCGCGCCGCCTCCAGCGCGCGCGCCGCGGCGTCGCCGAGCGAGTGGCTGCTCGACGGGTTGCCGTACTCCGCGGTGAGGAACGGCCACATGGCCTCCAGCACCTCGCGGCGCACGGGCGAGGTCGCGGCGTGGTCGAGGTAGATCACTCGACCGCGATGTCCAGGCCGAGGTCGAGCGAGCGGACGCTGTGGGTGAGCGCGCCGACGGAGATCACGTCGACCCCCGCCTCCGCGATCGCGCGCACGGTCGAGAGGTCGACGCCGCCGCTCGCCTCGACCACGGCCCGCCCGCCGATGAGGGCGACGCCCTGGCGGAGCAGTTCGGGGGTGAAGTTGTCGAGCATGATCGTGTCCGCGCCTCCCGCCAGCGCGGGCTCGATCTGGTCGAGCCGGTCGACCTCGACCTCGAGGTGCGCCGTGTGCGGGATCGAGGCGCGCGCCGCCCGCAGGGCCGCGGTCAGGTCGATCCCGCGCGCGGCGAGCACCGCGAGGTGGTTGTCCTTCGCCAGCACCGCGTCCGAGAGCGAGAAGCGGTGGTTGCGGCCGCCACCGCTGCGGACGGCGTGCCTCTCGAGCGCGCGCAGGCCCGGCGTGGTCTTGCGGGTGTCGACGATGCGGGCGCGCGTCCCCTCCACCGCGGCGACGTACTGCGCCGTCAGGGTGGCGATGCCGCTCATCCGCTGCACGAGGTTGAGCGCGACGCGCTCGCCGCGGAGCACGCCGCCCGCGGGGCCCTCGATCCGGGCGAGGGTCTGCCCGGCCTCGAAGACCGCGCCGTCCTCCACGAGCACCGAGCAGCGGATCCGGGAGTCGACCTGCCGCATCGTGCCGACGAGGACGGCGCCGCCGCTGAAGACGCCGGGCTCGCGGGCCACGAGGGCGGCGCTCGCGGTGGCGTCCGCGGGGAGGAGGGTGTCGGAGGTCAGGTCGCCCCAGGGCGCGTCCTCCTCGAGGGCGAGGGTGACGACGCGGTCGATGCTCTGGCGGGTCAGCACGGAAGGGCCGCCTCTCTGGTGGGGGCGGCGGCGCTCGCCGTCGCGGGGTCGGGGGAGTCGGTGCGGTGGTGGGCGCCGACGGAGTGCGTGCGCGCGAGCGCGGCGTCGATGAGAGCGAGGGCGCAGGTCAGCAGGTTCGCGTCCTCGAGCGTCCTCAGTCCGAGCGGAGCGGGCGAGGCGGAGGCGACGAGCGCGCCGCGCGCCGCTGTGAGCCCCGCCGCGTCCCGGGAGAGGCCGGCTCCCGCCCACATCGCGTCCTGGAGAGCGGTGCGGTCGAGTGTCATCGGGACGACGGCGCGGGGAGGGGCGACCGGGCCGCCGCTCCAGGAGAGGGAGTCGAGGGCGAGCGCCGCGCGGCGCGCGAACACGACGCCCTCGAGCAGGCTGTTGGAGGCGAGGCGGTTCGCGCCGTGGACGCCGGTGCGGGCGACCTCGCCCACTGCGAGCAGCCCGGGGAGGCTGGTGCGCCCGTCCAGGTCGGTCGCGATCCCGCCCATCCAGTAGTGCGCGGCCGGAGTCACGGGCAGCAGGTCGTCGGCGAGCGAGAGCCCGTTCTCGCGGCAGGCCGCCGAGATCGTCGGGAACCTCTTCGCCAGCACCTCGGGGTCGATCGCCCGGGCGTCCAGGTGCACGGGCAGTCCGCACTGCAGCCGCATCCGCTCCGCGATCGCGCGCGCCACGACGTCGCGCGGCGCCAGCTCGGCCTCGGGGTGCACCCCGGCCAGGAACCGCTCGCCCGCGGCGTCGCGCAGCACCGCGCCCTCGCCGCGCACCGCCTCCGAGACGAGGAAGCCGCCCGGCAGCGCGAGCGTGGTCGGGTGGAACTGGTAGAACTCCAGGTCCGCCGTCTCCGCTCCCGCCCGCAGGGCGGCGGCGAGCCCGTCCCCGGTCGCGACGGACGGATTGGTGGTGTGCCGGTAGAGCTGCCCGGCGCCTCCGGTGGCCAGCACGACCGCGTCGGCCGTCAGGCGCTCGAGCACGCCGTCGTGCAGGACGTCGGCGCCCGTGACCGAGCCGCCCTCCCGCACCAGGTCGACCAGGGCGGCGTGCTCGCGCACCTCGACGGACGAGGCCCGCACCGCCGCCACGAGCGCGGCCTCGATCGCGGCGCCCGTCGCGTCGCCGCCGACGTGCAGGATCCGCGGACGCGAGTGGGCGCCCTCGAGTCCCCGCGCCAGCTCGCCGCCCTCGCGGTCGAAGCCGACGCCCCACTCCTGCAGCACCGCGACCGCCTCCGGCCCCTCGGCGCAGAGCACCTCGACCGCCGAGCGCACGGCGAGGCCCGCACCGGCGGTGAGCGTGTCCTCCACGTGCAGCGCCACGGAGTCGCCCGGCGCCGTGACCGCGGCGATCCCGCCCTGCGCGGCGCGCGTCGACGACTCCGCCAGCGTGCCCTTGGTGACGAGCAGCACCTCGTGGCGGTGCTGCGCCGTCAGCGCGGCGACCAGCCCGGCGATGCCGCTGCCGACGACGACGACCCGCGCCATGTCAGACCGCCGCCGGCCCGGCGGGCGGAACGGCCGCGAGCATCCGCTCGAGGGCGATGCGCGCCTCGGCCTGCACCGACTCCGCGACCTCGATCCGGTTGAGCACCGTCCCCGCGACCAGTCCCTCGAGCACCCAGGCGAGGTAGCCGGGGTGGATGCGGTACATGGTCGAGCAGGGGCAGACCACGTCGTCGAGGCAGAAGATCGTGTGCTGCGGGTACTGGACGGCGAGGCGCTGCACCAGGTTGATCTCGGTGCCGATCGCGAAGGTCGATCCCGCGGGTGCCGCCTGGATCGCCTTCACGATGTAGTCGGTCGAGCCGTACTCGTCGGCCGCGTCGACGACCGCCATCGGGCACTCCGGGTGCACGATCACGCGCACGCCCGGGTGCTCGGCGCGCGCCTTCGCGATCTGGGCCGTCGTGAAGCGCTTGTGCACCGAGCAGAAGCCGTGCCAGAGGATCACCTGTGCGTCCAGGAGCGTCGCAGTGTCGGAGCCGCCCTGCGGCTTGCGCGGGTTCCACATCGGCATCCGCTCCAGCGGCACGCCCATCGCCTTGGCGGTGTTGCGGCCGAGGTGCTGGTCGGGGAAGAACAGCACCCGCTGCCCGCGCGCGAACGCGTCCTCGAGAACGGTCGCCGCGTTCGAGGAGGTGCAGACCACGCCTCCGTTGCGGCCGCAGAACGCCTTCAGCGCGGCCGAGGAGTTCATGTACGTGACCGGGACGAGCGGCACGCGGCCGTCGGCGTCCGGCTCGGTGCCGTAGAGCTCGGTGAGCTCGGCCCACGCGTCCTCGACGGAGTCGATGTCGGCCATGTCCGCCATCGAGCAGCCGGCCGCCAGGTTCGGGAGGATCACGGCCTGCTCCGGTCCGGAGAGGATGTCGGCCGTCTCCGCCATGAAGTGCACGCCGCAGAAGACGATGGCCTCGGCGTCGGGCCGGCTCGTCGCCGCCTTCGCCAGCTGGAACGAGTCGCCCACGTAGTCGGCGTACTGCACCACCTCGTCCCGCTGGTAGAAGTGCCCGAGCACGACGACCCGCTCGCCGAGCGTCTCCTTCGCCGCGAGGATGCGGTGGTGCAGCTCGTCGGCGCTCGCCGTCGTGTACTCCTCCGGCAGACGTCCCTGGACCGGGGCGTCGGCCGGGATCGGGTCGGCCTGGGAGGCGCCGGGCCCGTAGGCGGGCAGGCCGAGGTCGAACGACCAGGGGGCCTCCGCGAGCTCGGGCGCGCAGGTGGCGCCGGGCGCGGAGCCGCCCTCGATGAGCCGGATGGTGCTGTCGACGGATGTCACGGTGTTCTCCTCGTGAGGCGGGTGGGGGAGTCGGGCGGCGCGCTCAGACGGGCAGCGGGCCGTTGTCGGCGAGCGCCGCCGACTCGTCGTAGCGGTAGAGGCGCGGGGGACGGTGGCGGGTGCCCGTCAGGCGCTCCCCGGTGGGCACCACGGTGCCGGAGCTCTCGATCGTCCGGCGGAAGTTGGCCGGGTCGAGGGGCTTCTGCAGGACGGCCTCGTGGACCTCCCGCAGCTGGGACAGGGTGAAGGCGCCGCCGAGGAAGGCCTGCGCGATGCGGGAGTACTCCATCTTGTTGCGCAGGCGCCAGAGGGCGTAGTCGACGATCAGTCCGTGGTCGAAGGCGAGCTCGAGCGGCAGATCGGTGCAGAGCCAGGCGACGTTCTCTCCCACGATGGCCTCGTCGGCCTCGGCGGAGCGCACGAGCGCCCAGTAGACGATCGACACGACGCGGTCCTCGCCGGGGGAGCGGTCGGTGCCGCCGACGGCGTAGAGCTGCTCGAGGTAGCGCGGAGCCAGGCCCGTGGTCTCGCGGAGAGTGCGGCGGGCCGACTCGGCGAGATCCTCGTCCGGATGCAGCGGTCCGCCGGGCAGTGCCCAGAGTCCCTCGAACGGCTCGCGGATGCGCCGGACGACGGGGATCCAGACGGTGCTCGCTCCGGTCTCCGGGTGCGGCCGCAGGGCGAAGATCACCGTCGACACGGCGAGCTGCACGTCCGGCATCCGATGCCCCCTACTAAGAGTCGCACCGACTGTAAGTGCTGGGATCACCTTAGTGTCACCAACACCTGAACACCTAGCGGGAGAAGCGACACGCCGCTAAGGGCCCGCCCCGCCCGCTAGGCTGACCGCACAACCGAATACCGGGCCGCAATACGCGACGCGGGAGAGCCGACTCCGGTCGGCACCGAAGGAGCAAGCCTCCCCGCCAATCTCTCAGGTCTTGTACCGCGTCGAACTGGCCACTCTGGAAAGCGATCCGCTCGGATCCGCCCATGGTGAAAGCGCTCGACCCCTCGGGGCGGCGCGAATCTCTCAGGCTCCACGACAGAGGGGGAGTTCCCACGGCACTGCTGTGCTCTGCCGCGAACGCGGCGCGAGTCCAGCACTGCGACGAAATGGAGAACTCATGTCCGAGACCCCGACGACCAGCCCCGAAGCCCGCTACTCGCCCCTGCACGAGGTGCACGTCGCCGCCGGCGCGTCCTTCACCGACTTCGCCGGGTGGCAGATGCCGGTCCGCTACTCCGGCGATCTCGCCGAGCACCACGCCGTGCGCACCGCCGCCGGCCTCTTCGACCTCTCGCACATGGCCGAGATCCTCGTCGTCGGCCCCGAGGCGGTCGACGCCCTCGACTACGCGCTGGCGAGCGACATCTCGGCCGTCGCCGCCGGCCGCGCGAAGTACACCCTCCTCCTGGAGCGCACGGGCGGCGTGATCGACGACCTCGTCGTCTACCGCACGGGCGAGGACCGCTTCATGGTCGTCGCGAACGCGGCCAACCGGCACATCGTCGTCGAGACGCTCCGCGACCGCACCGCGATGTTCGAGTGCGAGCTGTTCGACGAGAGCGACGACGTCGCCCTCATCGCGCTGCAGGGCCCGCGCTCGCTCGAGATCCTGCAGAACGTCCAGGGCCTCGCCGTCGAGACCGAGCGGGGAGCGGAGTCGGTGCTCGACACGGACGACGCCGCCCGCCTGCTCGCGGAGCTGCGCTACTACCGCGCCGTGCCCGCGACCTTCGAGGCGCACCCGATCCTGATCGCGCGCACCGGGTACACAGGCGAGGACGGCTTCGAGATCTACGTCTCGCCCGACTCCGCTCCCGCGCTCTGGCAGGCTCTCGCCGAGACCGGCTCCGGAGCGGGCCTCGTCCCCGCCGGCCTCGCCGCCCGCGACACCCTCCGCCTCGAGGCGGGCATGCCGCTCTACGGCCACGAGCTCTCCCGCGACGTCTTCCCCGCACAGGCCGGCCTCGGCCGCGTCGTCGCCTTCGGGAAGCCGATCGACTTCGTCGGCCGCGCGGCCAGCGAGGAGGGTCCCTCCGGAGAAGCTCCTGTGCTCGTCGGGCTCGTCGGCGAGGGCCGCCGCGCCGCCCGTGCCGACTACACCGTCCTCTCCGGCGACGACGAGGTCGGAGTGGTCACCAGCGGCGTCCTGTCGCCGACCCTGGGCGTCCCGATCGCGATGGCCTACGTCGCCCCCGCCTCCGCGCAGCCCGGGACGGCGCTCGCCGTCGACATCCGCGGCACGCGCCTCCCGATGACCGTCACCGAGCTCCCCTTCTACTCGAGAAAGAAGAACTGACATGGCCGTGCCCACCGAGCTGCAGTACACCTCCGACCACGAGTGGATCCGGGTCGACGGAGAGGTCGCGACCGTCGGCATCACCGCCTACGCCGCCGACAAGCTGGGCGACGTCGTCTTCGTCGAGCTCCCCGAGGCGGGAGCCCGCGTCGAGGGCGGCAGCGTCGTCGGCGAGATCGAGTCGACCAAGTCGGTGGGCGAGCTGTTCGCCCCCGTCGACGGCGAGGTCCTCGAGGCCAACACGGCCGTCGTCGACAGCCCCGAGCTCGTCAACTCCGACCCGTTCGGCGAGGGGTGGCTGATCCGGGTCCGCTTCGACGCCCTGCCCGACGGCCTCCTCGACTCGGCCGCCTACACCGAGCTGGTCGGCGAGTAGATGGCGGCCACCAGGACCCCCGGCGCCTTCGAGTCCCGCCACATCGGGACCGACGCCGACGCGCAGCGCACCATGCTCGCGGCTCTCGGCTACGACTCCGTGGAGGAGCTCGTCACCGCCGCCGTCCCCGAGTCGATCCACGTCCGCGACCTCCCGCAGGTGCTGCCCGCTCCGGCCACCGAGACGGAGGCGCTCGCCGAGCTGCGCGCCCTCGCCGCGAGGAACACGGTGCGTCGGCCGATGATCGGCCTCGGCTACTACGGCACGCACACCCCCGCCGTGATCAAGCGCAACGTGCTCGAGAACCCCAGCTGGTACACGGCCTACACCCCGTACCAGCCCGAGATCTCGCAGGGGCGCCTGGAGGCGCTGATCAACTTCCAGACGATGGTCTCCGACCTCACCGGCCTCGACACGGCCGGCGCGTCGATGCTCGACGAGGGCACGGCCGTCGTCGAGGCGATGCTGCTCGCGCGCCGCGCCTCGAAGGCGCGCACCGACGTCTTCGTCGTCGACTCCGACGCTCTCCCGCAGACCCTCGCGCTGCTGCGCGGCCGGGCGGAGGCCGTCGGCATCCGCATCGTCGAGCTCCCGCTCTCGCGCACCGCCGCGGAGGAGGTGCCGGAGTGCTTCGGCGCCCTCGTGCAGTACCCCGGCGCGTCCGGGCACCTCTGGGACCCGTCGGCGGTGCTCGCCGCGGTGAAGGCCCACGGCGGCCTGGCCGTCGTCGCCGCCGACCTGCTCGCGCTGACCCTGGTGCGCTCGCCGGGCGAGCTCGGCGCGGACGTCGCGGTCGGCACCACGCAGCGCTTCGGCGTCCCGCTGGGCTTCGGAGGACCGCACGCCGGCTACCTCGCCGTCCGCAAGGGACTCGAGCGCCAGCTGCCCGGCCGCCTCGTCGGCGTCAGCCAGGACGCGGACGGCCACCCCGCCTACCGCCTGTCCCTCCAGGCCCGCGAGCAGCACATCCGCCGCGAGAAGGCGACCTCGAACATCTGCACCGCGCAGGTCCTCCTGGCGGTCATGGCGGCGATGTACGCGGTCTACCACGGGCCGGACGGGCTCGCCGCGATCGCCGAGCGCGTGCACGGCCGGGCCGCGCTCCTCGCGCGCCTCCTCCTCGACCGGGGCCACTCCCTCCGGCACGCCGACTTCTTCGACACCGTCTCGGTCGTCGTGCCCGGCGGTGCGGAGGCGGCGGTCGCCCGCGCCCGCGAGGCCGGCTTCGACGTGCGCCTGGTCGACGCCGACACGGTCTCGGTGTCGATCGACGAGACGGTCACCGACCTCGAGGTGATCACCGTCGCGTCCGCCGTCGGGCAGCTGGACTCGTCGTTCGGCTTCCTCGGCGGCTCCGCGCGGAGCATCCCCGCCGAGCTCGACCGCCGCACGCCCTTCCTCGTGCACCCGGTCTTCAGCAGCCACCACAGCGAGACCTCGATGATGCGCTACCTCAAGCGCCTCGCCGACTCGGACTACGCGCTGGACCGCGGCATGATCCCGCTCGGCTCCTGCACCATGAAGCTCAACGCCGCCACCGAGATGGATGCGGTCAGCTGGCCCGAGTTCGCGGACCTGCACCCGTTCGCCCCCGAGGCGGACGTGCAGGGCTCGCTGGCGCTGATCGACCAGCTGGAGGGGTGGCTCGCCCACCTCACCGGCTACGACTCCGTGTCGCTCCAGCCCAACGCCGGCTCGCAGGGCGAGCTCGCGGGCCTGCTGGCGATCCGCGGCTGGCACAGGTCGAACGGCGACGAGGACCGCACGGTCTGCCTGATCCCCTCGAGCGCCCACGGCACCAACGCCGCGAGCGCGGTCCTCGCCGGCATGCGCGTCGTCGTCGTGGCCTGCGACGAGCTCGGCAACGTCGACCTGGACGACCTCCGGGCGAAGATCGCCGAGCACGCGGGCTCCCTCGCCGCGCTGATGATCACCTACCCGTCGACCCACGGCGTCTACGAGCACGAGGTCGCCGAGATCTGCCGCCTCGTCCACGAGGCCGGCGGACAGGTGTACGTGGACGGCGCGAACCTCAACGCGCTTCTGGGCTTCGCCCGCTTCGGAGACTTCGGCGGCGACGTCTCGCACCTCAACCTGCACAAGACGTTCTGCATCCCGCACGGCGGAGGCGGTCCCGGCGTCGGTCCCGTCGCCGCGAAGGCGCACCTCGCGCCGTTCCTGCCCGGTCACCCGCTCGCGCAGCGGCTCGAGCACGGCGTGGGCACGCAGGGCGAGCGGATCGTCCACGGCGGCGCACCGGTGTCGGCAGCGCCCTACGGCAGCCCCGGCATCCTGCCGATCTCGTGGGCGTACGCCCGGATGATGGGCGAGGAGGGCCTGCGGGCCGCGACCGGGGCGGCCGTCCTCTCGGCCAACTACGTCGCCGCGCGCCTCCGCGAGCACTACCCGGTGCTCTACACGGGGGACAACGGGCTCGTCGCCCACGAGTGCATCCTCGACATCCGTCCGCTGACGGCGGCGACCGGAGTGACCGTGGACGACGTCGCCAAGCGCCTCGTCGACTACGGCTTCCACGCCCCGACCATGAGCTTCCCCGTCGCCGGGACCCTGATGGTCGAGCCGACGGAGAGCGAGGACCTCGCCGAGATCGACCGCTTCATCGACGCGATGATCGGGATCCGGGCCGAGGCCGACCGCGTCGGCGCGGGGGAGTGGCCGGTGGACGACAACCCGCTGCGTGGCGCCCCGCACACCGCCGAGTGCCTGACGGCCGAGGAGTGGACGCACCCGTACAGCCGCGAGGAGGCCGTCTACCCGGTCCGCTCGCTGGTGCGCGGCAAGTACTGGCCGCCGGTCCGCCGGATCGACCAGGCCTACGGCGACCGCAACCTCGTCTGCGCCTGCCCGCCCATCGAGGCCTTCGCCTGATCCGCCCGCACGCGCTCGTCCGCAACCGAGGGTGAGAGAGCAGGAACGGAGCCTCGAGCCTGTCCTGTCATCTCCCACCCTCGGCTGCGGATACCGGCGGTCCCGCACAGGCGCGGAGTGGGTCGCAGTCCTCCCGATCCGGGGGGAACGGCGCACGGCGATCCCGATGCACGAGGGAGCCCGACCGTGGGGAACGCGTGGTGGAGGTGCTGGCAGGGCTCGACGGAGTCGCGACGAGCGAGCGGCTCCATCGTGCGGGTGTCACGCCCCGGCTCCTGAGAGCCGCCGTCGAGCGCGGCGCGGTCCTGCGGCTCCTCGGATGCGATCAGTCCGTCGTCACGGCCGCGGAGCCGGCGGCGCGAACAGCTCGGGCCAGAGGGCGACGGCCAGCGGGTACCCGACGAACGAGACGATGTCGATGATCGAGTGGGCGATCACCAGGGGCAGGGTGCGGCCGAAGCGCTGGTAGAACAGTCCGAACACCAGGCCCATGACCACGTTCCCGATGAAGGGCCCGATGCCCTGGTACAGGTGGTAGCTGCCCCGGAGCAGCGCACTGGTCACCAGGATCCGCCACCGCCCCCAGCCCAGATCGCCCAGGCGGGCGAAGAGGTACCCGATCACGACGACCTCCTCCTGCACTCCCGCCCGGATCGCGGAGAGCACGAGCACGGGCACCGTCCACCAGTACGCGTCCAGCGGCGAGGCCACCACCGCCACGGTGATGCCCAGCGCGCGTCCGACGGCGTACAGCGCGATGCCCGGCGCGCCGATCGCCACCGCGAGGACGGTCCCGGTCCCCAGGTCCGCGAACGGCCGGCGCAGGTCGAGCCCCAGGCGCCCGAGCGGACGGCCCGAGCTCTGCCAGAGCAGGAACGCGCAGAGGGCCACCGGCACCAGGTCGAAGAAGAGCGCGAGCAGCTGGTAGACGAGGTCGAAGCCCGGGCGGTCGCTGAGGGCGCCGTTGATCGTCGCGGTCTGGTCGGCCAGTGCGGTCGAGCGGGTGAGCCGGTTGGCGATGGAGACCACCGAGTAGACCGCGGAGGCGCCCAGCGAGAGCCCGAGGACCAGCAGGATCTCGATGCGGATCCGGCGCCGTCCGGGCGCGGATCCTGACAGGTCGGTGGACACTCCGTGCGTCTCCTCTGAAGTCGATGTGTTGCGCGACGGCCGCCCGGTACGCACGTTTCGTGCAGAACAGCGCAAGGATTCCACCTCCCGGTTACCGCTGTGTAACGGTTGCCACATGCTTTTGTGCAGATAGCGGGCGAATACATAGTCTCGTTGAAGGCATCCGCGCGACGGCCACCAGTCTCGTGCGCCGCCGCCGTCGCCACGCGCACGGCACTCCACGCGTCAGGGAAACCACTTCTCGCGCGCCCCCACATCACTGGAGGAATAGTGAACATCAGACGTTACGGATTCGGGGCTCTGGCGCTCGTCGCCGCGAGCACGCTGGTCCTGGCCGGCTGCAGCAGCTCGAACGACTCGGGCGGAGGTGCATCGGGAGGCGACGCCGCCGCGATCATCTCCACGAACGGCTCCGAGCCGCAGAACCCGCTGATCCCGACGAACACCAACGAGGTGGGCGGCGGCAAGATCCTCGACGAGATCTTCGCGGGCCTGGTCTACTACGACGCCAAGGGCGCCCCCGAGAACGACGTCGCCGAGTCCATCGAGTCGGACGACGCGCAGAACTACACGATCAAAATCAAGTCGGGTCTGACCTTCACGAACGGCGACCCGGTCACCTCCACCTCGTTCATCGACGCCTGGAACTACGGCGCCAAGCTGTCGAACAACCAGCTCAGCGCGTCGTTCTTCTCGAACTTCGAGGGCTTCAGCGACACCGAGGACAGCGAGCTCACCGGCCTCAAGGCCGTGGACGACACCACCTTCACCGTCGCTCTCAAGTCCCCGCAGTCGGACTTCCCGATCAGCCTCGGCTACTCGGCGTACTACCCGCTGCCCGCCGCCGCGTTCGACGACATGGCCGCCTTCGGTGAGAACCCGATCGGCAACGGCCCGTACAAGCTCGACGGCGACGACGCGTGGCAGCACGACGTCCAGATCGAGCTCGTCAAGAACGACGAGTACACCGGCCCCCGCGAGGCCCAGAACGGCGGCCTGAAGATCGTCTTCTACGCCACCCAGGACGCCTCCTACGCCGACCTCCTCGGCGGCAACGTCGACGTGATCGACCAGATCCCGGACTCCGCCTTCGGCACCTTCGAGAGCGACCTCGGCGACCGCGCCGTGAACCAGCCCTCGGCCGTGTTCCAGTCCTTCACCATCCCGGGCCGTCTCCCGCACTTCGACGGCGAGGAGGGCCAGCTCCGCCGCCAGGCGATCTCGATGTCCTTCGACCGCAAGGAGATCACCGACGTGATCTTCGAGGGCACCCGCACCCCGGCCTCCGACTTCACCTCCCCGGTGATCGACGGCTACAGCGACGCCCTCTCCGGCGCCGACGTGCTCGAGTACAACCCCGACGAGGCCAAGGCGCTGTGGGCTCAGGCCGACGCGATCAGCCCCTGGGACGGCACCTTCAAGATCGCCTACAACGCCGACGGCGGCCACCAGGGCTGGGTCGACGCGGTGACCAACTCGATCAAGAACACGCTGGGCATCGACGCCGAGGGCGACGCGTACCCGACCTTCGCCGAGGCGCGCACCAAGATCGTCGACCGCTCGATCGAGACCGCGTTCCGGACCGGATGGCAGGCCGACTACCCGAGCCTCTACAACTTCCTCGGACCGCTCTACGTGACCGGCGCCTCGTCCAACGACGGCGACTACTCGAACCCCGAGTTCGACACCCTGCTCCAGCAGGGCCTGTCGGACGCCGACGCCGACGCTGCGAACAAGACGTTCCAGCAGGCCCAGGAGATCCTCCTGAAGGACCTCCCGTCGCTGCCCCTGTGGTACGCGAACGTGACCGGCGGCTACGGCGAGGGCGTGTCGAACGTCGAGCTCGGCTGGAACTCGGTGCCGCTCTACTACGAGATCACCAAGAACTAAGCTCGAACCACTGGGGCGCTTCGCCCGTGCCGTCGGCCACCAGGTCACGGCACGGGCGGAGCGCCCTGTTTCGGTCACAATCGAATGAGGTCCCCATCCATGCGACTCCGGAACCGGCTGGGCTGACATGCTCGCCTACATCGTCCGACGCATCCTGCAAGCCGTCCCCGTGCTCATCGGCACCACGTTCCTCATCTACTTCATGGTCTTCTCCATGCCGGGGAACCCGCTCCTGTCGCTCTTCGGCGACAAGACGCCGAGCCCCGCACTCCTCGCCCGCCTCGAGGAGCAGTACCACCTGAACGAGCCCTTCTTCGTCCAGTACCTGTACTACCTGGGAGGCGTCGTCCGCGGCGACTTCGGCATCTCGTTCTCCGGCCAGTCCGTCAACGAGATCCTCGCCCGCACCTTCCCGGTCACACTGACGCTCGCCATGATGGCGATCGTCATCGAGATCGTCGTCGCGCTGACCATCGGCCTCATCAGCGGTCTGCGCAAGGGCAGCTTCTTCGACGCGAGCGCCCTGGTCGTCAGCCTCCTGCTCGTGTCGGTGCCGATCTTCGTGCTCTGCTTCATCGCGCAGTCCTTCTTCGCGATCCAGCTGGGATGGTTCCCTCCGACCGTCGGAGCCGACGCGTCGTTCCAGAGGCTGCTGCTGCCCGCGATCGTGCTCGCCCTGTTCGTGGTCGCGTCGGCCATCCGCCTCACGCGCGGCTCGGTCATCGAGACGGCCGGCTCGGACTTCGTCCGCACCGCGTACAGCAAGGGGCTCTCGCGACGCCGCGTCATCCCCGTGCACGTCCTGCGCAACTCGCTCATCCCGGTCACGACGCAGTTCGGAGCCGACTTCGGCCTCCTGATCGTCGGCGCGACCGTGACCGAGGGCATCTTCAACGTTCCCGGAGTCGGGAACACGCTCTATCAGGCGATCATCCGAGGTGAGCGGCCGACCGTCGTCTCCTTCGTCACGGTCATGGTGCTGTTCTACCTCGTGGTGAACATCCTCGTCGACCTGCTCTACGCCGTACTCGACCCGAGGATCCGCTATGCCAAATGAGTCCACCGGCGGCGCGCAGAAGGCCCGCCGCATCGACCACTTCGTGGCCCCGCTCGAGGAGACGCCGATCGCGTCGGTCGACGCCGTCAGCCTCGACGAGAAGCCCAGCAACCTCTGGACCGACGCGTGGCGCGACCTGCGCAAGCGGCCCATGTTCTGGATCTCGGGCGTCCTGATCCTCGTCATCATCGCCGTCGCGCTGTTCCCGGGCCTGTTCACCTCGGTGGACCCCCGCCAGTGCGCGCTCTCGTTCAGCAACCAGGGCCCCGGCGACGGCAGCCTGCTCGGCTACACCAAGCAGGGGTGCGACGTCTTCTCGCGGATCATCCACGGCACGTCCACGTCGCTGACCGTCGGCCTCATCGTGATCGTGATCACGACGGTCTCCGGCGTCATCGGCGGCGCTCTGGCCGGCTTCTTCGGCGGCTGGGTCGACACCGTGATCATGCGCCTCGGCGACATCTTCTTCTCGATCCCCTACATCCTCGCCGCGGTCGTCATCATGTCCGTCTTCTCGGCCTACCGGAACGTGTTCGTCATCGCCCTGGCGATCGGCGCGTTCGCCTGGCCGACGACGGCGCGCGTCCTGCGCTCCGAGGTCCTCCGCGTGAAGCAGGCCGACTTCGTCGGCGCCGCCACCGCGACCGGCCTCTCCCGCATGGCGATCCTGTTCCGGCACGTGCTGCCGAACTCGATCGCTCCCGTCATCGTCGTCACGACGATCTCGCTCGGCGCGGCCATCACCGCGGAGGCGACGCTGTCGTTCCTCGGCGTCGGCCTGCCCGGCTCGGTCATGTCGTGGGGCAACGACATCAGCCAGGCCCAGCGCGATCTGCGCACCAACCCGCAGACGCTGATCTACCCGTCGATCGCCCTGACGGTCACGGTGCTGAGCTTCATCCTCCTCGGCGAATCGCTCCGCGACGCGCTCGACCCGAAGGCGAGGGCCCTCCGATGACCGCCACGACACCGAACGCACCGCACGGGCCGCTGCTCGAGGTCACCGACCTCGAGGTCGGCTTCCAGACCGGCAGCGGACTGGTCCCCGCCCTCCGCGGCGTGAGCCTCACGATCGAGCACGGCCAGACCGTCGCGATCGTGGGGGAGTCGGGCTCCGGCAAGTCGACGACCGCCGCCGCGATCATCGGCCTGCTCCCCGGCACCGGCCAGGTCACCGCCGGCTCCGTGCTGTTCGACGGCAAGGACCTCGCGAAGGCGACGAGGACCGAGCTCGAGGACATCCGCGGCCGCCGGATCGGCTACGTCCCGCAGGACCCGATGTCGAACCTGAACCCCGTGTGGTCGGTCGGCTTCCAGGTCGAGGAGACCATCAAGGCCAACGGCCTCGCGACCGGTCGCAAGGAGGTGCGCGCCAAGGCGATCGAGGTCCTGCAGAACGCGGGCCTCGCCGACGCGGAGAAGCGCCTCAAGCAGTTCCCGCACCAGTTCTCGGGCGGCATGCGCCAGCGCGTGCTGATCGGCATCGGCCTGGCCGCGGCTCCCCAGCTGCTGATCGCCGACGAGCCCACCTCGGCGCTCGACGTCACGGTCCAGCGCCGGATCCTCGACCACCTCGAGACTCTGACGAAGACCGACGGCACCGCGCTGCTCTTCATCACGCACGACCTGGGCCTCGCCGCCGAGCGCGCCGAGAAGCTCATCGTCATGTACAAGGGCCGCATCGTCGAGTCCGGCGCCTCGGTGGAGGTGCTGCAGAACCCGCAGCACCCCTACACGCAGCGCCTGATCGCGGCGGCGCCCAGCCTCGCGTCGCGCCGCATCCAGTCGACGGCCGGCCGGGCCGTGGAGTCGGTCTCCGGCGAGTCGGAGGCCGTGCGCGAGGTCGACCTGCTCGGCGCGGGCGCCGCGCACCACGCCGGCGCGGTCGCCTCGGGCGCCCCGATGATCGAGGTCGACGGCCTCACGAAGGTCTTCAAGATCCGCCGCGGCGGCCTGAAGGCCGAGGACTTCACCGCCGTCGACAACGTGTCGTTCTCGATCCCGAAGGGCACCACCACGGCGCTCGTGGGCGAGTCCGGATCGGGCAAGTCGACGATCGCCCGCCTGGTGCTGGGCCTCGAGACGGCGACGTCCGGAGCGATCTCGATCGCCGGTCGCCGGACAGAGAAGCTCAAGGGCCGCGACATGCTGGCGCTCCGGCGCTCCATGCAGCCGGTGTTCCAGGACCCGTACGGCTCGCTCGACCCGCTGCACAACATCGGCAACACCATCTCGGAGCCGCTGCGGGTGCACAAGGTCGGCGACCGGACGTCGCAGCGCGAGCGCGTCCTCGAGCTGCTCGACCAGGTGTCCCTCCCGCGCGTGATCGCGAGCCGGTACCCGAACGAGCTCTCCGGCGGCCAGCGCCAGCGCGTGGCGATCGCCCGCGCACTCGCGCTGAAGCCGGAGATCGTGGTGCTCGACGAGGCCGTGTCGGCTCTGGACGTCCTCGTCCAGGCGCAGATCCTCCGCCTCCTCGCCGACCTGCAGGCCGAGCTCGGGCTGACCTACCTGTTCATCACGCACGACCTGGCGGTGGTCCGCGTGATCGCCGACGACGTCTGCGTGATGCAGAAGGGCAGGATCGTCGAGCACGCCCCGACGGACACCGTGTTCGACTCGCCGCAGCAGGAGTACACCCGCGAGCTGCTCGACGCCATCCCCGGCGCCGGCATCGAGTTCGCGGTCTGACCGACCGTCACCTGGGCCCCGGCCCCGCCTGGAGCGCTCCTCGGAGCCCTCCGGAGCGGGGATCCGGGGCCCTTCGCCGTGCGGACGCCTCGCTGCGGTACGATGGATGGTCCCCCTTTTGCACGAGAACACGAGACGAGTCCGTATCCATGGCAAGTGCCACCCGCTCCGACCTGCGCAACGTCGCGATCGTCGCCCACGTCGACCATGGCAAGACCACGCTGGTCGACGCCATGCTCAAGCAGACGAACTCCTTCGACGCGCACGCCCACGTGGACGAGCGCGCGATGGACTCCAACGAGCTCGAGCGCGAGAAGGGCATCACGATCCTCGCGAAGAACACCGCTGTCTCGTACAGCGGCAAGCACGCGAGCGACGGTCCCATCACCATCAACGTCATCGACACCCCGGGCCACGCCGACTTCGGCGGCGAGGTCGAGCGCGGCCTGTCGATGGTCGACGGCGTCTGCCTCCTCGTCGACGCGTCCGAGGGCCCGCTGCCCCAGACCCGCTTCGTGCTGCGCAAGGCGCTCGAGGCGAAGCTCCCCGTCATCCTCCTGGTCAACAAGACCGACCGCCCCGACGCGCGCATCGACGAGGTCGTCGCCGAGAGCCAGGACCTGCTCCTCGGCCTCGCCTCGGACATGGCCGACGACGTGCCGGACCTCGACCTCGACGCGATCCTCGACGTCCCCGTGGTCTACGCCTCCGGCAAGGCCGGTCGCGCCTCGGCGAACAAGCCCGAGGACGGCACGCTGCCGGACGCCGAGGACCTGGAGCCGCTGTTCGAGGCGATCCTCAAGCACATCCCCGCGCCGACCTACGACGACGACGCGCCCCTCCAGGCCCACGTCACCAACCTCGACGCGTCGCCGTTCCTCGGCCGCCTCGCCCTCCTCCGCGTCTTCAACGGCACGATCAAGAAGGGGCAGACGGTCGCCTGGGTCCACCACGACGGCACCCACACCAACGCGCGCATCACCGAGCTGCTGATCACCAGGGCGCTCGACCGCTACCCGGCCGAGTCCGCGGGCCCCGGCGACATCGTCGCGATCGCGGGCTTCCCCGAGATCACCATCGGCGAGACCATCGCCGACCCCGAGGACATCCGCCCGCTGCCGGCCATCACGGTCGACGACCCGGCGATCTCGATGACGATCGGCACCAACACCTCGCCGCTCGTCGGCAAGGTCAAGGGCCACAAGCTCACGGCGCGCATGGTCAAGGACCGCCTCGACCGCGAGCTCATCGGAAACGTGTCGCTCAAGATCGTCGACATCGGACGCCCCGACTCGTGGGAGGTCCAGGGCCGCGGCGAGCTCGCGCTGGCCATCCTCGTCGAGCAGATGCGCCGCGAGGGCTACGAGCTGACCGTCGGCAAGCCCCAGGTGGTCACCCGCCAGGTCGACGGCAAGACGCACGAGCCCTTCGAGCACCTGACGATCGACGCTCCGGAGGAGTACCTCGGCGCGATCACGCAGCTCCTCGCCGCCCGCAAGGGCCGCATGGACGGCATGTCGAACCACGGCACCGGCTGGGTCCGCATGGAGTTCATCGTCCCGTCGCGCGGCCTGATCGGCTTCCGCACCGAGTTCCTCACCACCACCCGCGGCACCGGCATCGCGAACGCGATCCTGCACGGCTACGAGCCGTGGGCCGGCGCGATCGTCACCCGCAACAACGGGTCGATCGTCGCGGACCGCAACGGCGTCGTGACCCCGTTCGCCATCATCGCGCTCCAGGAGCGGATGACCTTCTTCGTGAACCCCACCGAGGAGGTCTACGAGGGCATGGTGATCGGCGAGAACTCGCGCAACGACGACATGGACGTCAACATCACCAAGGAGAAGAAGCTGACCAACATGCGTCAGTCCACCTCCGACACCTTCGAGTCGATGACGCCGTCGCGTCAGCTGACGCTCGAGGAGTGCCTCGAGTTCGCCCGCGAGGACGAGTGCGTCGAGGTCACCCCCGAGGTCGTCCGCATCCGCAAGGTGGAGCTCGATGCGAACGCCCGCGCGCGCATGACGAGCCGCCTCAAGAAGCAGGGCTGAGCCCCGGGCGCCTCGGCGCCCGCCCACGACGAGACCGGCCGGAGCGATGCTCCGGCCGGTCTCGTCGTCTCCGCCCGGTGCTGCAGCGTGCAGCGCCGATCCCGTCCCTCGCGGTCCGGATCAGCCCGCCGGACTCGGAGAGGGAGAGGGGGTCGAGGACTCCGCCTCGAGCGTCGAGGTGACGAAGGAGACGAACGCCGCCGCGTCGTCCGGCTTCCCCGTGTACTGCTCGCCGTTCACCAGCACGGTGGGCGTCGACTCGAGCTTCGGCAGCGAGGAGTTCGCGAGGGGGAGCGAGGTGGCCCGCTCGGTCGCGGCCTTCACCCAGGGCCGGAACTCGCCCGCGGTCATGCAGGCGAGGACGTCGTCGTCGGTGACGCCCGCTCCGGTCACCAGCGCCCGCAGAGCGTCGTCGTCGAGGCCGGTCGACCCCTCCGCCGGCTGCTGCGCGAAGAGCGCCGCGTTCACGGCGAGGAAGCGGTCCGGATCCTCGTCGGCGACGCACGCCGCGGCGTTCGCGGCCCGGCTGGAGTACTCGGAGCCGGCCGAGGAGGAGTCGAGGATCGCCACCGGGTGGATCTCGAGCGTGATCGCCCCCTTCGTCAGCCACGACTGCAACTGCTCGGCGTTCGCCTTCTCGAACTGCCCGCAGTACGGGCAGAGGTAGTCGACGTAGAGGTCGACGGCGACGACTCCGCCCGCCCGCGTGGCGCTCTCGTCGGTCGGGACGGGGGAGGCTCCCGGAGCGAGTGCCGCGGTCGTCGTCGCCGACACGGCCGAGCCGTCGCCCGCGAGGACGATGCCGTCGCTGAGCATGTTCGCCGGGCCGGCGCTCGCGACCTCCTGCTGCGACCAGACGTTCCAGCAGACCAGGGCCACGACCGCGAGGAGCCCGACGACCGCTCCGCCCTGCCCGAGCAGCCGGTTCCGGCGCCGCCGGCGCCTCTCCGCTTCGCGGCGCTCCCGCGCCTGCGCTCGGGCGAGCTCCTGGCGCTCGCGCTTGGTCAGGCCGCTTCTCGCACTGTTCCCGGACATCGCCGACGACGCTACGGGCGCAGGCTTCGGCGCGCCGTGGAGTGCGCCCGCCGGATCCTGGGACGGAGTGCGGGTCCTCTCAGGGATCAGGCGAAGAGGCCGGAGCCGAGGAAGTCGGTCTCGTCGCGGGCACCGGGCGGCACCGCGAACACGGCCGAGCCGACGTGCTTCACGTACTCGTTCAGCGCGTCCGTCGCGAGGTTCCGCTGCACGGTGACGAACTGCTCCGGGGAGCGCTGGAACGAGAGGAAGAACAGCCCCGCGTTCAGGCGTCCGAGCCCGTCGTTGCCGTCGACGAAGTTGTAGCCGCGGCGCAGGAGCCGCACCCCGTTGTTCACGCTCGGATGCGCGAGGCGCACGTGCGACTCCTGATCGATCAGCGGGGCACCGGTGGCGCCGGCCGCTGCGAAGTCCGGCTCGGTGGACTCCGTGCCGCCCGAGAGCGGCGCTCCGGACCCCTTGCTGCGGCCGATGACCCGCTCCTGCTCGCCCAGCTGGCTGCGGTCCCACGTCTCGATGATCATCCGGATCTTCCGCGCGACCAGGTAGCTGCCGCCGACCATCCACGCGGGGCCGTCGGAAGAGGGGACCCAGACGTGCTCCTGGACGGCGTCGGCCTCCTCGGACTTCACGTTCGCCGTGCCGTCCTTGAAGCCGAAGAGGTTGCGCGGAGTCGCCTGGGCGGTGGACGTCGAGGAGGTTCGGCCGAAGCCGAGCTGAGACCAGCGGAGCGAGGCCCGGCCGAACGCGATCCGGCTCAGGTTGCGGATGGCGTGCACGGCGACCTGCGGATCGTCGGCGCAGGCCTGGATGCACAAGTCGCCGCCGCCGGCCGAGGGGATGAGCGCGTCGCCGCGGAAGCGGGGCAGGGCCTGCAGCTCAGGAGGCCGGCGGTCGGCGAGGCCGAAGCGGTCGGCGCCGGACTCGTCCGTGAAGAGGGTGGGTCCGAAGCCGACCGTGACGGTGAGGGACGCGGCGTCGAGCCCGAGCGCCTCTCCGGTGTCCTCCGGGGGAGCCGTGTCCGGCCCGTTCACCGCGCCGTTCTCGCCGACCTCGAGGCCCTGGGTCATCCGGGAGGCGGCGAGCGTCCAGTCCTTCAGGAGCTCGACGAGGTCCTCGCGCGTGGTGCCCGCGGCGAGGTCGAACGCGGCGAAGTGCAGCCGGTCCTGCGCGGCGGTGGTGATGCCCGCCTGGTTCGCGCCGAAGAACGGCACGGTGCGCGGGGCGGAGGAGGCCGTCGCGCTCGCGGACGATGTGACGGCCACCGTGCCGCCCACTCCGGCGGCCAGCCCGGCCGTCCCCGCCGAGACGAGGCCGAGCAGCCCGCGCCGCGAGAGGCGGCGGGGTTCGTCGGCGGGCTGCTCGGACTCCGTCGGCCGGGCTCCCTCGTGCTGCTCGGCGTCCACTACGCGGTCGGCTCCTCGACGCCCAGCACCGTGTGGGTCAGCTGCGAGAGCGGCTCGGAGAGAGCGTTGACCGCGTCCGAGAGCTCCTTCTTCTGCTCCGCGGTGACGGTGGAGTACGCGGCGAAGCCGGAGTCGATCGAGCCGTACTGCGCGAGCAGGGCGTCGAGCTCGGAGAACCGCTGCGTGATCCGTGCGGTGAGGTCGGCGCCCTCGTCGCCGCTGGCGGTCGCGATCGGCTCGACGTTGCCGAACGCCACCTCCGCGCCCTGGACGTTCGCGGCGAAATCGGTGAGGTCGGTGCTCGACCACCAGTCCTCCTCGCCCGTGATCTTGCCGGCCGCGACCTCGTCGAGCAGGCCGATGGCGCCGTTGGAGATGTCGCCCACCGAGACGGTGAAGCCGGGCGCGTTCACGAGGTCGGCCAGGCTCTGCACGTCGTCGACGAGGCCCTGGCCGAACTGCGCGCGCTGCTCGGGGGTGGAGGGCGCCCAGTCGAGGAGCGCGCTCGTGCCGTCGGAGTTGAGCGCACCCTCCGCGGGGGCCCACAGGTCCTTCTCGATGCGGTGGAAGCCGGTCCAGTCCAGGCCCTCGGCGACGGCGTCGACCTCGCGGTAGTCGATGCGCGGGTCGAGGTCGCCGAACGCCTCCGCGGTCGGCTCGATCCGCTCGTAGAAGACGCGGGTCGACGCGAAGAGGCCGCGCGCCTTCTCGTCGTCGCCGGCCTCGTAGGCCTGGGCGAACTCGGCCACCGCGGGGAGCAGCTCGCCCACCTGCGACTTCACGTACGCCACGTAGTTGGTGACCGCCGCCTCCGTCGCCGCCTTCTCGTCCGCCGACTGCGCGGTGGCCTCACCGGTCACGGTGAACTCGCTCAGCCCGACCGGGGCGCCGACCTGCTGGAACTTGCAGGCGGTGTAGTAGGTGCCCGGCTCGAGCTGAGCGACGTAGGAGACGCTCTGGCCCGGGGTCACGTTCTCCTTCTCGCCCACGATCCGCAGCTTGTCCTCGGCCAGGATCTCGAACTCGTTGACGTCCGAGCCGCCGTTGGTCAGTGAGAACGTCACCGCTCCCGCCTCGGCGGTCGCCGTCGACACCTCGCAGGCGTCGTCCCTGATCGCGACGTCGAGCGCGGCGGAGGAGGAGGACGCGGGAGTGTTCGGCACGCAGCCCGTGAGGATCAGCGCCAGGGCGCCGGCGCCGGCGAGGCCGAGGGTGACGCGGGGGAGGGTGGGACGAGCGCGCGAGGACATGCTTCTCCTGGATCGGGGCGAGTGCGCCGGCGGTGCCGGAGCGGGTCAGACGGAGGTGGGAGCGGGAGCGGCGACCGGGGCCGCGCTGCCCCGTCGCGGACCGCGCAGGCGGACCTGGCGGACGAACAGGGCGCCGACGACGACGAGGTAGAGCAGCCAGGCGGCGAACTGCAGAGCGGTCGGCTCGGGCGTGTAGTTGAAGAGGCCGCCGACCACGGCGGTCACGGGCGGCGGGAGGATCGGGCCGAGCGAGAACAGCGGGGTGCCCCAGCCGGGCAGGAGCGACGCCTCCTGCAGGTCGCCGACACCGTAGGAGAGGACGCCGGCCGCGACGAGGATGAGGAAGCCGCCCGTCCAGGTGAAGAAGCGCCCGAGGTCGATCCGGACGAAGCCCCGGAAGATCAGGTACGCGATGACGACCGAGCTGAGGATGCCCAGCATCGCGCCGACCGTGCCGACCCACGCGCTGGATCCCGACCCCGCAGTGCTCGAGGACACGCTCGCCCAGACGAAGAGCGCCGTCTCGATGCCCTCGCGGCCGACGCTGATGAAGCCGAGGACCACGATGCCGAGGGCCGACCCCGCGACGGCGCCGTCGAGCCGGGACTCGAGGTCGCCCTTCATGCTGCGGGCGTTCGCGCCCATCCAGAAGATCATCCAGGTGACCAGGCCGACCGCGAGGATCGAGAGGCCGCCGCCGATGAGCTCCTGAGCCTGGAACGACAGGGTCGAGGGGCCCCAAGTGAGGATCGCACCGGTGACGAGCGAGATCGCGATCGCGGCGGCGATGCCGGTCCAGAGCCGCGGCAGCACGTCGCGCCGGCCGAGCTTGGTCAGGTAGGCCACGAGGATGCCGACCACGAGGCCAGCTTCGAGGCCTTCGCGGAGGCCGATGAGGTAGTTTGCGAGCACGCGTGTTCTCTTGGTCGATGGTGGACGAGGAGGGGGCGACTCCCGCCCCGAGTCGATCCGGTCGGCGGGGCTCCGTTGTTCGGTAAGCCTTGCCTAACCCGGGTCGACTGTAGTCCGCTGCCCGGTCGCTGTCCAGAAGCGCCCGCAGCGGAGGCCGCGCAGGACGAGAGGCGGAGAGTGGACGCGGGCCGGGACGCAGCAGCGGAGCGGGTGGTTGCGGTGCACGCCCACCCCGACGACGAGACGATCACCATGGGCGGGACCCTGGCGCAGCTGGTGGCGCAGGGCGCCTCCGTCACCGTCGTCACCGCCACGCGGGGCGAGTGCGGCGAGGTCATCCCCGAGGACCTCGCTCCGCTCGAGGGCTCGGCCGAGCTGGCCGCGCATCGGACGACCGAGCTCGTCGTCGCCCTGACGGCCCTCGGCGTCGCCGACCACCGCTTCCTCGGCGAGGCGGGCGCCCGCGCACCCGGCCTCGCTCCGCGCGTCTACCGGGACTCCGGCATGCAGTGGGGACCCGGCCGCGTCCCGGTGCCGCTCGAGCCGGTGCATCCCGCGTCCTTCACCGCCGCGTCCGAGGACGAGGAGGTGGCCGATCTCGTCGCTGTCCTGCGGCAGGTCGACGCGGGCGTCGTGCTGTCGTACGACGCGGGCGGCGGCTACGGCCACCCGGACCACGTCCGCACCGCCCGGGTCGCCGAGCGCGCCGCCGAGCGCCTGGGCCTGCGCTTCCTCGCCGTCCTCCCCGACGCGGCCCCGCCCCTCCCCGGGGACGTCGTGATCGAGCTGTCCGCCGAGGACCACGCCCGCAAGCGCGCGGCCCTCGAGGCGCACGCGACGCAGCTGGTGGTCGAGGGCGACGAGGCCCGGCTCTCGAGCGGTCCGCCGTTCCCCATCGGCCGCATCGAGCGCTTCCGCCCGGTCGCGCAGGCGGGCCGTCCGGCGCCGCTGCCGGAGGAGCGTCCGACGCTCGGATCGCGTGTGCTGTCGGGCGTCGCCGGAGTCCTGGTCGGCGCGGTGGTCGGGGCGATCACGACCGTCGCCCATCAGAGCACCGTGTCGGTCGGCGGTGTCGTCCTCCCGGTCGGCCTCGCCGCCTCCCTCGCCGGCGTGCTGCTGCTCCTGCTCGGGCTGCGCCTCGTGCTCATCGACCGGTTCGTCGCGTTCTGCACCGCGATGGGCCTGCTCGGGATGATCGGGCTGCTCGCCCTGCGCAGCACCGGCGGATCCGTCCTCGTCCCGGCGAACGGCCTCGGCGTGGCCTGGACCTTCCTCCCCGCCCTCATCGCCCTCGTCGTGATCGCGTGGCCGCGGCTGCGGGCGGCCGCTCCCGCCGCCGCCCCGCGGCCCGCGGACGCCGACGCCCCGTCGGCCCCCGTACGATAGAGACACTGTTCGAAGGGACCTGGAGCACCGTGACCTACGTGATCGCACTTCCGTGCGTCGATGTCAAAGACCGCGCCTGCATCGACGAGTGCCCGGTCGACTGCATCTACGAAGGCGAGCGCTCGCTCTACATCCACCCGGACGAGTGCGTGGACTGCGGTGCCTGCGAGCCGGTCTGCCCCGTCGAGGCGATCTACTACGAGGACGACCTCCCCGAGGAGTGGTCCGACTACTACAAGGCCAACGTCGAGTTCTTCGACGAGATCGGCTCCCCGGGCGGAGCCGCCAAGGTCGGCGCGATCGCGAAGGACCACCCGGTCATCGCGGCGCTGCCTCCGCAGAGCCACTGAGGCCGCTCCCGTGGCCCTCGGCGCGCTGCCCGACTACCCCTGGGACCTGATGGCGCCCTTCGCCCGCACGGCGGCGGAGCACCCCGGCGGGATCGTCGACCTGTCGATCGGCTCGCCGGTGGACCCGACGCCCGCCCCGATCCGCGACGCGCTCGCCCGCGCGACGGACTCGCACGCGTACCCCACTATCGTGGGCACCCCCGCTCTGCGCGAGGCGATCGCCGCCTGGTACGCGCGGCGGCGCGGAGTCGAGGGCCTCGGGATCGACGAGGTCCTGCCGACGATCGGCTCCAAGGAGCTCGTCGCCTGGCTACCCTTCCTCCTCGGACTCGGGGAGGGGGACGTGGTCGTGCATCCGCGCGCCGCCTACCCGACGTACGCGATGGGCGCGGCGATCGCCGGCGCCGAGGCGCTCGCCTCCGACGACCCCGCCGAGTGGCCCGCGACGACACGCCTGGTCTGGCTCAACTCTCCCGGCAACCCCGACGGCGCCGTGCTCGACGTGCCCGCCCTGCAGCGCGCCGTCGCGCGTGCCCGTGAGCTGGGCGCCGTGATCGCGGGGGACGAGTGCTACGCCGAGCTCGGCTGGGACGGCCGCTGGGCCGACGAGCCGATCCCGAGCGTCCTCGACCCGCGCGTGGTGGGGGAGGACCGCACCGGGGTCCTCGGCGTCTATTCGCTGAGCAAGCAGTCGAACCTCGCCGGCTACCGCGCCGCCTTCGTCGCCGGGGACGCGGCCCTGATCGCGCGCCTGGTGACCGTCCGCAAGCACGCGGGCATGATCGTGCCCGGTCCGCTGCAGGAGGCGATGATCGTCGCCCTCGCCGACGACGAGCACGTCGCCGCGCAGAAGGAACGCTACCGCTCCCGCCGCGACCGCCTCCGGCCCGCCCTCGAGTCCGCGGGCTTCCGGATCGACCGCAGCGAGGCCGGCCTCTACCTGTGGGCGACCGAGGGCCGCCCGGCCTGGGAGTCCATCGACCGGCTCGCCCGCCTCGGCGTCCTCGCGGGCCCCGGCGTCTTCTACGGGGAGGGCTTCCCCGAGCACGTGCGCCTCTCGCTGACGGCCTCCGACGAGCGGATCGACGCGGCCGTCGAGCGCCTGTCCGGCGGCCTCTGAGGCGCTCGACCCGGCCGATCCTGGCGGGTTCCGACAAGGCCCCGGCCCCAGCGCTGGGCGATGTCACAGTGCCCCCGCTTTGCCCATAGGCTGTATGTGGTTCGGTCGACGGCGCCTCGCGAGGCCCCGGCTGCACCACGATCCAGACCCGGCGCCGCCCGCTCCGCGCGAGCGCTTCCGGGGTGCGACCGCGACGACCTGGGAGGCGTTGTGACCGAATCCGGCACGCAGAGCGACGGAACCGCGACGGTGGGCTCCACGGAGCCCGCGACCGGGAGCGCCACGACGCCGCCTCCCGCGCCGGCGGAGCAGGAGCTCCCCGAGAAGGTCACGCTCACCTTCGGCGACCGCACCGCGGACTTCCCGGTCCTGCGCAGCGTCGACGGCTCCTCGAGCATCGACTTCTCGACCCTGTCGAAGCAGACCGGCTTCATGTCGCTCGACTACGGCTTCGTGAACACGGCGGCGACCAAGTCGCAGATCACCTACATCGACGGCGACCAGGGGATCCTCCGCTACCGCGGCTACCCGATCGAGGAGGTGGCCACCAACGCGACCTACCTCGAGGTGGCCTGGCTCCTCATCTACGGCGAGCTGCCGACGGCCGACGAGCTCGCGGGCTTCGACGAGCGCATCCGCCGCCACACGCTCCTCCACGAGGACCTCAAGCGCTTCTTCGACGCGCTCCCGCACAGCGCGCACCCCATGTCGGTGCTCTCGGCCGGGGTCTCGGCCCTGTCGACGTACTACGAGGACAGCTCCAACCCTAAGGATCCGGAGGCGGTGGAGCTCACCACGATCCGCCTCCTGGCGAAGCTGCCCGTGATGGCGGCGTACGCCCACAAGAAGGCGATCGGCCAGGCGTTCCTCTACCCGGACAACTCGCTGAGCTTCGTCGACAACTTCCTCCGCCTCAACTTCGGAACGATGGCCGAGCAGTACCAGGTCGACCCGGTGCTCTCGAAGGCGCTCGACCGCCTCCTGATCCTCCACGAGGACCACGAGCAGAACGCGTCGACGTCGACCGTCCGCCTCGTCGGCTCCACCGAGGCGAACCTCTACGCCTCCGTCTCGGCAGGAATCAACGCCCTGTTCGGCCCTCTGCACGGCGGAGCGAACGAGGCGGTGCTCACCATGCTCGGCCGGATCCGCGAGTCGGGCGAGAGCGTGTCGACGTTCGTCGAGCGGGTGAAGAACAAGGAGGAGGGCGTGCGCCTGATGGGCTTCGGCCACCGGGTGTACAAGAACTACGACCCGCGCGCGAAGCTGGTCAAGGAGAGCGCCTCCGAGGTCCTGCAGGCCCTCGGCGTGAAGGACCCGCTGCTCGACATCGCGATGGAGCTCGAGGCCCTCGCGCTCGAGGACGACTACTTCAAGGAGCGGCGCCTCTACCCGAACGTCGACTTCTACACGGGCGTCATCTACAAGGCGATGGGCTTCCCGACCCGGATGTTCACCGTGCTCTTCGCGATCGGCCGCCTGCCCGGCTGGATCGCCCACTGGCGTGAGATGAACACCGACAAGCAGACCAAGATCGGCCGCCCGCAGCAGCTCTACATGGGCTCGCCCGAGCGCCACTGGCCGAACGACCGCTGACCGGTCCCCGAGAGCCCGTCCCCGCCGGGGGCGGGCTCTCGCCGTGCGGCGCATCCGCCTCTCGTCGGCCGTCCGAGGCTCGAACCGCTTCTTCGAGGCGGGACGCAGAGCGGCGTGGTCGCCGCGGACTCGATCAGCACGGTTCGTCCCGGGGTGCCGCCTGCTGGGCCCGGCGGCGCCGGACGCCCGTCCTCAGGCGTGCAGGGCGGCGTTCAGCTCGATGCCGGCGCCGGTGCGGGGGAGGACCTCGACGGCCCCGGTGAGGGAGTTGCGGCGGAAGAGCAGGTTCGGCACGCCCGAGAGCTGCACGGCCTTCACGGTCTGCGGGGCGCCGTCGGCGCGCGGCGCTCCGCCGACCACGACGACCTTGGTGCCGGCGGTCACGTAGAGGCCGGCCTCGACGACGGTGTCGTCGCCGAGGGAGATGCCGATGCCCGAGTTCGCACCCAGCAGGGCCCGCGCGCCGATCGAGACGCGCTGCACTCCTCCGCCCGAGAGGGTGCCCATGATGGAGGCGCCGCCGCCGATGTCCGAGCCGTCGCCGACCACGACGCCCTGCGAGATGCGCCCCTCGACCATCGAGCTGCCGAGGGTCCCGGCGTTGAAGTTGACGAAGCCCTCGTGCATCACCGTCGTGCCGGGTGCCAGATGCGCCCCGAGGCGGACGCGCGAGGTGTCCGCGATGCGCACCTTCGCCGGGGTGACGTAGTCGGTCAGACGCGGGAACTTGTCGATGCCGGTGGCCTGGATGCCGTGGCGCCGGAGCGAGGGGCGCAGGCGGGTGAACGACTTCGGCGAGACCGGACCGGCGTTCGTCCACACCACGTTCGGCAGGTGGGCGAAGACGCCGTCGAGGTTCACCTCGTTCGGGCGGACCAGGAGGTGCGAGAGCAGGTGCAGCCGCAGGTAGGCGTCGGACGTGGAGGCGGGCGGCGCCTGCACGTCGATCTGCAGCGTGACCACGTCGATGCGGACCTCGCGGCGCGGATCCTCGCCGGCCTGCTCCTCGAACTCCGCCGGCACGATCCAGGGGTCGCGGCCGGCCGGGATGGTGCCGAGGCGGGGCTCCGGGAACCAGGTGTCGAGGACGGTGCCGTCGGCGGCCACGGTGGCGAGCCCGTAGCCCCAGGCGGAGGCGGGCGCGGAGGAGTCTGCGGAGTGCTCGAGGGTCATGCCGATCAGGGTAGCGCGGAGCGTCCGGCCGCTACCCTGGGGCGCATGGCCGATCCGACCACCGCCCCTCCGCTCGATCTGCGCACCGATCCGGTCGCCCTGACGCGGATCCTCTGCGACATCCCGTCCGTCTCGGGCGACGAGCTCGAGATCGCGGACGCGGTGCAGTGGGCGCTCGAGCAGTACGACCACCTCGAGGTCATCCGCGACGGCCACACGGTCGTGGCGCGGACGAACCTCGGCCTCGCCCAGCGCGTCGTGATCGCCGGGCACCTCGACACGGTGCCGGTCAACGGCAACCTGCCCGTCGTCGCCGAGACGATCGACGGCGTCGAGCACCTCATCGGCCGCGGGACCGTCGACATGAAGGCCGGAGTGGCGGTGCAGCTCGTCCTCGCCGCCGAGCTCTCCGATCCGGCCGTCGACATCACCTGGATGTGGTACGACAACGAGGAGGTCGCAGCGGACCTCAACGGCCTCGGCCGTCTCTCCCGGCACCGCCCCGACCTCTTCTCCGCCGACTTCGCCGTGCTCGGCGAGCCGACCAGCGGAGCAGTGGAGGGCGGCTGCAACGGGACGCTCCGGGTCGACGTGGTCACCCGCGGCGTCCGCGCCCACTCCGCCCGCAGCTGGGTCGGCGAGAACGCGATCCACGCGGCGGCGCCGATCCTCGACCGCCTCGCCGCCTACGTGCCGCGCGAGGTCGAGGTCGAGGGCCTCGTGTACCGCGAGGGCGTCAACGCCGTGCGCGTCACCGGCGGGGTCGCGGGCAACGTGATCCCGGACCTCTGCACTGTGCAGGTCAACTACCGCTTCGCCCCCGACCGGTCCGGGGAGGAGGCGCTCGCCCACCTCGAGGAGCTCTTCGAGGGGTTCGAGGTGACGGTGGACGATCTGGCCGAGGGCGCCCGCCCGGGGCTGGACGCACCTCTGGCCCAGGCCTTCCTCTCGGCCGTCGGAGCCGAGGCGAAGCCCAAGTACGGCTGGACCGACGTCGCGCGGTTCTCCGCCATGGGCATCCCGGCTGTCAACTACGGACCGGGCGACCCGCTCCGGGCCCACGCCGACGACGAGCGCGTGGCGGTGCACGAGATCACCGAGTGCACCGAGGGCCTCCGCCGCTGGCTGACCGCGTCCTCGTGAGCGCGAGCGCCACGGCCGTCCCCGTCCGCCTCCGCCTGCGCCTCGTCCCGTGGTGGGCGCGGGTCCTCCTGGTGTACATCGCGACCCGCGTGGTCACGACGGTGATCCTGCTGCAGTTCGCCGCGCACCAGCTCGCGAACCCGTGGACCGGACCCTCCCCGTCCTACTCGGCCTTCGCGTCGATGTGGGACGGCCGGTGGTACGAGATCATCGCGGCCACCGGGTACCCCGGCTTCCTGCCGATCACGCAGGACGGCCACGTGGGGGAGAACGCCTGGGCCTTCATGCCGCTCTACCCGGGCGTCGTGAAGGCGCTGATGGCGCTCACCGGCCTCACCTGGGCTCCGGCCGCCGTGACCGTCTCCGTCCTGTGCGGAGCCGGAGCCTGCCTCGTCCTGTACCGCCTCTTCCGGCACTCCCTCGGCGAGTCGCAGGCGCTGACGGCGGTGCTGGTGTTCTGCGTGGCGCCGACCTCGCCGCTGATGCAGCTCGCCTACGCGGAGTCGATGGCGATGCTGCTGACCGCGGTCACGCTCCTCCTCCTGGTGCGGCGGCGCTGGCTCGCGGTCGTGCCCGTCGTGCTGCTGCTGGGCCTGACGCGGCCGAGCGGGCTCGCCTTCGCCGCCGCGCTCGGCCTGTACGTCGTCTACCGGTTCGTCCGGCGCCGCACGGAGCCGTTCCCGCGGTCGGAGTGGCTGCCGGCCGTGGGCCTGACGGCGTGGGGGCTCGTGGTCGGCTTCCTCTGGCCCGCCGTGGCGTGGGCCGTCACCGGGTCGATTACCGCGTACACCGACACCGAGCTGGCGTGGCGTGCGGTCTACATCGGCTACCAGGAGCTGCTCCCGCTGACTCCGTGGTTCCAGGGCGGCGCCTGGTGGGGCTCGTGGTGGTTCGGTGCTCCGGCCGTCGGCGTCGTGCTGGTGGTGCTCCTGCTGGCGGCGTTCGTCGGGATCCTCGCCGCACCGTGGACACGGCGGCTCGATCTCTTCAGCCGGGCCTGGGTCGCCGGGTACGGCGTCTACCTGCTGGCGTTCTTCTTCCCGCAGTCGAGCACCTTCCGGCTGCTGGGCCCGATGTTCCCGCTCGTCGGAGCGCTGGCGGTGCCGCGCTCGCCGGTCTTCCGCGTCGCGCTGGTCCTGCTCGGGATCGGCGGCCAGATCGTCTGGATCTCGATCTGCTGGGCCGTCGCCGGATCGGACTGGACCCCGCCGTGATCGTGCCGAGCGCCCGCCCGGCGCGGTGCTCCTCCGGGGACTCCCGACTCCCGCACGGGTATGCTCGTCGGAATGTCTCCCCTCACGCCAGCCGGTGAGCCGCGACACGCGTCGCCCCTCCTCCGGCCGACCCGCCGGCGAGCCGCGGCGACACCCGCCCGCTCCCCGCTGACGACCCCCTCCGCGACGAACCGCGGGCCGCTCGCGTGAGCGCCACCGCGATCGCGCCGGAGACGGAGGACGCCTCTCCGTCCCGCTCCCGCTGGGGTCTGCTCCGGAGGATCCCGTGGTGGATCCAGGTGCTCCTGGTCTTCGCCGTGTCCCGCGTCGTCACGACCGTGATCATGCTCCGTGTCGGCGCCGTGCGTCAGGGCGTCGAGTGGACGGGACTCCGCGACACCTACGTCCGGTTCGCGACGACGTGGGACGGCGGCTGGTACGAGCGGATCGGGATGACGGGGTACCCGTCGGTCCTGCCGCTCTCGCCGTCCGGAGCCGTGGAGCAGAACCCCTGGGCGTTCATGCCCGTCTACCCGTTCACCGTCCGCGGCCTGATGAACATCACCGGGCTCGACTGGGCGAACGCGGCGGTGCTCGTCGCCCTGGTCTGCAGTGCAGCGGCGTGCCTGGTGATCTACCGGCTGTTCCGCGTCTCGCTCAGCGAGGGCCAGGCGCTGATGGGGATCGTCTTCTTCTGCGTCGCTCCGACGTCCCCGATCCTGCAGATCGGCTACGCGGAGTCCGGCGGCATCCTCCTGACGGCCGTGCTGCTCCTCCTGCTGGTGCGCCGCAAGTGGATCTGGACGTTCCCCGTCGTGCTGGTCGTGGGGCTCCTGCGCCCGAGCGGCCTCGCGATCGCGGCGATGATGGGCCTCTACTTCCTCTACCGCGTCTGGCGGCACGTGCGCGGCACCGAGCCGTTCGCCCGCCGGGAGTTCGCCTTCACGGTCTCCCTCACGGTCTGGTCCCTCGCGGTGGGGTTCGCCTGGCTGCTCATCGCCTGGGCGGTCACCGGCTCCTTCACCGCGTACACCGACACCGAGCTCGCCTGGCGCAGCGTCTTCATCGGCGAGGGCGAGCTCATCCCCTTCACCTCCTGGTTCGCCGGCGGGGGCTGGTGGGGAGGCCTCTGGTTCGGCTCGCCGATCACGGGCATGGGCATCACCGTCGTGGTGGTGCTCGGATTCCTGGCGATCCTGTTCTCGCGGGCCACGCGCAGCCTCGACGTCTTCTCGCGGCTCTGGGTCGGCGGCTACGCGATCTACCTCTTCGCGTTCTTCTACCCGCAGTCGAGCACGTTCCGCATCCTGATGCCGATGTTCCCGCTGGCCGGGGCGCTCGCGGTGCCGCGGTCGACCCTCCTGAGGGTGTTCGTGGTGGCCGCATCGATCGTCGGGCAGATCGTCTGGGTGCTGCTGTGCTGGGTGTTCACCCCGGGCGACTGGTCCCCGCCGTGATCGGCTGACGCTCGACTTCCGGGCGCGGTTCGGAACACCCCCGCGGATGCACGATAATAGGGGGATACGTCACGAAAGGGGAACTCTATGGCGGCCATGAAGCCGAGGACCGGAGACGGACCGATGGAGGCTGTTAAGGAGGGCCGACTCATCGTCGTGCGCGTTCCGCTCGAAGGAGGCGGACGCCTCGTCGTCTCGGTCAACGATGCAGAGGCGAAAGAGCTGCACGACGCGCTCGCGTCGGTGGTGTCTCCCGCCTGATCCGCACCGTCGTGAACGCCCGTCGCACACCGTGCGGCGGGCGTTCCGTCTGTCCCCGGTCGACCGCGCTCGTCAGGCGCGGCGCTTGTTGGCCTGCAGCAGGCCGTCGCCGATCGGCGAGAGCACGCTGACCACGGCGGGGGAGGCGCAGACCTCGGCCACCAGCGTGCGGAACGCCGTCGCGATCTCATCGCGCTGCGCGGGGTTGGCCACGCGTCCGCGCCAGAGCGCGTGGGGGACGAGGACCGTCCCGCCCGGACGGACGAGCCGCAGCGCGTGCTCGACGTTCTCGATGACCTGCAGCGGATCGCCGTCGACGAAGACGATGTCGTAGGAGTTCTCGTTCATCCGGGGCAGCACCTCGAGGGCGCGGCCCGGGATGAGCCGCAGCCGGTTGGGCGAGATGCCCGCCTCGTGGAACTGGGCGCGCGCGTGCTGCTGGTGCACCGCCTCGGAGTCGATCGAGGTGAGCATCGCCTCGGGGGCGCCGTCGAGCAGCCACAGGCCGCTCACTCCGGTGCCGGTGCCGATCTCGATGATCGAGGTCGCGCGCGCCGCGGCGGCGACCAGCGCGGCCTGCGCGCCGATCGAGGGGGAGACGGCGTCGATGCCCAGCTCGACCGAGAGCCGGCGGGCCGAGGCGATGGCCTCCGACTCGACGACCGCGTCCTCGGCGTACTTCCAGTTGGCATCCTTGTCGGACACGGGGGAGCTCCTCTGATCGGTGCACCGGGCGGATCGCGCCCGGGCATCGTCAGGGTACGGTGGCGCGCGGGCTCCGCGAGGGAGGCGCGGCGGGTTAGTGTTGTCCTCGTGTTCGGTCTGACGTTCGACAAGCTCCTCATCATCGGGGTCATCGCCGTCTTCGTGCTGGGTCCCGACCGCCTCCCGCACTACGCCGCCCAGCTCGGGCAGCTCGTGCGCAAGGTGCGCGGATTCGCCACGCAGGCCCGGGAGCGCGTCAAGGACGAGATGGGCGACGAGTTCAACGACGTCGACTGGAAGAAGCTCGACCCGCGCCAGTACGATCCCCGCCGCATCATCCGCGACGCCCTGCTCGAGGACGATCCGGCCCCCACCGTGAAGCCGCCCACCGCTGTCGCTGCTCCGGTCGTGCCGGGCGGCACCGGCTCCGCGCAGGACAGCTACTACACGACGATGCAGCGCTCCGTCTCGTCCGGCACGCTCTCGAGCGTCGCGCCGCCGCCGATCGACTCCGAGGCCACCTGAGCCCTGCTCCGCGAGGAGCGCCGGGCGGGCGTCCCGACCGACGCCGTCCGCACCAAGCCGCGCGGAGGCGTCAGCCGACGGCGAGCGGAAGCCGACGGCCGGTCAGTCCCCGCGGCCGCGCGGCGAGCGTCGCCGCCAGGGCGTCGATCGCCCGGGCGGCAGGATCCTCCGGATCGCCGACGACGACGGGCACGCCCTCATCGCCCCCCGCCCGCAGCGCGACGGAGATCGGCAGCGACGCGAGCAGCGGCACCTCGTCGCCCGTCGCAGTGAGCCGACGCGCGACCTCGGCCCCGCCTCCGCTGCCGAAGAGCTCCAGCACCGAGCCGTCGGGCTGGGGAAGCCCCGACATGTTCTCGACCACTCCGACGATGCGCTGACCCGACTGGCGGGCGAGCGCGCCGCTGCGCTCGGCCACGTCGGCGGCCGCCGGCTGCGGGGTGGTGACGATGAGGACCTCCGCATGCGGGAGCAGCTGCCCGATGGAGATCGCCACATCCCCCGTGCCGGGAGGCAGGTCGAGCAGGAGCACGTCGAGGTCGCCGAAGTACACGTCGGTGAGGAACTGGGAGATGGTGCGGTGCAGCATGGGTCCGCGCCAGGAGACGGCCGCCCCCCGGGTGTCGCCCTCGAGGAACATCCCGATCGAGATGACCTTCACGCCGTGCGCCACCGGCGGCAGCATCAGCTCGCCGACGCGGGTGGGCCCCGCGACGCGCCCGTCGTGCATCAGGCCGAGCAGGCCGGGGATGGAGAAGCCGTGCACGTCGGCGTCCACGAGGCCGACCGCGAGCCCCCGCTGAGCGAGGGCGACCGCGAGGTTGGCCGTGACGGTCGACTTGCCGACACCGCCCTTGCCGCTGGTGACCGCGTACACGCGGGTGAGCGAGTCCGGGCCGAAGGGCAAGCTCCGGCGGCCGCCCTGGAGGCGTTCGGTGAGGGCGGTGCGCTGCGCCGGCGTCATGACTCCGACCACGACGTCGACCGCCGTGACTCCGGGAGCCGAGGCCGCGGCCTCGCGTACGTCGCGCTCGATCCCGGAGGCGGCCGGGCAGCCGACGATGGTCAGCCGGATCGCGACGCGGACCGCTCCGTCGACGGCCGCCTCGACCGACTCGAGCATGTCGAGCTCGGTGATGGGCTTCCGGATCTCCGGATCGACGACCCGGGCCAGCGCCGTCCTGACGGCGGTCTCGATGGCGGCGACGTCAGGCATCGCGCCGCTCGGGCTCCTGCGCCCGATCCTTCTCGAGCTCCTCGAGCAGGCCGCGCAGCTCCGAGCGGATGAAGTCCTTGCTCGCCATGTCGCGGATCGCCAGGCGCAGGGCCACGACCTCGCGCGCGAGGTACTCGGTGTCCGCGAGGTTGCGCTCGGCCCGCTGCCGGTCCTGCTCGATCTGCACGCGGTCGCGGTCGTCCTGTCGGTTCTGCGCGAGCAGCAGGAGCGGCGCGGCGTAGGAGGCCTGCAGCGAGAGGATCAGCGTCAGCACCGTGAAGCCGAGGGCCTGAGAGTCGAAGCGCGCGTCCGCGGGCCCGTAGGTGTTGAACATCAGCCAGAAGACGCAGAAGATCGTCATCCCGACCAGGAACCACGGCGTGCCCATGCCGCGGGCGAACGACTCGGTCAGGCGGCCGAAGCGGTCGCTGCTCGGGCGATTCCGCCGCGAGAGGACGCGGGTGCGCAAGCCCTTGGGAGCGTCCAGGCGCCGGTCCTGCTTGGTGTCCCTAGCCACGCGCGCCCCTCCGTCCCCGTCGTGTCCTGCCTGTCGCCGCGGGTGCCGGCGGCACGAGCGGGACGCCCTGCGTCGCCGTCGTCACCGGCTTCCTCGGTTCGTCGTCGTCGCCGTGGCTGCGCCAGTCGTCGGGGAGGAGGTAGTCGAGGACGTCGTCGATGGTCACGACGCCGACGAGGCGGTGGGACGCGTCGACGACGGGCACCGAGACGAGGTTGTAGCTGGCCAGGATCCGGGCGACCTCGGCCGCCGAGGTCTCGGGCGTGATCGGGTCCATGCTCTGGTCGAGCAGGGTGCCGAGGCGCTCGTGCGGCGGGTAGCGGAGCATCCGCTGGAAGTGCACCATGCCGAGGAAGCGGCCGGTCGGCGGCTCGTAGGGCGGCAGCGTGACGCAGACGGCGGCGCCGAGGGCCGGGGCGAGCTCGTGGCGGCGGATGAGAGCGAGGCCCTCGGCGACGGTCGCCTCGGAGGAGACGATGATCGGCTCCGTGGTCATCAGACCGCCGGCGGACTCCGGAGCGTAGGTGAGGAGCATGCGGACGTCGTCCGCCTCCTCGGGCTCCATCAGCTCCAGGAGCGCCTCGCCGCGCTCCTCCGAGAGCTGGGCGATCAGGTCGGCCGCGTCGTCCGGCTGCATCTGGTCGAGGACGTCGGCGGCGCGATCGTCGTCGAGCCGGCCGAGGATCTCGACCTGCTCGCTCTCGGGCATCTCCTCGAGCACGTCCGCGAGGCGGTCGTCCGAGAGCTCGCCGGCGACCTCGAGCATCCGCTGCTGCGGCAGGTCGAGGAGCGTGCTGGCGAGGTCGGCGGGCTTGAGCTCGGAGAGGCTGGCGACGTACTGCTCGGCGGACTGCGCCTCGGTCGAGACGCTCTCGCGGACCTCGCGCCAGCCGGCGAAGGCGGTCGCGCCCTTGGCGAAGGGGGAGGGGCTGGTCTTGGGCCGGCGGACGAAGAGCTGCGCGAGCTCCCACTCGCCGGGAGCGGCCTCCTCGATCGCGACGTCCTCGACGACCGCGTCACCGGAGCCGTCCACGAAGCTCACCCGGCGGCCGAGGAGCTCGGCGATGACGCGGACCTCTCCGCCCCGCTGCTCGAAGCGGCGCACGTTGATGAGCCCGGTGGTGATGATCTGGCCGCTGCCGATGCTGGTGACCCGGCCGATCGACACGAAGACCCGACGGCGCCCGGGGATCTCGACCACCAGGCCGACCACTCGCGGGGCGTCGTTCTGCCGGTAGACCAGGAGCACGTCGCGGACCTTGCCGACGCGATCGCCGGCCGGGTCGAAGACACTGCATCCGGCCAAGCGCGCGACGAAGACTCTGGCGGAACTCACGGCTACAAACCTAGTCCCGTGCAGCCGGGCGGACGCCGAGCGTTCCCGGCTCGCCCTCGGCCGGTTCTCCGAATCCGTTCAGAGACCTTCAAGTGGCCTGTGCGATTCTGTCCGGGTGACTCAGCAGACGCCGTTCAGCGGCCGAGGGCCGGCCTTCCCCACGATCCCGCGCGGGGAGATCCTCGCCACGTTCGACACGTACCAGGAGGCGCAGGCCGCCGTCGACGTGCTCGCCCGCGCCGACTTCCCGGTGCGCCAGCTCGCCATCATCGGCAATGAGCTCAAGAGCGTCGAGCGGGTGACCGGCAAGCTCACCTGGGGCCGCGTCGCTCTCGCCGGAGCGGCCTCCGGCGCCTGGCTCGGCGTCTTCCTGGGCCTCCTGCTCATCATCTTCTCGCCGACGACGGAGCTCTCCTTCCTCATCGCGGCGGTCCTCCTCGGCGCCGGCTTCGGGATGCTCTTCGGGCTCGCCTCCTACGCCGTGAACCGCCGCCGTCGCGACTTCACCTCGACCATGCAGGTGATCGCGACCAGCTACTCCGTGCTCGTGGACCCCGAGGTGGTCAACCGCGCGCGCAACCTGCTCGACGGCGGCACCTCCCCGGCGGAGGCGCCGCAGACGGCCTGGGCTCCGCCGCCCGCCGCGGTCGGCGACCCGCAGCCGCAGCCCGTCCGCCCCGAGGACGACCCGCGCTGACGATCCTCCGCGAAGGCCCCCGGTCTGCCGGGGGCCTTCGTCGTTCCCGGGGCGGGGCGGCTCAGGCGGAGCCGACGGGCGGGAGGACGATGTCGACCGCGAGACCCCGGGGGGAGCGGTTGACCAGGGCGACCGTCCCGCCGGCCGAGAGCACGGTGGTGTGCACCAGGGCCAGTCCGAGACCGCTGCCGCCGGAGGCGAGGGTCCGGGAGTTGTCCGGGCGGGAGAAGCGGTCGAAGGCGACCGGGATGAAGGCGTCGGGCATCCCCGGTCCGTCGTCCGAGACGCTGAGCATCAGGCGCCCGTCCGACTGCGAGAGGGAGGCGACGATCATGCCGCCGCCGTTCATCGCCTGGATCGCGTTCCTCACGAGGTTGTCGATCACCCGGCCGAAGTCCTGGGACGCGACCGCGTAGAGCCGGGCCGGCTCGCGCTCGTCGATCTCGTAGTCGATCTCCACCCCCGACTCCGAGGCGAGCAGGCGGGTGCGGTCGACGGCGCCCACCAGCTCGTCGACGAGCTCGGCGAAGGGAGCGGTCGGGCGGACGGTGCGGCTCTCGATGCGCGAGATATCGAGCAGGGCGGACGCGAGGCGCACGAGCCGGTCGACGCTCTTCTGCGCGTCGAGGATGACCCGGTCGACCGCGACCGGATCGTCGACGCGGTGGTGGGCGATCTCGAGCTGCGCGGAGAGCGCGGCGAGGGGAGTGCGGAGCTCGTGGCTCGCATCCGACACCATCTGCTTCTCCCGGGCCAGCGATGCGGTCTGCTTGGTCAGGAACGCGTTCAGCGTCACCGCGAGCTCGTCGATCTCGTCGCGCGTGCCGACGACCGGGAGCTGGTCGCCCTGCCCGGGCTCGGCGGCGATGTGATCCGCGCGCGCCCGCATCCGGCGCACCGGGGCGAGGGCGGCGCCCGTCAGGATCCACGAGGCGAGCCCGAACGTGACGACGAGGAAGATCGCGGCGTAGACGAGCACGTGGGCGAAGTCGTCGAGGACGAGCTGCGACGCGGCCTGATCGCGGGCGGAGGCGACCTGCCAGACGCCGCGATCGCTCTCGATGGCCGTGAAGCGGACCAGGTAGCTGCCGTTCGCCGTCGTCACGTCGGCGTACCGGGGCGAGGTGTCGGCCGGCTCCTCCGCCAGAGCGCTGAGCACCTCGCCGCTCAGGCGCGAGGGCATGGTCGAGGTGCTGACGCTCCCGTCGGGCGCGAGGGCGAGGAACAGCTGACCCGTCGACGAGCCCTGCGTGCGCGGGACGTTGCCCGCCGAGATGTCGCGGCGGACCTCGTCCTCGATCGACATCAGGATCGTCCGCTCACTGCGGTCGACGATGCCGGTGACCACCTGGTAGAAGAGCAGCGCCGCGAGCGCGAAGAGGGCGGTCGCCACAGCGACCGTTCCCACGGTGATCCTCGCGCGGATCGAGAGCGCGCCGACCCGGCGGCGTGCCGTGCTCATCCGCGACACGGGCTACTCGACCGGGCGGAGGAAGTAGCCCTTGCCGCGGACGGTCACGATGCTGACGCCCGTGTCCTCGGTCGGGAGCTTCTTGCGCAGGTAGCTGACGTACTGGTCGACGATGTTGTTGTCGACGATCTCGCCGCCGCCCCAGATCTCGGAGAGGATCCGCTGGCGGGTCACGACGGAGCCGACGGGAGTGATGAGGAGCTTGAGGAGCTCGAGCTCCTTCGGGCTGACGTGGATGCGCGAGCCGTCGGCGGTGCGCCGGATGCTCGACCCGTCCACGGTGATGCGTCCGACGTCGATCGAGGTGGACATCAGCGACGGGCTGCGGCGCAGGAGGGCCCGGAGGCGCGCGTTGAGCTCGGTGAACGCGAACGGCTTGGTCAGGTAGTCGTCCGCTCCGGCGTCGAGGCCGAAGACGCGGTCCTCGATCGCGTCCCGCGCGGTCAGCAGCATGATCGGCGTGGGCCGGCCGAGCTCGCGGATCCGGCGGCAGATCTCGAAGCCCGACATCGCCGGGAGCATGACGTCCACGATGGCGGCCGAGAACTCGGCGTTGCTGAACGCGACGAGCGCGTCGATGCCGTTCGTGGTGAGCACGGCCTCGTAGCCGGCGTCTTCGAGGCCGCCGACGAGGGCCTCACCCATGGCTGGATCGTCTTCGACGACAAGGATCTTCACGCGCTCACCCTACGGCCCGGCCCTCAGGAGGACGCACTGCGCGGGCCGTGTGTCGATCGGATGCGGGATCGACCCATCCGATCGGCGCTGGGCGACGAATGAGGAGTGACAGACCGCTCGGGGGCGTGGCGGGAGAGGCGCGATCAGTGGCGCAATTCTACTCTTCTCCCCCCGTCGGCCCGATGATACTGTTCGCGAAGTTCACCTCTACCGTCACCCGAAGGCGGCACAAACATGCTCAATATTCTTTCCATCTGGGCGCGTCTCGCGCTGTCGGTCCTCCTGTGGATCGTCCTTCTCCCCGTCATGCTCGTCCTGCTGCCGTTCCGCACGGGCAGGAGCGCCTCGCTCCCCGCCCTGCGACCGGCGCCGGTTCCCGCACAGACGGCGGCGATCGACACCCGGAGCACCAGCGGCGCGTACTAGGCCCACTTCCCGGTCGTTCCGGGCCCGACGCCGCGCTCCCATGAGCTCCGGCGTCGTCCGCCCACCGATCCCCGACACCCGAACAGCCGTGCCTCTCTCCGCCAGGAGGGGGCGCGGCTGCTCGTCGTTCCCCGGGTCGATCCCGACTGACCGACAGATGTCGATTTCAGCTACTCTCGATCGCGAGCCGCGTCAAGCCCTTCGCAGAATCTCAGGGACTGGCAATGCAGTGCTCGCACATGGTTCACCGATCGGAAGGAACACGGATGCTTCGCGCCACGCTCGACATCGCTGGGATCCAGCTCGATTCGACCACGGGAGCCCCCGTGCGCCCCGACACCCCGGTCTCGGTGGTCGCGTCGGCGCCTCAGAGCCTGATCTCGCGGATGCTCGGATGCCGCCGCTGCGAAGCCTGCGGAGCGGCCTCGGCCCGTCGCCGCGACGGCTTCTGCTCGGCCGACTGCGCCGGCACCTTCCACCTCTACGAGTGAGCCCGACCGGCCGAGTGCCGGTGGTGAACGTCCCGAAGGCCCGTGATCGACGATCGCGGGCCTTCGTGCTGTCCGGGGAGGGTCGGAGCGCCGGGTGAGGAGCGCCACGTTCGGACTCGGTCGCCCACCGGGTGACGCCGCTCGGTCCGTGGTGGAGGGGTGCGCCTCGAGGGGCGTCGAGCACCGGAGCTGAGCGCCCGTGTGCGAGGGAGGGGAGCGGAGCGGAGGACCGCGGATGTGCCCCCAGTAGGATTCGAACCTACGCCCCTGCCTCCGGAGGGCAGTGCTCTATCCCCTGAGCTATGGGGGCCAGGAGTGCCTGACCACATTAGCACCCGGGCGGGGCGGGCCCCGACGCCGGGAGCCGTCCTCGCGCATGCCACGATGGAGCCATGCTGCGCACTGTCTCCGCCTCGCTGGATCTGCGTCTGAACGGCCCGACCGACCTGATCTTCCTGGTGGCGGCGACGCCCACGGGCGACTCGTTCGAGGACTCCTTCACCGTCCGGCTCGACGGGCAGGACGTGCCGGTGCGGGAGTTCCCGGCGCGGCACGGCGCCCGCGTGCACCGCGTCGCGGGGAACGAGGGCGACCTGCGGGTCGAGTACCGGGCGCGGGTCGCCGGCCACGGCGCTCCGGACGAGCCGAGCGAGCTCGAGCTCGTCGAGTACCTGCGGCCGAGCCGGTACGCCGAGGCGGACGTGCTCGGAGGGATCGCCCGGCGCGAGTTCGGGCGGGCCCGGGGCTTCGAGGCGCTGACGGCCGTCGAGGAATGGGTGCACGGCCACCTGTCGTACGTCTACGGCTCGACGGTCGGCACCGGGGGAGCGGCGCAGGTCATCGAGAGCGGCCAGGGCGTGTGCCGGGACTTCGCGCACACGGTCGCCGGGCTCCTCCGTGCTCTCGACATCCCCGCTCGGGTGACGGCGGTCTACGCGCCGGGCCTCGAGCCGCGGGACTTCCACGCGGTCACGGAGGCCTGGGTCGGCGGCGCCTGGCACGTCGTGGACGCGACCCGGCTGGCTCCGCGCGGGTCGATGCTGCGCATCTCGTCCGGCCGGGACACGGCCGACACCGCGTTCCTCAGCAGCTACCTGACGGACCTGCGCCTGACCGGGATGAGCGTGGAGGCCGACTGCGACGCGGCGCTCGTCGACGACCACGTCTCGCCGGTGCGCCTGGGCTGACGCCGGGGCTCAGTCGGCGAGGACGCCGATCGCCGACCGCACGAGCGGCTCGGGGTCCCCCGGCTCGACGAAGGAGGCGCTGGACGCCTCGATCCAGTACTCGCCGACGAAGGCGTCCGCGACGCCCCGCCCCTCGGTCACCTGGTAGTAGCCCTCGATCTCCGGCGGCTTGCCGTAGGTGGGGACGGCCTTGCTGGTGGTGAAGAACTCGTTCTTGAGCGCCTCGATCACCGCGGGGTCGAGGTGGGCCACGGCCAGCTGCAGCTCGGCGCCCGAATCGTCGGACCATCCGCAGACCAGGCCGTCGTACTGGGCGATCTCCTCGGAGACGGCGGTGGTCCCGATGCCGTCGTCCGGGGAGAATCCGCCCCACAGGCCCGCGAGCGCCGAGGCCGGGACCAGCTGCTCGCAGGCGAGGGGGATCGGCGTGCCGCTGACGGCGCCGCTCGCGCTCGGCTCCGGGTCGGCCGCGGGGGAGCAGCCGGAGAGGGCCGCCGCGGCGAGGGCGACGAGGAGGAGGGCGGCGGGACGGCGCATGCGTCGCACCCTAGCAACGCCGCCCTGCCGAGCGGCCCCGCGGTGCAGGAGGGACGGGGGGCGCGGGCGCGGCGGCCGGTAGAATCGCTCCCCGTGACTCCCGAACAGCTCGCCGCCTCCCTGCACGCCCTCGTCCTCGACGCCGTGCAGCGACGGGGGAGCGATGCGGGCGTCGAGCTCTCGGACGTCGTGCTGGAGCGCCCGAAGAACCGCGACCACGGCGACTGGGCCTCGAACATCGCGATGAAGCTCGCGAAGCGGGTCGGCGCGAACCCGCGCGAGCTCGCCGCCGAGCTGGCCGAGGGGCTGGGCGCGGTCGAGGGCGTCGCCACGGTCGAGGTCGCCGGTCCCGGCTTCCTCAACGTCCGGCTCGAGGCCGCGGCCGCGGGTGCCCTGGCCGGCGCGATCGTCGAGGCGGGCGAGGCCTACGGCACCGGGTCCGCCTACGCCGGCGTCCGGATGAACCTCGAGTTCGTCTCCGCCAACCCCACCGGCCCCATCCACATCGGCGGGACGCGCTGGGCGGCGGTCGGCGACAGCCTGGCCCGGATGCTCCTCTCGCAGGGCGCCGAGGTGACCCGCGAGTACTACTTCAACGACCACGGCGCGCAGATCGACCGCTTCACGCGGAGCCTCCTCGCCGCCCACCGCGGCGAGCCGACCCCGGAGGACGGCTACGGCGGCGCCTACATCGGCGACATCGCCGAGCGCGTCGCGGCCGCCTACCCGGGCGACCTCGCCGTCCTGCCCGAGGAGGAGCTCGCCGAGACCTTCCGCTCGATCGGCGTCGAGCTGATGTTCGGCGAGATCAAGCAGAGCCTGCACGAGTTCGGCGTCGACTTCGACGTGTACTTCCACGAGAACTCCCTGCACGAGTCGCGTGCCGTCGACCGCGCGATCGAGCGCCTCCGCGAGCTCGGGCACATCTTCGAGGCGGACGGCGCCACCTGGCTGCGGACCACCTCGTTCGGCGACGACCGCGACCGCGTCATCATCAAGAGCGACGGGGAGGCGGCCTACATCGCGGGCGACCTCGCCTACTACCTCGACAAGCGCGAGCGCGGCTTCGATCGGGCGATCATCATGCTCGGCGCCGACCACCACGGCTACATCGGCCGGATGATGGCGATGTGCGCGGCGTTCGGCGACACCCCGGGCGTGAACCTCGAGATCCTGATCGGCCAGCTGGTCAACCTGCTCCGCGACGGGGAGGCGGTCCGGATGTCCAAGCGGGCGGGGACCGTCGTCACGATGGAGGACCTCACGGAGGCCGTCGGCGTGGACGCCGCGCGCTACTCGCTGGTGCGCTCCTCGGCCGACTCGACCCTCGACATCGACCTCGACCTGCTGACCAAGCGGAGCAACGACAACCCCGTCTACTACGTGCAGTACGCCCACGCGCGCACCCGCCAGGTCGCGGCGAAGGCCGCGGCGTCGGGCGTCCCCGTCGAGCCGTTCGCGCCCGAGACGCTGGTGCATCCGACCGAGTCGGCGCTGCTCGGCGGCCTGCAGGAGTTCCCGCGCATCGTGGCGCACGCCGCGGAGCTGCGCGAGCCGCACCGCGTCGCGCGGTACCTCGAGGAGGTCGCCGGCCTCTACCACCGCTGGTACGACAACTGCCGGGTCGTGCCGCAGGGCGAGGACCCGGTCGAGGCCGTGCACTCGACCCGGCTGCGCCTGAACGAGGCGACCGGGCAGGTGCTCCGCAACGGGCTCTCCCTGCTGGGCGTCACGGCCCCGGACCGGATGTGAGCGCGTCGGGGGCGGCGCCGCGGCGCCGGCGCGGGGGACGCGCGGCCGTGGTGGTCGTCGTGGTGCTGGTGCTGCTCGTGGTCGCGGCAGTGGTGGGCGACTCGCTCGCCCGCCGCGCCGTCGCGGACCGCGCCGCCGCGAGCCTCCGCGAGGCGCTCGCACTGCCCGCGGACCGGGCGGTGGACGTCGACGTCGCCGGCTGGGCCGTTCTCCCGCAGCTCGTCTCGGGGCGGCTGGACCGGCTCGACCTGCGCAGCTCGGACGTGACGTTCGGCGAGCTCGACGGCGACGTCGCCGCGACCCTGATCGGGGTGCCGGTGAGCGGCGTCGGAGCTGTCGAGTCGGGCAGCACGACGGTCGCGATCGACGCGGCCTCGGTCTCGCGGCTCGTCACCGAGCGCAGCACCGTTCCTGTCGACGAGGTGACGCTGGACGCTCCGCTCGTGCGCGTGACCGCTTCCGTCGAGGTGCTGGGCCTCCGGCTCGGCGCGGGCGTGGGGATGGAGCTCGCCGCCGTGGACGGCGCCATCCGGCTGACCCCGGCCGAGGTCTCCGCCGCCGGTGCGACCTTCTCGGCGACCGACTTCCGCGACCGCTTCGGCGCCGTCTCCGGCGACCTGCTCGCTCCGTCGTCCGTGTGCATCGCGGACTCGGTACCGCGCGGACTGACGCTGACCGGGGTCGAGGTCGCCGACGAGTCGCTGAACGCGAGCTTCGCGCTCTCTCCGACGTTCCTCAGCGACCCCGCGGAGCAGGAACCGGGCACCTGCGCCTGAGCCCGCGCGGCGCCGCCGCCCCGGACCGGTAGGATCGGAGCCCTGTGCCGGCGTCTTCCGCGGGCCGAACACTGACATCGCTGGCTTCAGGGGTCAATCCGGACCCGCTCGCCCCGCAGTGACGCTCCCACTCTCTCCTGTGAGGTCTCACCCGTGGACACCGTCGACGCCCGCGCCCGCGCCCCCCGGCATCCGCTCGCGCCTGAGTGGCTGCACACGCCCGCCGACCCGAACGCCCTGGCCGACGGCGTGTGGCCGGACAGCGCCGAGCGCGGCGAGGACGGCGGGATCCGGATCGCCGGAGTGCCCGTCGCCGAGCTGGTGCGCGAGCACGGCACTCCTCTCTACGTGGTGGACGAGGCCGACGCCCGCCGCCGAGCCGTGGAGATGCGCGAGGTCTTCGCTCGCGAGCTCGGCCGCATCGGCACCGGCGTCACGGTCTACTACGCGGGCAAGGCGTTCCTCTCGACCGAGGTCGCCCGCTGGATGCGCGACGAGGGCCTGAACCTCGACCTCTCCAGCGGCGGCGAAATGGCGGTGGCGCTCGCCGCCGGGATCGAGCCCGAGCGCTTCGGCCTCCACGGCAACAACAAGTCGCTCCGCGAGATCGACCGGGCCGTCGAGGTGGGCGCGGGCACGATCGTGCTCGACAGCCTCGTCGAGATCGAGCGCGTCGCAGCCGCGGCCGAGCGGCAGGGCCGCGTGCAGGCGGTGCGCCTCCGGGTCAACAGCGGAGTGCACGCGCACACCCACGAGTTCCTCGCCACGGCGCATGAGGACCAGAAGTTCGGCCTCGCACTCGCCGACTGCCCGGCCGCGGTCGCCCGCATCCGCTCCTTCTCCTCCCTGCGGTTCCTCGGGCTGCACTGCCACATCGGATCCCAGATCTTCGGCTCCGCCGGGTTCGCGGAGTCGGCGTCGCGCCTGCTCGACGTCCACGCGGCTCTGCTCGCGGACGGCCCCGTGCCGGAGCTCAACCTCGGCGGCGGCTTCGGCATCGCCTACACCAGCGCCGATGACCCGACGCCGATCGCCGAGATCGCGGCCGCCGTCGCCGACGCGGTGGCCGAGCAGTGCGCCGCCCGCGGCGTCCCGGTGCCGCACATCGCGATCGAGCCCGGCCGCTCGCTGATCGGGCCCGCCGGCGTCACCCTCTACGAGGTGGGCACCGTGAAGGACGTGACGGTCGGCTCCGAGAGCTCGACCGCGGTCCGCCGCTACGTCAGCGTCGACGGCGGCATGAGCGACAACGCCCGTCCGGCGCTCTACGGCGCCGACTACACGGCGCGGATCGCCGACCGCTCCTCCTCGGCCGAGCCCGCCCTCGTGCGGGTGGCCGGGAAGCACTGCGAGTCGGGCGACATCGTCGTCCACGACGACTTCCTGCCCGCGGACGTGCGGCCGGGCGACCTGCTCGCCGTCGCCGCGACCGGCGCCTACTGCTGGTCGCTCGCCAGCAACTACAACTACCTCGGGCGCCCCCCGGTGGTCGCCGTCCGCGACGGGCGCTCGCGCGTCCTCGTGCGCGGCGAGACCGAGGAGGACCTCCTCCGCCGCGACGCCGGCATCGAACGAAAGGCCACCTCCCGATGATCGAGTACCGCAGCCTCCGCGTCGCCCTGCTGGGTGCCGGGTCCGTCGGTGCCCAGGTGGCGCGCCTCCTGCTCGACCACGGCGACGAGCTCGCCCAGCGCGTGGGGGCGCCGCTGGAGCTCGTGGGCGTGGCCGTCAGGGACGTGGACGCGCCCCGCACCGCCGACATCCCGAAGCACCTCCTGACCACCGACGCCGAGTCGCTGATCCTGGGCGCCGACATCGTGGTCGAGCTGATCGGCGGGCTCGAGCCCGCCCGCAGCCACATCCTCACGGCGATCTCGTCGGGCGCGGACGTGATCACGGCCAACAAGGCGCTGCTCGCCGCCCACGGCAACGAGCTCTTCGAGGCCGCCGACCAGGTGGGCGCCCAGCTCAACTACGAGGCGGCCGTCGCCGGCGCGATCCCGATCATCCGGCCGCTGCGCGACAGCCTCGCCGGCGACCGGGTCCACCGCATCCTCGGCATCGTCAACGGCACGACCAACTACATCCTCGACCGGATGGACACCGAGCACGCGAGCCTCGAGGACGCGCTCGCCCGCGCGACCGAGCTCGGCTACGCCGAGTCCGACCCGACCGCCGACATCGAGGGCTACGACGCGGCGCAGAAGGCGGCGATCCTCGCCCGCCTCGCGTTCCACACCGACGTCCCGGTCGCCCTGGTGCACCGCGAGGGCATCACCGGCATCACGAAGGCGCAGGTCGACCAGGCCCGCGACTCCGGCTACGTGATCAAGCTGCTCGCGATCTGCGAGCGGCTGACCGACGCCAAGACCGGCGTGGAGGGCGTGTCCGCGCGGGTCTACCCCGCGCTCGTGCACCGCTCCCACCCGCTCGCGGCCGTGCACGGGGCCAACAACGCGGTCTTCGTCGAGGCGGAGGCGGCCGGCGACCTGATGTTCTACGGCGCCGGCGCCGGCGGGATCGAGACGGCCTCCGCCGTCCTCGGCGACGTCGTCTCGGCCGCCCGCCGCCACGTCGTCGGCGGCCCCGGCCTGGTGACCAGCGCGAGCTCCGGGCTCGCGGTCCTCCCGATCGGCCACGTCACGACCCGGTACCAGGTCACCCTCGAGGTGCTCGACCGCCCCGGCGTGCTCGCGCAGATCGCGGGCGTCTTCGCCGATCACGGCGTCTCGGTCGAGACCCTGGTGCAGACCCCGCCCGGCGCCGACCCGCTGGAGGAGCAGGGCGGTGCGGAGGGGCGCGAGCCGACCGCTACCCTGGTCATCGGCACGCACGCCGCGGCGGAATCCGATCTGGCGGCCACCGTCACCGCCCTCCATTCGCATGGTTTCGTCGGCGCCGTGACGTCCGTTCTACGAGTTGAAGGAGCCTGAGATGGCCAAGCAGTGGCGCGGAGTCCTGCACGAGTACGCGGACCGCCTCGATGTCACCGAGGCGACCCCGGTCATCACTCTCGGCGAGGGCGGCACGCCGCTCATCCCCGCGGCGGCCCTCTCGGCACGCACGGGCGCGAAGGTGTGGGTCAAGTACGAGGGCATGAACCCGACCGGCTCCTTCAAGGACCGCGGCATGACCATGGCGATCTCGAAGGCCGTCGAGCACGGCGCGAAGGCCGTCATCTGCGCTTCGACCGGCAACACCTCCGCGTCGGCCGCCGCCTACGCGACGCACGCCGGCATCACCGCGGCCGTCCTGGTGCCGGAGGGCAAGATCGCCCTGGGCAAGCTCAGCCAGGCAATCGCGCACAACGCGCAGCTGCTGCAGGTGCAGGGCAACTTCGACGACTGCCTCGACATCGCCCGCGACCTCGCGAAGAACTACCCGGTCCACCTGGTCAACTCGGTGAACCCGGACCGCATCGCCGGCCAGAAGACCGCGGCCTTCGAGGTCGTCGAGGTGCTGGGCGATGCTCCGGACTTCCACATCGTCCCGGTCGGCAACGCGGGCAACTACACCGCCTACTTCCGCGGCTACTCGGAGGAGCTGGAGCGCGGCGAGTCGACCCGCCTCCCGCGCATGTTCGGCTTCCAGGCCGAGGGCTCCGCTCCGATCGTGCACGGCGCCCCGGTCCGCCACCCCGAGACGATCGCCAGCGCGATCCGGATCGGCAACCCGGCCTCGTGGGAGCTCGCCCTCAACGCGCGCACCGTCAGCGACGGCTACTTCGGCGCGATCAGCGACGAGAAGATCCTCGAGGCGTACCGCATCCTCGCGGGCGAGGTCGGCGTCTTCGTCGAGCCGGCGTCGGCGATCAGCGTCGCGGGGCTCCTCGAGCGCGCCGAGGCCGGAGCGATCCCGAAGGACGCGACCGTCGTCCTGACGGTCACCGGCCACGGGCTCAAGGACCCGCAGTGGGCGCTCCGCACGGCCGACGGCGCGGACATCACGCCGACCGTCGTCCCGGTCGACACCGCCGCGATCGCGGACGTGCTGGGGCTGGCCGGCGCATGACCTCGGCGGTTCCCGTCGGCCGCACCGTCCACGTCAAGGTCCCCGCCACCTCGGCGAACCTGGGCCCCGGCTTCGACACGCTCGGCCTGGCGCTCTCGTTCTACGACGAGCTCGACGTGACGGCCGTCGCGGCCACGGGTGCGCGGGTCACCGTGCACGGGGTCGGCGAGGGCGAGGTGGCGACCGACGAGACGAACCTCGTCGTGCAGGCCATCGCGTACACGTTCGCCGACCAGCGGCAGGAGATGCCCGGCATCGAGGTGATCGCGCGCAACATCATCCCGCACGGCCGCGGGATGGGCTCGTCCGGCGCCGCGATCGTCTCCGGCATCATGGCCGCGAAGGGCCTGCTCGAGGGCGTCGTCGAGCTCGACTCGGACGACCTCCTCCGCATCGCCACCGAGATGGAGGGGCACCCCGACAACGTGGCGCCCGCACTGTTCGGCGGCCTCACCATCGCCTGGGTCGAGCCGCACGCCTCCGGCGCCGACGACTCGCCGCTGCGCCCGCGCTCCAAGAAGCTCATGGTCCACCGCGGCGTGTCCCCGGTCGTCTTCGTGCCCGAGCACACCATGTCGACGCGGCTGGCCCGCTCGCTGCAGCCGCAGAGCGTGCCGCACGAGGACGCGGTGTTCAACGTCTCGCGCTCCTCGCTCCTGATCGCCGCCCTCATCCAGAGCCCGGAGCTGCTGTTCGCGGCGACCGAGGACAAGCTGCACCAGAACTACCGCGCGGCTGCCATGCCCGAGACCTCAGCGCTGATCGCGCTGCTGCGCTCGAACGGCTACGCCGCCGTCGTCTCGGGTGCCGGACCGAGCGTCCTGGTGCTCTGCAGCGACCCCGCGCAGCGCCTCGCCGCCGCGGATCTGGTGGAGCGGGAGGCCCCCACGCCGTGGCGCGCGCACATGCTGGCCGTCGACTTCAAGGGTGCTACAGTGGGGACCGCATCCCGAGGAACCGCGTAACGAGCGGAATCTGTCCGACGGATCGTCCCGACAACCACGGCCATCACATCGTGTGAAGGGCGCCCCTGCTCCTCTTGCAGACCGGCGCCTGGTCTCCGGGCCCTCTCCTCGCTCTCTGCGGCAGTCGGTCCCGGCGGCCGAGAGCATCGCGTGGATCAGAACACGCGATGGCACCGCACGGTCGATGAGCTCTCCCGGTGAGCACTCGTTCCCGGGGGGAAGGAACCCTCTCCAGTGACAGACGTCAACACCCACGGCTCGACCGTGGACCTCACCGCCGACCTCTCCGGTCTGCGCGTCGCCGAGCTCCAGGCTCTCGCGACGCGGCTCGGCCTCGGCGGCGCCTCCAAGCTCCGCAAGGGCGAGCTGGTCCAGGCCATCTCGGACCTGCGCGCCGCCTCCGCCGAGGACGCGCCCGCCGCGATCGCCGACGCGGTCGCTCCGGACGACGCAGCGGTCGCCCCGGACGTCGACGCCACCGGCGTCGAGGCCGAGCCGGCCGATGTGGCCGAGCAGTCCGCTCCGCAGCCCGAGGTGCCGGCGGAGCTGCCGACGCCCGTCGAGAGCACCGAGGCCGACACGGCCGACGTCCTCGAGCAGGCCGCGCCCACCGTCGACGAGCCCTCCGCGACGGCCGCCGAATCGGCCCCCGTCGAGCTCGAGCTCCCCGCGGCGGCCGAGCCGGTCGCCGAGCCCGCCGAGCGAGCGCCCCGCCGACGCAGCTCGCGCCGCGCCTCCAGCGGCACCGTCGCCGCCGGCGAGCACCTCAACATCCCCGGCGGGACCGGCGTCGAGTCGCTGATCCCCGACCTCCCCGTCATCGAGCAGGACCGCGACGCCGACCAGGCCGCGAAGCCCGTCATCGACATCGAGCTGCCCAACGGGCCGGAGTCGGACGACTCCTCCCGCGAGGGCGGCCAGCGCGAGCGCCGCGGACGCCGCCGCAGCCGCGGGGGCGCCTCCGAGCAGAGCGAGCAGGCCGAGCAGGCGCCCGCCGAGAACGACGCCGACTCTTCCGACTCCGGCGACCAGCAGGAGCAGCAGGGCGGCGACCAGCAGCAGAACGGCGACCAGCAGGGCACCGGCCGCGGTCGCAACCGCCGCAACCGGAACCGCAACCGCGGGGACGACCGCCAGAACGATGCTCAGCAGAGCCCCGCCGCGCAGTCCCAGCCGCAGAACGGTCAGGGCGCGCGCGCCGCGCAGTCCGAGGGCCAGCAGGCTCCTCAGCAGAACGGCTCCGGACAGCCCCAGAACGGCCAGCAGGCCGAGGGCGAGGACGGCCGCCGCAGCCGCTACCGCGACCGCAAGCGCCGCGGCGGAGCGATCGGCGACGACTTCGAGCCCGAGATCGGCGAGGACGACGTCCTCATCCCGGTCGCCGGCATCCTCGACGTCCTCGACAACTACGCCTTCGTGCGCACCACCGGGTACCTGCCCGGCGTCAGCGACGTCTACGTCTCCCTCGGACAGGTCAAGAAGTACAACCTGCGCAAGGGCGACGCGGTCGTCGGCGCCATCCGCCAGCCCCGCGAGGGCGAGGGCGGCGGCCGCCAGAAGTACAACGCGATCGTCCGCGTCGACTCGATCAACGGCCAGACCGTCGAGGAGGCCGCTGCGCGCGTCGAGTTCCAGAAGCTCACGCCGCTCTACCCGACCGAGCGCCTGCGCCTCGAGACGGAGCCCGGCAAGCTGACCCAGCGGATCATCGACCTGGTCGCCCCGATCGGCAAGGGACAGCGCGGCCTGATCGTCGCGCCGCCCAAGGCCGGCAAGACCATCGTCCTGCAGCAGATCGCCAACGCGATCGTGCAGAACAACCCCGAGGTCCACCTGATGGTCGTCCTGGTCGACGAGCGTCCGGAGGAGGTCACCGACATGCAGCGCACCGTGCGCGGCGAGGTCGTCGCCTCCACCTTCGACCGCCCGGCCGAGGACCACACGACCGTCGCCGAGCTCGCGATCGAGCGCGCGAAGCGCCTGGTCGAGCTGGGCCACGACGTGGTCGTGCTGCTCGACTCCATCACCCGTCTCGGCCGCGCCTACAACGTGACCGCTCCTCCCTCGGGCCGTGTGCTCTCGGGCGGTGTGGACGCGTCGGCGCTGTACCCGCCGAAGAAGTTCTTCGGAGCGGCGCGCAACATCGAGAACGGCGGCTCGCTCACCATCCTCGCGACGGCGCTCATCGAGACCGGCTCGAAGATGGACGAGGTGATCTTCGAGGAGTTCAAGGGCACCGGCAACATGGAGCTCCGCCTCTCCCGTCACCTCGCCGACAAGCGGATCTTCCCCGCCGTCGACGTGAACGCCTCCGGCACGCGCCGCGAGGAGATGCTGCTCAGCGCCGACGAGGTCAAGATCACCTGGAAGCTGCGCCGCGCCCTCGCCGGGCTCGACCAGCAGCAGGCGCTCGAGATCATCCTGTCGCGCCTGAAGGAGACCTCGTCCAACGTCGAGTTCCTCATGCAGGTCTCGAAGTCGGCCGTCGGCCCGGCCACCGCCGGCCACGGCAACGGCCACCACTAGCGCCCCGACGTCCGCGGTCGCCCCTGTCACCGGGGGCGGCCGCGGACGTTTTCGCGTCCCCGGGCGATGAGCCCGACCCCGACCACCTCCGGAAGCCAGGACCCCATGTTCGAATCCGTCAGCGTCCTCCTCGCCGAGCACGAGGACCTGCAGACGCAGCTCTCCGACCCGGCCCTCCACGCCGATGCCGCCCGCGCGAAGAAGGTCAACCGGCGCTACGCGGAGCTGAGCCAGATCAAGGCGGCCCACTCCGCCTGGATCCAGGCCGGCGAGGACCTCGAGGCCGCGCGCGAGCTCGCCCGCGAGGACGAGGCCTTCGCGGAGGAGGTCCCCGAGCTGGAGGAGTCGCTGCGGGTGGCGCAGGAGAAGCTGCGGCGCCTGCTCATCCCGCGCGACCCCGACGACGGCCGCGACGTCATCATGGAGATCAAGGGCGGCGAGGGCGGAGCCGAGAGCGCGCTGTTCGCGGCCGACCTCCTCCGGATGTACCTGCACTACGCCGAGGCGAAGGGCTGGAAGACGGAGATCCTCGACCGCGACGAGTCCGACCTCGGCGGCTACAAGAACGTGCAGGTCGCGATCAAGAGCAACGCCACCGATCCCTCGCAGGGCGTGTGGGCGCACCTCAAGTACGAGGGCGGCGTGCACCGGGTGCAGCGCGTCCCCGTGACCGAGTCGCAGGGGCGGATCCACACCTCGACCACGGGCGTGCTCGTGTTCCCCGAGGTGGACGCGCCCGAGGAGGTCGCGATCAATCAGAACGACCTGAAGATCGACGTCTACCGCTCCTCCGGTCCCGGCGGGCAGTCCGTCAACACGACCGACTCCGCCGTGCGGATCACCCACCTCCCGACCGGCATCGTCGTGTCGATGCAGAACGAGAAGAGCCAGCTGCAGAACCGTGAAGCGGGCATGCGCGTGCTGCGCGCTCGCATCCTGGCCCGCCAGCAGGAGGAGATCGCCGCGGCGGCCTCGGACGCGCGCAAGACGCAGATCCGCACGATGGACCGCTCCGAGCGCATCCGGACCTACAACTTCCCCGAGAACCGCATCGCCGACCACCGCACCGGCTACAAGGCGTACAACCTCGACGGCGTGATGAACGGCGCGCTCGACCCGGTGGTGGAGAGCGCCATCCAGGCCGACGAGGAGGCCCGCCTGGCCGACATCGGCTCCGAGGAGGCGTGACCCTCGTGACCACCGGCGTCGACGCGCGCACCCTCCTCGCGGACGCGGTCGCCCGCCTCGCCGCCGCCCGCGTCCCCACGCCGGACGTCGATGCGGAGCTGCTTCTCGGGCACCTGCTCGGGCTCGGCCGCGGCCGGCTGCAGGCGCGCCTCATCACGGGGCTGACTGTCGACGAGGAGCACGCCGCGGCGTTCGCGAGCGCGATCGAGCGCCGGTCGGCTCGCGAGCCGCTGCAGCACATCACCGGGATCGCGCCGTTCCGCTCGCTCGAGCTCGCGGTCGGACCCGGCGTGTTCGTCCCGCGACCCGAGACCGAGGGCGTCGCGCAGATCGCGATCGACGCGCTCCGTGCGGTCGTCGACCCGGAGCCGATCGCCGTCGACCTCGGCACGGGCAGCGGAGCCCTGGCGCTCGCGCTCGCGCACGAGGTGCCGCACGCGCGAGTGATCGGCGTGGAGAACGCTCCCGAGGCGTTCATCTGGGCCCGCGGCAACCGCGAGCGGCTCGGGCTCGAGAACGCCCGCATCGTCTTCGACGACCTCGCCCGGGCGCTTCCCGAGCTGGACGGCACCGTCTCCGTCGTCGTCTCCAACCCGCCCTACATCCCGGCCGCCGCCGTCCCGCGCGACCCGGAGGTGCGCCTGTTCGACCCGCCCTCGGCGCTCTACGGCGGCGAGGACGGCCTGGACGTCGTCCGCTCGCTCTCGGCGACCGCCCTCCGCCTGCTCCGCTCCGGGGGAGTGCTGGTGATGGAGCACGGCGAGCTGCAGGGCGCCGAGATCCGCGCCCTGCTCACCGCCGACGGCTGGCGCGGAGCGACCACGCAGCGCGACCTCACCGGCCGCGACCGCGCGACGGTGGCGGTGCGCTGACGCGTCGCGGAGCTCCGGCCTGGCCGCCCGAGCCGTCCGATCTCAGTCGTCGAAGGTGATGTCGAGGTAGGGGGTGGTGGTGGATTCGCGGGTCTCGATTCGGACGACGCTGCCTGCTGTTCCCGGGGGGAGGTGGGCTTGGTCGATGCCGAGGGAGAGGGTGGGGGTGGAGGCTGCGGCTTTGGCGGCGAGGGCGTCGGTGAGGTCGGTGGTGCGGGTGGTCTTGGTGGTGTCGACGAGGGTGCTGCCGAGGATGGGGCCGAGGGCGGGGCGGTTGGTGAAGGTGAGTCCCTTCTCGGTCCAGGTGGTGGGGGTGTCGTGGAAGTCGAGGAGGACGGGGGATCCGTTGTCGGTGATGGCGGCGGTGGTGGTGAGGGTGGCGCCGGTGACGGTGCGGCCCTGGAGGGCGCTGAGGTCGAAGCGGAGGTAGCCGACGCGGGTGTAGCTCTGGTCGGTGGTGGTGGAGGCGCTGGTCTTGACGAGCATTCCGGTGATGGCGCCGTAGTTGGTGCCCGCTGATGCTCCGCCCTGGACGTAGGAGTCGGCGGTCGGGTAGAGACGGACCTTCGTCCTGTCGACCACCGTCACCGGGACGCTCGCCGAGCGGATGACGCCGCCCGATTCGACGAGCACGCCGATCATGGCGGTCCCCGCGGTGCGCCCGGTGACCGAACCCGACCGGTCGACCGAGGCGACGGCGGGATCGGAGGAGCCCCAGGTGAGCCTCACCGAGGACGCGGGGAGCGTCCGCCCGTCCGGCCCGGTACCCGTCGCCGAGGCCGCGGCCGTTGCGCCGGCCTGCACCTCGGACGCGGAGATCGCGGCCGTCGCGAACGAGAGGCTCTTGTCCGGCACGTGCACGTGCGCGTCCTCGGTGAAACTGTAGATCCTGACCTCCCGCAGCGCCGTCCAGACGTCCTTCGTGCCGTCCCCGTGACCGACCAGGCGGACGAACCGGGAATCGGAGGGCATCGCCGCAGCGACGGAGGCCCATCCGCCGGTCCCGAGGTAGGACCCGGAGGTACGAGCGGTCCACGTCCGGCCGTCGGGGGAGCTGAGGAGATCGAACTTCGACAGTCGACTGGAGTTGGCGACCCAGGAGAGATCGAGGCGCTCGACCGCCGTGGCGCGCGCGAGCTGCCACGTGATCGAGTTGTCGCCCCACGTGGACCAGTACGTTCCCTCGGTCCCGTCGAAAGTCACCTCCGGTGACCCCGCCGTCGTCCGGGAGGCGACCGCGCTCTCGATCCGGATCGGCCCCGGTGTGAGGAGGACGCGGTAGGTGGTCGGAGTCCTGCCGGGCTCTGTGATGGTGGTCGAGGCCCAGCCGGGAACGGCGGCGGGCGAGGTCGAGGTGACGACCGATCCGGCCGCGGCCTGCGCGGCGACCACGGGCACCGGGCCGGTCGGGTCGACTGCTGCTGTGTAGGCGACGTCGTCGCCCGCGAAGGACGGGAGGGGGGTGCCGCCCACCGTCACGCCGGTGGCCCGGCTCGTCCCGACCGCATCCAGTGACCACGATGACAGGCCGACGACCGGGGCTGCCGCTGCCACGGGGGCGTCGCCGTGGAGCGGGGAGAACTGCACGGCGATCTGGACGCTGTCGGTCCCGGAGGCCGCGATGGTCAGCTTTCTGTCGGCGAGGTTCGAGCTCTGACCGGCCGGTCGCGGTGAGGTGGCCAGGGGAGCGGCGTCCATGACGGAGAACCGGAAGGAGTCGTCGGTGACGATGCGGGCCAGCATCCGTTGGCCGTCGCGGTAGAGGGTGGCGCTGCGGCCGTCGTCCGAGACGTCGATCAGGGCCTCGGTGTTCATGGACCAGAGCGCCTCGACGGGGCCGTACCGCTCGACCTCGTCCTGAACGAGGAACTGGTCGCGTCCGTCGAAGAGCTTCACGCCCCGCTGCCAGGTGGTGCCGCCCGGGAGAAGGGCGGACAGGTCGCTGACCGCCAGCGACGAGGAGGCGTTGGCGTCCGAGCGGACCATCGTCGACCGCCCGGTCGCGTAGGCGGTCGAGCTTCTGAAGGGGTCGACGAGGAGGGTGCTGTGCGCCTCCTGCCTGTTCCGGTAGTAGGTCCACCGGGACTCGCCCTCGAAGTAGCCGGCGAGGCTGTAGTCGTCCCGTCCGAGGTCGGAGGACCACCTCTCGCCCAGAGCGTCGAGGATGAAGGAGCCGGAGTCCTGGTGCTGGTGCCCGCTCGTGGGGCTGCTGGCCGAGCGGAAGCCGACGGAGGTGCCGTCCGCGTCCCAGGACGATCTCATCGTGCTCACGCCGGCGGCTGCGGAGAAGGAGTCCCTCGACGCCCCGGGGCCGGCCGCGGCGGTCGTGGCGGCTTGGTACCAGATGAGCCGCTGCGCATCGCTGCCGGTCTGCTTGCCGCCGACGGAGAGGAAGTCGGCGTTGTCGAACTTCTTCGCCAGGTACAGCTGCGACGGCGGGTTGAGCTGCGTCGAGTCGCTGTCGCCGAAGTCGTACATCTCCTTCGACGCCCCGAGCATCTGCACGGGGAAGTAGCCCGTCGTGCTGACGCCGGGCGAGGCTGCCAGGCCCCAGTCCGTCCCGGTTGCGACATCGAGTGTGCTCAACGCAGAGGCGAGATACCGCGTCGCGTACTCCCAGTACGTCGGCCCCTCGGCGTACCCGCCGTCGGGCCCGAACTGCGCGAGGCCCCGGCGGAGACTGGGGGTCGCGTAGCCGAGGATCCGATCGGAGAGGCCCGCATTGTCCTGCGCCGTCGCGACTGCACCGGCGATCATCCCTCCGTTCGCCACGATGTTCCAGTTGTTGGTGACGACGGCCCAATTGCCGCCGTGCGCATAGGGGCCGGAGGTGTTCGCCGGCGCGGAGTAGACGGGCACGGACGGCTGGAGGCCGAGCCGTTGGATGGCGGAGCTCAGTGTGCTCCGCTGGGAGGGTGTCCAGCGGGCGTAGAGCCAGTCGTAGCCGATGGCCATCCCCTGCGTCATCTCGGCGGTGTCGAGGAAGTGATCCGGATTCCAATCGGCGAACTTCGATGCCGCGTCGAGATCGAGCCAGAGCCGGTCCGCGTAGGCGGGGGACCCGGTCACCAAATAGCTGATGCCCAGAGTCCGGGCGCGCTGGACGAGGGTCTGCGACGTCTCCAGGATGCGGATGCCGTCCGGAGAGCTCCGCTTCAGAACCGGTTCAGTGAGCATCCGGTCGGCCTCCGCGCGGACGCGGTTCCATACGGCGGTGACGGCGGGATCGGACGACACCGACGCTCGCAGATCGACGACCGACTGCTGGTCGAGCTCGAGCCTCGGGTGCGCCGTCGTGACGTCGGCGGCCGTGGGGCCCGTGCCCGCTGCGGCTGCGCTGCCGGCCGGTGACACCGCGCCGAGAACGGCCAGCAGAGCGATGACCGAGGACACCGCGAACGCCTTGCCGAAGCGGAGGAACCGCCGGCGCGAGGAGGAGGACCGGTCCGGCCGTCGGTGAGAGCGGTCGTGCAGGGGAGTCGCTTCAGGGGCGTCGAGCATGATGGCGCGTCCTCCCGGGATTGCCGATGCGGTGCGCTTGCGACGGTATCCACGGTGAGGAGCGATCGGGCCGGACTGACGAAGCCTCGAGGCCGGTGACCCTCGAAAGGGTAGGAGGAGACGCGGGTCGTCCGCTCCGGGTACGGGCTCAGCGCTTCCGAGCGCGGAGCAGGAAGACGATCTGGACGATGAGGACGGTGAGCTCGGTGACGACCTCGGCGGCCAGACCTCCGGGCGCGCCGAAGGTCCGGGACAGCAGCCAGATGAGCACCGGCCCCGTCGCCGCTCCGACGAGCGCGCTGTTGCGCAGCGCCTTCAGGCGACGGAGAGCGACCAGGCCGAGACCGCCGGTAGCCCGCGACACGCAGGTGATGGCGATGACCCCTCCGCAGAGAGCGGTGATGGGGAGCGGGAGGGTGATCTCCCCGCTGAACAGGATCTGAGCCGCGAAGCCCCCGAAGAAGGCGAAGCCGGTTCCGGCGACGAGCCCGAGGACGGCGTTGGCGCCGACGGCGCGCGCGATGCGGCGGAAGCGGTCGGCATCGGATCCGGGCGCCCCGACCCATGCCTGCAGCGCGTTGGGAAAGGCGGCGAGCAGCGCCAGCACCAGGCGCTGGAGCCGCTCCGCGGCGGAGAAGACGACGAGAGCTCCCGGCGAGGCCGCTCCGACGATCGCCACCGGCAGGGCGATGTAGGCCGCGCTGGCCAGTCGTCCCTGGAGGGCGACGTTCTGCGCGCGGACAGCACGGAGGATCCGGCGCGGGCCCAGAGAGCGCAGGAACCCGAGTCGGCTCCCTGCAGCGGACCAGCCGAGGACCGGAGGCACGATCGTACCGACGGCGAGTAGCAGCGGGTAGACCGCCAGCGGCGCTCCCGCGGCACTGATCAGGAGCACGGTGAGCCCGTTGGCGGCCAGTCTGGGCAGAGCGTCGAAAAGCAGGATGTTCCGCGGCTGGCCTGCGCCGATGAAGAACCACGCCGGCGACAGCGTGCTCAGTGCGATTGCGACGGCGATCCACGCGGCCGCGACCGGATCCGCCGGCGCGAGCAGGCCGGTGACGATCACTACGGGGACGACCAGCGGCAGGAAGACGAGGACTTTCGTCGCCGTGGCCAGAGCATAGGTCTGCGATCGAGCCCGCCGCCCCATCCGGGCGATCCGCTGGGGGCCGTTCAGGCCCCAGCCGAGTTCGACGACGACCGCTGCGGCGGACCCGATGGACTGGGCGACGGCGACGGACGCCCACGCCGTCGCTCCGAAGGAGCTGGTGATGGAGGGGATGACGATCAGCGGGCTCAGGGCGCTGATCAGAGGGATCAGGACGAAACCGAGGAGGCGAAGGATCGGCTTCGAGCGCCGCGGACCGTTCGGAGCGGCTCCCCGCATCTACTTCTCCACGAGACCGTGGAGACCCACGATCATCGCGGCGACGTGGGGTCGGCGGCGGGACAGCTCCGCGACCGAGGCGGCGACTCCGCGCGGATCGCGGGCGCTGAGGGCGCCCCGCAGCATCTGCGTGGCGACGAAGTCTCCGTAGGCGCGGGAGTCCAGGGCGTCGCCGTGGCGGGCGAGCCAGGCGGCACTCGCGCGCCAGTCCGCCGTCTTCGAGATCGAGGCGGCGGAACCCTGCTGGACGTGCACGAGAGCGAGGGGGACGTAGGTCATCCGCGCGTCGGCCGCAGCCCACCGCGCGACGAGGTCCCAGTCCTGGTGCTTCTTCATCGAGGGGTCCCACGGGTGCTCGTCCAGGAGGCGCCTGCTCGCGAGCAGGGAGCTCGTCTGGATGTACCCCGTGCCGTGCTTGAGGCTCGGACGGGCGACGAGATAGGACGCGACGGACTGACCCGCCGCGAGCTCGCGCGTCGGCAGTCGGCGCACGCCGTCGCCCGACTCGTGGAAGTAGGTGGCGGTGTAGCAGAGATCGGCCGAGGACTCGGAGAGCGCCTTCACCTGGCGAGCGAGCTTCTCCGGCTCCCACCAGTCGTCGTCGTCGAGGAACGCGACGTGCGAGGTCTCGGCCGCTCGGGCTCCGGTGCTGCGGGCGTTCGCCCCGCCGGTTCTGCCCGCCGTCACCAGGAGGACCTCGTCCTCGAGAAGACTCCGTACGTGGTTCTCGCGGGAGGGGTCGTCGAGGACGACGACCGTCCGGCCTCCAGCGCCCGTCTGTCCGCGCACCGACTGCAGAGCGCGGGCGAGCGCAGGCCTGCCGAGGGTCGGGACGACGGTGGTCACGTCGCGGGTGGTGAGGCTCATCGGGTCCCCGCTCCGCGGAGCGTGTTGCGGAGGATCAGTCCGGCCAGCGCGAACGGCTCCACGAAGTACCGGGTGCAGAGGCGCCGCGGATCGTGCAGGAACCTCCACGCCCACTCCAGGCCGACCGAGCCGAGCCAGCGCGGACTCAGCTCGACAGCGCCTGCGATGTAGTCGACGGCCCCGCCCACGGTGGCGATGTACGCGTCGGGGAGGTCGTCCCAGTGCTCGTCCAGGAATCGCTCCTGCTTCGGCATCCCGAGGCCGACGATGAGGAGGGTCGGCGCGTGGCTGCGGATCGCGTCGACCACCGACTCCTCGTCCTCCCGTGCGAAGTACCCGGACATCCCGGCGACGTCGTCGACGGCACGCGCCCTGCTCCAGGCGCTGACGGCCGCGGCGTTGATCTCCTCGGTGCCGCCGAGGATGAAGACCCGGCGGCCGGGCGAGCGCGTGTCGGACCAGAGCGCGTGGATCCAATCGGTCGACCCGATGCGCTCCTCGGTCGTGACCCGGCGCTTCAGGGAGGCCAGGGCCAGGACGGGCCACCCGTCGATCACCGCGATGTCGCTGCGCTCGTAGAACCTGCGGAACCAGGCGTGCTTGAGGTGGAGGTAGCTGCTGTGCAGATTGTGGTTGAGGATCAGCGTCGGCCCGGAGGGCTCGCTCGACACGAGGTCGGCGACTCCCGCAGCGGTCATCGGAGTGACCTTCACGGAGAGAAGGGGGACCTGGACGGCTGCCGGTCGTTCATGCACGGTGGGTGCTCTTTCTGATCAGTGCCTTCTGGACAGCGGTGTCGAGAGTGTCGGCTGTTGCTTCGGGGGAGAGAAGAGTGGTGAACCTCGCCTGGAGCGCTGCTCCCAGCTGCTCCTTGTCGGCGGTTCTGATCGCTGCGAGGACGCCGACGGGATCCGACCAGTCGGTGACCGGCAGGAAGGCTCCGGCCGCGAACTCCTCGATCGGCGGGGTCGGCGTCGCCGCCACGGCAGTCCCGAACACGGCCGCGTCCACGAGCTTCGCGGGGAGCTGGTAGAGCGCTGCCGGGCTGCGGATGTCCATGGGGAGGACGAGCACGTCCACGTCCGCGTAGATCTCGGACAGCGGTGTCGTTGGAGGCCGCATGACCCACTGCGCCGCCACATCGGAGGGCGGCGTCCATGACTGGGCGAAGGTGACGATGCCGACGTCCGGATCGGCCCGCAGCAGGGCGTTCAGAGTGTCCGCGCCCTTGTAGCTGCGGACGGTCCCGATGAAGCCCAGAGTCAGACGGCCGTCGGTGAAGGGCCCGCGCGGCCGATCACGCGTCGTCGACACCCGGGTGTGGGGGATGACCGCGGACGCGTCACCGAGATCGAAGCGCTCGGCGTACACCCCGCGGAGTCCCGCGCTCGAGAAGGTGACGAGGCCGGCGTCGCGCGCGATCCTGGCCTGGCTCCGGCGGAGCCGGGACGGAGCCTTCCGGCGCAGCGGATTCGCCTTCGCCCGGTTGAGGAGGGACTCGGATCGGAAGGCCTCCATGATCGAGACGTCGTCGTCGTCGAAATCCGCGACCACGACTGTGTTCGGGATGCGGGAGAGGCGCCGAGCCAGACGCGGCAGGGGGTCCGTCCCCTTCGAGAACCAGACGATGGTCCTCCGCTCCGACGCTGACGCGCGGACGTCCCGCTCGATGCGCGCCAGATCCCTCCGACCGAAAGGAACGACCTCCGCAGGGAACTGTCTCGCTCCGGCCCAGAGCTCCCCGTCCTCGAAGGCGAGAACCCGCACGCGTCCGAGCTCAGCCGCGGTGAGCGCCATGCTCAGCGCACGGCCCAGGGAGTTCGTCTTCGTCGAATCGCCGATGACGAAGGTCTCGGTGTCGATGATCTCAGGCATGTGAGCTCCGATCGGCTGGTCTGGTGCGGTCTGGTCGGGCAAGGGGGAGCGTGCTGTCACCGCGAGGAGCGGGGGAAGGTCCTCACGCGGGTGCGGTCCCCTCCGCGCTGAGGACTCGGCGTCCCCCGCCGCGTCGGAGGCGGTTCCGCTTCGCGGGGCGGAGCCGGGCGGGCGAGCGCGATCAGGTCCGGCGGCAGCGTCAGCGAGATCACGAAGACGCTCACTGAGACGACCCACGTCATCAGGTCGAAGGAGAAGGCCATCGCGAGCATCACGGCGACCTGGGCCCGGCCGAGGCGGTCGGAGCCGATCCACGCGCCCCCCATCGCCAGCACCATGAGGGCGAGCCCGATGCCACCGCTGATCGCGAGCGTCCAGATGAAGTGGTTGTCGATGACCAGGAAGCCGTCCTGCTGCAGCAGGCCCTGCGCGAAGATGCTCAGCTCCGAGAAGAAGCCGCTGCCGATCGCTCCGGTGGGAGAGCCGCGGTGCAGGAGCTGATCCGCGCTCGCCCATCCTTCGAGGCGGTGGCCGAAGGAGTCCGAGGTGGCCGCCTGAGTCGCGACGGCCGAGAGCCCGAAGTCGCCGAGGAAGATCGCGACTCCCGCCCCGATGACGATCAGGACGTTCTTCACCCGCGTCCGGGTGTTGGGAGCGAAGAAGAGGTAGACGACGAAGCCGATGGCCGCTGCGACGAACGCACTGCGCGTCCCCGAGAGGACGAGGCCGGCGACCGCAGCAGCGAGCGAGACGAGCCGGACCGTTCGGGACAGCTTCGACCCGAGAGCGAGGATCAGGAAGAAGCCGAACATCACGATGAGCGAGAAGATGATCGGGTGGCCGGTCGTGCCCTGGATCCGGATCAGGCCGGGGAGGAACGGGTTGTACCGGATGACGGGAAGACCCGCCGTGGTGAGGTTGCGGTAGCCCCAGACCGGCTCGGGCAGGACGGTGAGCTCGGCGATGCCGACGGCGACCTGCACGAGGACGGTGAGCGCCGTCCAGCGCAGCAGCGGCACCAGGTCCTGCTCGCCGAGGCGGGACACGACGGGGAACAGCAGCAGCGGCACCGCGATGAGGGCGAGGACGGTCGCCGGGGAGCTCGAGGAGATCAGGAGGCTCACCCCGGTCGTCCAGACGAACCAGGCGAGCAGGAGGAGCCGCGTGCGCTTCCTCGGCCGCGTCCGCTCGCCGAACGCCCAGGCCAGGATCAGGAACACCGCAGCGACGCCCGTCGAGGCGTAGCGGACGGCGTCCGGAGCGGAGGTGCTCGCGCCGATGCCGAGGACGAAGATCGAGAGGCCGACGGCGTAGCCGCGGAGGCCGACGGCGCGCCGCGGGAAGGTGACGACCAGGAACAGCAGAGCGAGGGCGGCGGCGACGATCAGCATGCGGCACGCCCCGTCCCCCGGAGTCCGGCGGCGCGCGGATTCCGGTGACGGAGGCAGGGCGATCCGGCCGAGGCCACTGGTCCCCGGTTCCGCGCAGCGGCCGACCTCGAGTACGGTCCGGTCACGCTGTCCGCACCGCGTACTTCTCCTCGGTGGCGGCCTTTGCGGGGCGCCACCAGTCCTCGTTGGCGCGGTACCAGTCGATGGTGGCGGCGAGTCCGGCGTCGAAGTCGGTGTAGCGGGGGCGCCAGTCGAGCTCGGTGCGCAGGCGGGTGGAGTCGATGGCGTAGCGGAGGTCGTGTCCGGCGCGGTCGGTGACGTGGTCGAAGGCGTCCTCGGGTTGTCCGAAGGCGGTGAGGATGCGGGTGACGACGTCGAGGTTGCTCTTCTCGCCGTCGGCGCCGATGAGGTAGGTCTCGCCGATCTCGCCGCGGTCGATGATGGCCCAGACGCCGGTGTTGTGGTCGTCGACGTGGATCCAGTCGCGGACGTTGGCGCCGGTGCCGTAGAGCTTGGGGCGGATGCCGTCGATGGCGTTGGTGATCTGGCGGGGGATGAACTTCTCGACGTGCTGGTAGGGGCCGTAGTTGTTGGAGCAGTTGGAGATCGTGGCGCGCACGCCGAAGGAGCGCACCCAGGCGCGCACGAGGAGGTCGCTGGCGGCCTTGGTCGAGGAGTAGGGGCTGGAGGGGTTGTAGGGGGTGTGCTCGGTGAAGCGCGCGAGGTCCTCGAGCTCGAGGTCGCCGTACACCTCGTCCGTCGAGATGTGGTGGTACCGCACGTCGTGCCGGCGCACCGCCTCGAGCAGGGCGGCGGTCCCGAGGATGTTCGTCGCCAGAAACGGCGCCGGATCCTCCAGGGAGTTGTCGTTGTGCGACTCCGCGGCGAAATGCACCACCAGATCCGACTCCCGGACCAGCCGGTCGACGAGCGGGGCGTCGGCGACGTCGCCCTCGACGAAGGTGATCCGGTCCGACACCGGCGCTACCGAGCGGAGGTCGCCGGCGTAGGTGAGCTTGTCGAGCACGGTGATCCGGACGTCGGGGCGCTCGCGCAGGGTGAGGTGGACGAAGTTGCTGCCGATGAAGCCGGCACCGCCGGTGACGAGGATCCGCACGAGTGCTCCTACTGGTTCGAGGAAGGGACGAAAGGCGTCGGACGCCCGGGTCGCGATCGACGACACGGGCGGACTCCGGTGGGCGCTCAGACGGAGGATGATCCCCGCGCGAGAGCGGGCAGCTGCTGGAGGTAGGCGCCGTATCCGCTCTTGACCAGCGGTGCGGCGAGCTCGGCGAGGCGGGTGTCGTCGATCCAGGAGTTGCGCCAGGCGATCTCCTCGATGCAGCCGATCTTGAATCCCTGCCTCTGCTCGATCACGCGCACGAACTCCGTCGCCTCGATCATGGAATCGAAGGTCCCGGTGTCGAGCCAGGCCGTTCCCCGATCGAGCACCTGGACAGTGAGAGCACCGGCCTCGAGATACCGCTCGTTGACCGTCGATATCTCCAGTTCGCCGCGCGCGGACGGCTTGATGCTCTTGGCTATCCCGATCACGGAGTTGTCGTAGAAGTAGAGGCCGGGAACAGCGAAGGTGCTCTTCGGAGAAGAGGGCTTCTCCTCGATGGAGACGGCTCGGAAGTGCTCGTCGAACTCGACGACTCCGTAGGCGCGCGGGTCGGCGACCTGGTAGGCGAAGATGACGGCGCCCTCGATCGTGGTGTTCGCCGCGAGGGCGGTGCCCAGGGCGGTGCCGTGGAAGATGTTGTCACCCAGGACCAGGGCGACCGACTCGTCGCCGATGAACTCCTCGCCGATCAGGAACGCCTGCGCGAGCCCGTCGGGGGAGGGCTGCACGGCGTACTCGATCCGCATGCCCAGGCTCGACCCGTCGCCCAGCAGTGCGCGGAACTGGTCGTTGTACTCGGGGGTCGTGATCACGAGGACCTCGTCGATCCCGGCCATCATCAGCGTCGACAGCGGGTAGTAGATCATCGGCTTGTCGTAGATCGGCATCAGCTGCTTCGAGATGCCCTTGGTGATCGGCCACAACCGCGACCCCGAACCACCCGCGAGGACGATGCCCCTCACAGATGAAGCCCTCTCGACACAGGAGCGGCGGAGGCACGGAGCGGTTCCTGAGCGGAGCAGGTCCCGCCGGCGGCGGCTGCCGGAGGAGAGGAGATGAGCACGGGCGTAACCGTAGCAAGGTCACGTTTCGCCGAAATCACAGGAGGCCCCGTCAGGCCCTGTTTCGGCCTCTGGAGCGTCCCCCGGAGAGGGTAGCTGGAGAAGGAGAATGAGTCACCGACGGTTGCTCTGCCTCTCCGCGTCTCATTCCTGCTTCTGTGGGGAGTGCTTCTCCTCTCTCATTCCTGAGCGGAGTACTTCTCCTCGGTGGCGGCCTTCGCGGGGCGCCACCAGTCCTCGTTGGCGCGGTACCAGTCGATGGTGGCGGCGAGTCCGGCGTCGAAGTCGGTGTAGCGGGGGCGCCAGTCGAGCTCGGTGCGCAGGCGGGTGGAGTCGATGGCGTAGCGGAGGTCGTGTCCGGCGCGGTCGGTGACGTGGTCGAAGGCGTCCTCGGGTTGTCCGAAGGCGGTGAGGATGCGGGTGACGACGTCGAGGTTGCTCTTCTCGCCGTCGGCGCCGATGAGGTAGGTCTCGCCGATCTCGCCGCGGTCGATGATGGCCCAGACGCCGGTGTTGTGGTCGTCGACGTGGATCCAGTCGCGGACGTTGGCGCCGGTGCCGTAGAGCTTGGGGCGGATGCCGTCGATGGCGTTGGTGATCTGGCGGGGGATGAACTTCTCGACGTGCTGGTAGGGGCCGTAGTTGTTGGAGCAGTTGGAGATCGTGGCGCGCACGCCGAAGGAGCGCACCCAGGCGCGCACGAGGAGGTCGCTGGCGGCCTTGGTCGAGGAGTAGGGGCTGGAGGGGTTGTAGGGGGTGTGCTCGGTGAAGCGCGCGGGGTCCTCGAGCTCGAGGTCGCCGTACACCTCGTCCGTCGAGATGTGGTGGTACCGCACGTCGTGAGCGCGCACCGCCTGCAGGAGCGCGAAGGTGCCGATGACGTTCGTCGCGAGGAAGGGCGTCGGGTCGTGCAGGGAGTTGTCGTTGTGCGACTCCGCGGCGAAATGGACCACCAGATCCGCGTCGGCGACCAGCCGGTCCACCAGCTCGGCGTCGGCGACGTCGCCCTCGACCAGCCGCACTCGGTCGGCGACGGGGGCGAGGGAGTCGCGGCTGCCCGCGTAGGTGAGCTTGTCGAGCACGGTGATCCGCGCGTCGGGACGCTCGCGCAGGGTGAGGTGGACGAAGTTGCTGCCGATGAAGCCGGCACCGCCGGTGACGAGGATCCGCACGGGTTCTCCTGGAGGTCGGGAAGGTCGGGGGAGGCCGGGCTCAGCGGCCCGCGTTCACGCCTTCGAGGCTGAGCAGGCGGTGGAGGTAGGCGCCGTATCCGCTCTTGACCAGCGGTGCGGCGAGCTCGGCGAGGCGGGCGTCGTCGATCCAGGAGTTGCGCCAGGCGATCTCCTCGATGCAGCCGATCTTGAATCCCTGCCTCTGCTCGATCACGCGCACGAACTCGGTCGCCTCGATCATGGAATCGAAGGTCCCGGTGTCGAGCCAGGCCGTTCCCCGGTCGAGGACCTGAACGTTCAGCCGCCCCGCCTCGAGGTAGCGCTCGTTGATCGTCGAGATCTCGAGCTCGCCGCGGGCCGAGGGCGTGATCGTCTTCGCGATCGCCACGACGTCGTTGTCGTAGAAGTAGAGGCCGGGCACGGCGTAGTTGCTCCGCGGCTGCTCGGGCTTCTCCTCGATGGAGACGGCTCGGAAGTGCTCGTCGAACTCGACGACTCCGTAGGCGCGCGGGTCGGCGACCTGGTAGGCGAAGATGACGGCGCCCTCGATCGTGGTGTTCGCCGCGAGGGCGGTGCCCAGGGCGGTGCCGTGGAAGATGTTGTCACCCAGGACCAGGGCGACCGACTCGTCGCCGATGAACTCCTCGCCGATCAGGAACGCCTGCGCGAGCCCGTCGGGGGAGGGCTGCACGGCGTACTCGATCCGCATGCCCAGGCTCGACCCGTCGCCCAGCAGTGCGCGGAACTGGTCGTTGTACTCGGGGGTCGTGATCACGAGGACCTCGTCGATCCCGGCCATCATCAGCGTCGACAGCGGGTAGTAGATCATCGGCTTGTCGTAGATCGGCATCAGCTGCTTCGAGATGCCCTTGGTGATCGGCCACAACCGCGACCCCGAACCACCCGCGAGGACGATGCCCCTCATCGGAGCAGCCCCGGGTGAGGAGTGGCGGCGGGGGTCCGCTGCACCGCCGAGGGGAGCGTGAAGATCTGCGGGGAGAGGGTCACGGAGCCGACTCTATCGGCGGCGCCTCGGTGCCTCCGCATGCCGGTGCGGCGGGCGCGGAACCCGTGGCGGGGACTGACGGTCGAGCGATCGCTGCCGACGCGATCCGACTCCGTGAGCGGCGCGCACGCCGCCTCCGCGTCCGTATCGCGCCTCCCACTCGGAGGCCGCCGGGCACGGGGATAACTTCTCCGACGTCCGCGGCTCCGCCTGCCGCGACGGAGAGAGGTACCGCCCTGTGCACGAGGTCATCGACCAGCGGGACTCCGCGCTCCTCCCGTCTCCCGGTCCCTGCCGCCGATCCCCCCTGACGGGGGGAGTCCGCCCGTGCTGACCATCGGGATCGTCGCCCTCGACGCCTGGCACGCGGCTCCGCTCGAGCGCGCCTGGCGCCGCCAGGGGCACCGCGTGGTCGTGGTGACCGGTGACCCGGAGGGGTTCAGCGGGGCGGAGCTCCGCCCCAGCGTGCTCGCCCGCTTCCTCGAGCCCGCCCGCCGGAGGGGCGCCGGGTCCGTCGGGCTCGCCGTCGTCACGCGCCGGGCCCGCCGACTGCTCGCTCCGGAGCGGCCCGACCTCGTGGTGGCTCTCCCGGGGACGGCCGTGGAGCTCGCCGGGCTCGCTCCGATGACCGTCCTCCTGGCCGACGACCTCCCGGCACTCCCGCGCCTCCGGTTCGAGGAGGAGCGCCGCGGTGCTGTCGTCGTCGCCCCGACGGAGCGGCTCGCGTCAGCCCTCGCGGGAACGCTCGTGCCCCTGGGCCTGCCGGACGCGTCGTTCCCGACACCGTCCGCCCCCGACGGGCCCCTCCGCTTCGCCGCCGTGGGAGCCTCCGGTCTCGACCGGGGCGCCGAGCGGCTCGATCTCCTCGCCCGGCTGGACGGCACCGAGTACGTCACCGTGATCGACGACGGCGGCGGCATCGCCGACGACCTCGCGTCGGGGCTGCGCTCCGTCGGCGAGCAGGACCGCGACGGCGTCGTCGAGGTGCTCCGCCACTCCCACGTGTACGCCCACCTGACGCCGTCGACGACCGGCGCGGCCGCCGGACTCGACGCGCTGGCGAGCGGGCTGCCGGTCCTCGCGATCGAGTCGAGCGTCCTGGCCGATCTCTGCGCGGCGGGGGCGGGCGTGGTCCTCTCCGACGACGCGACGCGCGAGGAGTACGAGGACGCCCTCCATCGGCTCCGGCGCGAGTGGACGGCTCTCTCCCGGGGGGCCGCCGAGCTCGCGCGGGAGCGCCCGTGGTCCGTCGCGGCCGAGGAGATCCTCGCCCTCGCGGAGGGACGCGTCCGTGTCGCCTGAACCGGTTCCTGCTGTCGGCGCCTCCGCCGACGCGATGCTGCCGAACGCCGTCGCCCTGCGCCTGGCCGCCGTGCTGGTGCAGTACACCCTGCGGACGCACGGCGTCCGCAGCCTCGTGGTGAAGGGCGAGGGTCTGCACCGCCAGGGGATCCGCGCGCCGATGACGTCGGCCGACGTCGACCTCTGGGTCGACCCCGAGCGCTTCGACGAGGCTCTCGGGCTGCTCGCCTCGATGGGCTGGCGCCGCCGCGCCGAGGCTCTCAGCTGGACGCTCTTCGTCGACCACTCGATCACGCTCGTCCACCCCTCGTGGCCGTGCGACGTCGACGTCCACCGCTCCTTCCCGGGTGCCTTCGAGGAGGAGCGGATCGTCTTCGACCGCCTCTGGGCGGCCGCCGAGGATCTGCCGCTGAGCGACGAGACCCTGCGGATCCCCGGGCGCGCGCACCACCTCGTGCTGCACGCCCTGCACCAGCTGCGCAGCGCGCGCTCCGCCTCGGCGACCACGGCGCTGGCGGTTCTGAAGGCGCACGGCGCCGGCCTTCCGAGCGAGGAGCGCGAGGCGATCCGCGACGCGGCCGTCGAGCTCGGCGCGCAGACGCCGATGACGGAGCTCCTCACCTCCTGGGGAGTCCCCGCCGCGCCTGAGGAGCGCTACCGGCACGCCCAGACTCTCTGGGACGTGCGCCGCAGCTCCGACCGGCACACCTTCAACTGGCTGCATGCCGTGGCGTCCGCTCCCTGGCGCCTGAAGGGAGGCCTGCTGCTGAGAGCCGCCTTCCCCACCCGCGCGGATCTCGAGGCGAGCCATCCCGAGGCGACGACGGTCCGACGTCGGCTCCGGCTCCGGGGGGAGCGGACCCTGCGGGCGCTCCGAGGCCTCCCCTTGGCCCTCACCGGTTTCGCCAGGGTGGCGCTGAGCGGCCGCAGCGAGAAGCAGGGCCCGGCGTCCTCGTTCGAGGCGATCGCGGCGACCACGGCGCCGGTGAGCGACCTCCCGGCCTCGTCCGATCCCGCGGCGAGCGCCGTGCATCCGGTGGAGGCCTCCGCCGAGGCGCAGGGTGGCAGCGCGCCGCCGGCCCAGCGCTTCGCCGTCGAGCGCACGGACCGTCAGGTCTACGTGCTCGACCTGTCCCGCCCGTCGGTGCCCCCGATCGTGCTCTCGCTGAGCGCCGCCTCGGTCTTCGAGGCCGCGATCCGGCAGCGCCGGCCCCGGGACGAGGTCGTCGACCTCCTCGCCGATCACTACGACGTCGACCCCGGGACGATGGGCCGCGACGTCGACGCCGTCCTGGCCGAACTCGACGTCCGCTTCCCGGGCGCGGTTCCCGACGGGGCACTCTCATGAGGGCCGCCCGTTCCCGATCCCTGCGGATCCTGCACGTCCTCGACTCCTTCGAGGACGGGGGCGCGCAGCGTGTGGCCCTCTCCCTGGGTGCGTGGAGCCGCGAGCACGGCTGCGAGACCGCCTACTGGGGGCGTCCCGGGCCGCTCAGCGACCGCGCCGCGCAGGAGTCGCCCGTCTTCGTGGTGCCGAGACCCGGACAGGGCTTCGCGGCCGATCTGCGCGAGATCGCACTCGCCGTCCGCCGGTTCCGCCCGCACGTCCTGCACGCCCACCAGCGCCGCGAGGCTCTGCTGGCCCTCCTCGTCGGCGCCGCGCTCGGTGTCCCCGTGGTCGAGCACGCGCACACCGAGCTGCCCGGGATCGACCGTCGAGCGCTCTCCTTCCGCTCCCGGCGGGTGTTCGCCGTCTCCGCCTCCGTGGGGCGGATGGTCGTCGAGGGCTACGGCCGCCCGCAGGAGCGCGTCGTGGTCACCGGCAACGCCCCGGCGAACGTCACCGCGGAGCCCGCGCTCGCGCCGGAACTCGCCGAGCCGGTCGTCCGCGTCCTCGGCATCGGGCGGCTCGCGGAGCAGAAGGACCCGATCCGCTTCCTCGCGGCAGTCGAGGCCCTCGCCCGGGTCCGGCCCGTCACCGGCACCTGGCTCGGCGACGGTCCGATGCTGCCGGTGCTGCGCGAGCGAGCCCGGGGGGCCGGAGTGGTCGACTTCGCCGGTCCGTCGGCGGACGTGACCGGAGCGCTGGACGCGGCGCACCTCCTCCTGTCGACCTCGCGGTGGGAGGGGACTCCGCTCGTGATGCTGGAAGCGATGGCACGCCGTCGCCCGGTCGTGGCGACCGACGTCGGCGGTGTGGGTGAGTTGCTCGCCGACGGTCGGGGCCTCCTGCTCCCCGCCGACGCCGACGGGGAGCGGATCGCCGAGCTCGTCGCCGCCGCTCTGGAGCGACCCGAGGGGCTCCTGATGCAGGCCGACCGCGCGAAGGCGTGGGTGGACGAGGCCGCCTCGCCCGACGCCGTCTTCGGACCCGTCGTCGCCGCCTACCGCGAGCTCGGGGGCCGACGGTGAGCGGGGGCGTGCACTCGGTGACCGTCGTGGCTCCCTGCTACAACGCGATCGCCCGGCTCGACGGCTTCCTCGCGCGGCTCGCACTCACTCTCGGACCGGGGACGCGGGTCGTCCTCGTCGACGACGCGTCCTCGGACGGCACGGCGGAGGTGCTCGAGAAGTGGGCCGAGGGACGCGAGGACGCCCGGGTCCTGCTCCTCGAGCAGAACGGCGGCGTCGCTGCCGCCCGGAACCGCGCCCTCGACGGCATCGACTCCGAGTTCGTCTGGTTCGTGGACGTCGACGACGAGTGGGACACGGAGATCCTCCGGACCCTCACCGCCGAGGCCGAGCGGACGGCGGCCGACGTCGTCGTCTGCCGGGCGCTCTACCGCACCCGGCAGTCGACCTCCGGACGCGTGATCGACGGTCTCGACCGACGCGAACTGGTCTCGTCCGAACTCGCTCTCGAGCGGATGGCGTCCGGGCGCCTGCACGGCTTCCTCTGGAACAAGCTCTTCCGCCGCGCCGTCCTGCAGGAGGAGCTCTTCCCGCGCTTGAGCTCCCAGTCCGACTTCGTCGGCGTGCTGCGGGCGGTCCAGGCGTCGGAACGGGTGCTCTTCGTGCCGGAGATCCTCTACTCCTACGTCTACACGGCGTCCTCGATCACCCGTCGGCGCGACCCGGACCTCCGGAACCTCCTGGTCTGCGCCGAGGAGATGCGCGCGGCGCTCGCCCGAACGTTCGAGGATGTGCCGCGCCCGCTGTCGGACTGGTTCACGACCTGGTTCTACGCCGTCCCCGTCGCGCTCACCCCGATCCGCCAGAACTCCGACGCGGCGCTCGTCGAGACCGGCGTCCGGCTCGGGTCCGAGGCGCTGCGCGACGTCCGCGTGCTCCGCTCCGCGCGGTCGCCGCGGCTGCTCGTCCTGGGGCTGGTGCTCAAGCACGTCCCCGCCGCCTTCACGGCGCTCAGCCGGATCCTCTACGCCGTGCACGACACCCGCCGCCGGCTCTCCGATCGGAGGAGCACCCGGTGGACGACGTGACCGTCCCCGTGCAGGCGGCCGCGACCGGCCCCTTCCGCACACCAGCTCCGTTCCCTCCCTCCCGCACCGACCCCCGAGGAGCACCGGCATGACCTCCTACATCACCGGCCGCATCGAGCGGATGCCGGCCAGCATCACCACGCTCGACGAGGCGGCGGAGGCCGTGCTCGAGCTGTCCCGGAGCGGCCGCGACGAGCTGGTCGTCACGCCGAACACCGACCACTTCGTGCGCTGGAAGCACTCCGGCGAGTTCCGGCGGTACTACGGCCGGGCGTCCCTCGTGGTGCTCGACGGGGCGCCTCTGGTCTGGCTGGCCCGCTCGTACGGCCACCGCACGGCGAGCCGCGTGACGGGCATCGACCTCTTCACCGAGGTCTGCCGCCGCGCGGCGCTCGAGGGTGCGCCGGTCGCTCTCATCGGCGGACGCCCCGGAGTCGGCGATCGCGCAGCCGCCGAGCTGCAGCAGCGCTTCGCCGGGCTCCAGGTTCCGGTCGTCGTCTCGCCGGAGCCGGCCGAGCTCGCGGACGACGCCTACCTCGCCCGCCTCTCCTCGACTCTGCGCACGGCCAACGTCCGCATCGTCGCGCTCTGCCTCGGCTCCCCCAAGCAGGAGGAGGTTCGCGAGCGCCTGCTCGTCGTCGGCGGCACGGGAGCGGTGTGCCTCGGCGTCGGCGCCGCCGTGGACTTCCTCGCCGGCGAGATCCCGCGGGCGCCGCTCGTGGTGCAGCGCCTCGGCCTCGAGTGGGCGCACCGGCTCAGCCGGGAGCCCGGCAGGCTCTGGCGGCGCTATCTGGGCGACGCCGTGCGGGTGCTGCCGAGCGTGGTCGCGGCCCTCCGCTACCGGGTGCGCCGTGCCGTCCGCTGAGCACGCGGGCGGCGTCGCCGGCGAGAGGCCGCTGGTCCTGGTCTGGAAGCGCGCGTGGCTGCAGGACTCCGAGACGTTCGTCCGCAATCAGATGCACGGACTCGAGCGCTGGCGCGCCCTCGGAGTGGGCCTCGAGCGCACCGGCTCGGGCGTCCTCCACGACCGCACGGACATCGTCCTGCACGATCCGATCACCCCTCGCGGGCGGCGGTCCCTCCTCCTGCGATGGCTCGGAGTGTCACGACGGCTCGACGCGATCGTCGATGAGCACCGGCCCGCCCTCATCCATGCACACTTCCTCATCGACGCCGTCTCCATCGCCCGGTACGCACGGAGGAGGCGCCTTCCGCTCGTCGTGACGGGGCACGGCTACGACGTGACCAGCTGGCCGCTCGCGACCGGAGCTCCGCGCCTGCTCCGACCCCTCGCCCGAGCTCACCGCGCCCTCGAGGCCCGCACCGTCTTCCGTACCGCGCACGCGGTGATCGGCGTGTCCCGCTTCATCACCGACGGGCTCCTGCGCCTGGGGGCGGACCCGCGGCGCACCGGAGTGGGCTACATCGGCGTCCCGACCTCCCGCCCCGAGGCCGCACCGGCTGCGGAGCGCGCGGGAATCGTCTTCGTCGGACGCCTCACCGACAAGAAGGGCGTTCCGGATCTGCTCGAGGCGTTCGCCGCCCTCCCCGGACCGATCCGGGACGTCCCCCTGACCGTCGTCGGCGACGGCCACCTGCGGGAGGCGCTCGTCGAGCAGGCGGCGCGGCTGGGCCTGCAGGTGACCTTCACCGGCTCCCTGCCCCCCGCCGAGGTCGCCCGCATCCTCGCCGGCGCCGCGGTCTTCTGCGCACCGTCGCGGACCGCGGCGACAGGCGACTCCGAGGGCTTCGGCATGGTCTTCCTCGAGGCCGCGCTCGCAGGCGTCCCCGTCGTCTCGTACCGCCACGGCGGCGTCCCGGAGGCGGTCCAGGACGGCGTCACCGGGCTGCTCGTCCCGGAGGGGGACGTGCCCGGCCTGACCGGGGCGCTCGCCGCCCTGCTCCGGGACCCGGACCGCGCGACGCGGATGGGCGCGGCCGGGCGGGAGCGCGTGCTCGCCTCGTTCGACCTCGCCGAGCGGATCCGCGACCTAGAGGACCTCTACGACCGGACGGCCGGGCGGTCAGCGTCGACGACGGACGGAGATCGCGGATGAGCCGCGCCGAGCACCGCGCCGACGATCCGCGACCTGGCCTCCGTCCGGCCTCCGCCGGGCGGGAAAGGTGAGCCTGCGCCGGAGCACCGTCGACGCGACCGCCTGGACGGCGGTCTCGTTCGCCGTCGCGCTCGTCGTGCAGCTCGGGCAGTTCGCGCTCCTGGCGAGACTGCTGGACCCCTCCGAGATGGGGATCATCGCGATCGTCGCCCTGCTCAACGCGTTCGTCGACATCTTCCTCGGCATGGGGGTCGCCCAGGCGATCATCCAGCGCCGGCGGGCGACCAGCTTCGAGCTCTCGTCGGTCTTCTGGCTCAACCTCTCCGTCGGGCTCCTGGTCACCGTCGCCGTCCTCCTGGGCGCCGCACCGATCGCCTCCCTGCTCGGGTCCGCCGCCGCGGCGCCGGTCCTCACCGTCGCCTCGCTCGTGTTCGTGGGCAGCGCAGCCGGGCAGGTGCCGAGAGCGGTGCTCGAGAAGGGGATCCGGTTCCGAGCGGTCGCCGTGTCCGAGACGATCGCTCTCGTCGGCGGCTTCGCCGTGACGGTCTGCCTCGCGGTCTCGGGCGCAGGGGCGCTCTCCTACGCGTGGGGGCTCGTCGCGACCGCGGCTCTGCGCTCCGTGCTCGCCCTCCTGCAGGCTCGGCGCTGGTTCCGACTGCGGTTCCGGTTCCGGATCCGCGAGACCGCCCGCTTCCTCTCCTTCGGCGTCTTCCAGACCCTCGACGGCATCGTCAACTACCTGGGCTCGAACGCCGGCTCGCTCGCGATCGGCCGCCTGCTCGGACCGGCACAGCTGGGCGGGTACACCCTGGGATACAACCTCGCCGTGAACCTCCCCGCGAGGGTCAACCCGATCGTGACGCGGGTGATGTTCCCGGTGTTCTCCTCGATCCAGCACGACCGTGAGCGCGTCGCGCGGAACCACCTCCGCGTCACCGCGGTGCTCAGCATGGCGAGCATCCCGCCGCTGATGCTGGTGGCGCTGCGCTCCGAGGAGATCGTGCGACTGTTCTACGGACCCGGCTGGGGCTGGATCGCGGGCATGACGAGCGCACTGACGGTGGTGGGCGCGGTGCGGGCGATCGGCAATCCGGTCGGCTTCATCCTGATGGCGATGGACCGGGTGCGGTTCGGGCTGGTCGTGAACATCGTGAAGACCGCGATCACGGTCCCGATGATCGTCGGCGGGGGAGTGCTGTTCGGACTCGACGGCTTCATCGGCGGGCTGCTGCTCTCGAGCGCTCTCGGCTTCGCCGTCACCTGCGCCGTGCTGCGGGTGGTGCTCGGAGTGCGCCTCGGCGCGTTCCTGCGCGCGTGCGCCGCGGGGCCGCTGCTCGCCGCACCGATGGCGATCGTGCTGCTCCTGCTCCGCCTGCTCCCCGAGGGCGCGCCCCTGCGGCTGCTCCCGGTGGAGCTGGCGCTCGCGGTCCTCGTGCTGGGAGCGACCGCCCTCCTGGCGCCGGGGCGCGACATCGCCGAGGCGCGATCGCTCGTCCTGTCGCGACTGCCCGCCCGGCTCCGGCTCGGCTCCGCCGCCCCGGTCGAGGTCGCCGTGGTGCTGGCCGCCGAGGAGCGCTTCGACGGCAGCGGGGGAGCCGTGGCGACCTGGGTCCGCGAGACGGTGTCCCGGTCCTCGCTCCGGATCGCCGTGCACGCGCCGTGGTCGTCGGCGTCACCGGGTGTGGACGTCCGGCCGCACCGCCTGTACCGGCGGATCTACGCGGTCCAGCGGCGCGCGGCACTCCTCCTGGCGCGTCGGCGCGACAGCGACCCGGGCGCCGAGCTGCGTCGGCTGTCCTTCGGTGGCCGCTTCTGGCTGCTGGTGCTCGCTCCGTCGCTGCGCCGTGTCCCGACGGTCTGGATCCACAACCGCCCCCGCTACGCCGTGCGCCTGCGCCGCCTGGGCTACCGGGGGCGGATCGTCGCACACCTTCACAACGACCTGCTCGATCACCTGCCGCCCGATCCCGCCGCGTCCCGGCGCTACCTCGACGCGGTCGACGAGTGGATCTTCTGCAGCGAGTTCCTGCGCGCCCGGGCGGTCGACCGGTACGGCCTGATCGCCACAGCCGTCCTGTACAACGGGGTCGTCCCTCCGCCCGAGGTCCGGCCGGCGCCGCTCGGCGGTACTGCGGAGGCGGTCTTCGCCGGGAGGCTGGTGGCCGAGAAGGGAGCCCGCGAGGCCGTCGAGATCGTGAAGCGGATGCGGACCGAGCACGGCGCCGATCTGCGGCTGGTCATCGCCGGCGCATCGGGCCTCGGGGACGACGCGACGCCCACCCCGTACGTCCGAGCGCTCGACGAGGCGGTCGCCACCCTGCCCGGCGTCGTGCGCCGGCTCCCGTTCCTCCGGCACGAGGACCTGCTGGAGCTGTTCGGCTCCTCGGCGCTCCTGCTCTACCCCTGCCGCTGGGACGAGCCGTTCGGGATGGTGGTGGTGGAGGCGCTCTCGCGGGGGATCCCCGTCGTGACGGTCGAGCGCGGAGGCCTCCCCGAGATCCTGCGCACCTCCGACGGAGTGGTCGACGGATCCGTCCTCGTCCCGCCGGGCACGGAGGAGGAGGTCGCGGACGCCGTCCTCGCGGAGCTCCCCGCCCTCATCGCCTCGCTGCGCGATCCCCGGCGACGCGCGGAGGTCGCTGCGGCGTCGCGGCGCCGAGCGGCGGACTTCGGCTGGCCGGGCATCGCCCGCCGCGCGGACGAGCTGCTGGCACACCCCCGCGACTGAGGCGGGGCCGCCGCGCGCACGCGGATCGACGTTCCGCGCCAAGCCCGTCGAGGCTCGTGCCGCGCGATTAGTGTCGGCGCGACATGCCACCTGCATCCCCTCTCCCGCCCGCGTCCGCCGACGCCACCGCCTCTCCCGTGCTGCTCGATCCGCCTCCCGCCCCGGACCGGCGCCCGCGGACGACCCTCCCGCCGCGAGAGGTCGGCCCGTCGTCCCGGAATCGGCGCGCCGCTCCTCCGCTCCGCCAGACGGAGGCCGCCACCGGCACCTCCGCGGAACGGCTCTGACATGGGCCGCCACGCCGACGACGCCCTCCTCCGCCGCCCGACCGCCTCTCGTCCCTCCGTCATCGCCGCGACCCGCGTCACCGACGCTCCGGAGACCCGCGGGCGGCCGTCGCGCGCGCCGGCGGATCCCGCTCAGCGGCGGCACGAGCGGATCGTCCTCGTCTTCCTCGCGGTGCTCCTGGCGCTGAGCGTCGTGCAGCTCTACACACTGGGCCCCGTCACCGCTCCGGTCGCCTGGAGCCTGCTCTTCCTCCCGTACTCCGTGGCTCGGCTGCGCGGCGGGCGGATCGACCGGTTCGTGGTCGTGGTCCTCCTCGTGATCGCCGGCACCCTCTTCGCGCTCACCTACTCCGGAGCACGCGCGGCCGCGCTGCGCGACGTGGTCTCCGTCGTCTCCTTCCTCACTCCGTACCTGGCCGTCCGCGGGCTCGGCGACGGCGCCTGGCGTGTCGTCGGCCGCGCCCTCAACTGGGCGGCGCCCGTGTTCCTCCTCCAGGTGACGCTCACGATCCTCTTCCAGCTCGATCCCGTGCAGGAGACCGCCTACCTCCGGTGGCCGGACGCGGTGCTGTTCTCCGACATCTACGTGCGGGACATCTTCACGACGTCCTTCAACAACGTCCTGCAGGAGAAGTCGGGAGGGTTCTTCCTCAACGGCAACATCGCCTCGATGTACATGGCCACGACCGGCGCGCTGGCCTTCGCCGTCTGGAGACGGCAGCGGGGGAGGCTCCTCCTGCTCGTCGCCGTCGCCGGGCTGGTCGGCGCCCTCTTCACGCTGTCCAAGACCGCGATCGTCCTCGCGATCGTCCTGCCCCTGCTGGTCGCCGCGATCCGCGGACTCAAGGGACGCAGCCTCGGTCCGGTCGCTTGGATGATCACCATCCCCTCCGGGATCACGGCCGTGTACGCCGTCGCCGTGTCCTTCCCTCAGCTGGCGGAGGCGGGCCTGCTCACGCTCGGGGCCCGCGGCGACTTCCTGCGCCTGGCTGCGAGTGCGTTCCCCGACAACTGGCTGCTGGGGCTGGGGTACGGCGGATGGCAGGAGCTGTGGCTGGCGCGCGGGTCGCAGTTCACCCAGCACAGCGAGCCGCGCCCGCCTCACAACCTCCTCGTCACCGCGTGGACCAACGGCGGGCTCCTGATCGCGCTCCCCGTCCTCGCGTTCCTCCTCCTCGCCGCCGTCGCCGTCGTGCGCCTGCTCCTCCGGGTCGCCCGGAACGAGGCCGTCGCCGTCGGGGCGCTCGCCGTCGCCGTCCTCTGGACGTTCCTGCACGGGATGGCCGACAACACCACCTGGTTCGGCGATCAGCACTCGCTCGCGACGCTCGCCGTCTCCGTGGCGCTCGTGGGCGTCCTGTCGGCGGAGGCGCCCGCCACGCCGGGCCGAGTGCCTCACGGAAGCGCTCCGGCGGCCTCGGCCGGCGCGGGTCGGGCGCCGCTGCGACGGCCGCCGAGCCCCGGCCTCGGGCGGCGCTGACGCGACCGCCGCGCCGCAGCCGGTCCGGACACGGACCGCGCCGGTATCATCGACCCGTTATGGCACGCATCTACGACTGCTCCGTCGACACGGACCTCCTGACCGGCACCCGTCTCGCGCGGACGGCCATCGGCCGCGGCGAGCTCGTGGTGATCCCCACCGACACCGTCTACGGCGTCGCGGCCAACGCGTTCGACGCCGCCGCGGTCCAGCGCCTGCTCGACGCGAAGGGACGGACGAGGCAGTCGCCGCCGCCCGTCCTGATCGGGGACGTGGCCGCCCTCGACGCCCTCGCCGAGAACGTGCCGGAGGCGGTGCGCGACCTCGCGCGCGAGTTCTGGCCCGGCGGGCTCACCATCGTCCTGCACGCCCAGCCCTCACTGGTCTGGGACCTGGGCGAGACGCGCGGGACCGTGGCGCTGCGCATGCCGGACAACCCGGTGACGATCGAGCTCCTCGCCGAGACCGGCCCGCTGGCGGTCTCCTCCGCCAATCGCACGGGGCAGCCCTCGGCCACGACCGCACAGGAGGCGTTCGACCAGCTCGGCGACTCCGTCGACGTCTATCTCGACGCCGGCGCCGCCGGATCGCGCTACAGCGACCGCCCCGCGGGCGCCAGCGAGTCCTCGACGATCGTCGACGCGACAGCGCTGAGCTTCGAGGGCGGCACCCTGCGCATCCTGCGCCAGGGCGTCGTGTCGGCCGAGCGGATCCGCGAGGTCGTCGGAGACCTGCTGCCGGATCCGGACGCGCCTCGTGCCGAGGCGTCGGAGCCCGACGCCTCCACGGCCGGCGCGGCGCAGGCCGGGGACCAGCAGGAGCCCGACGGGACCGCGACCGGCAGCGACCCGTACGCCTTCGAGCGGACACCGACCGCGCGCCCCGACTGGGCCTCCGGCGCCCGCCTGCAGGACGACTCCGCGCCCGGCGACTCCGCGCCCGTCGATTCCGCCGATGCGCCGGACACGGGCTCGTCGAGCACGAACGCGCCGACGCCCAACACCGGCACCGGCGCCGCCCGCACCGACTCCGCTCCGGGTGAGTAACCGGTGATCACCTTCGCCCTCGTCTCGCTCGCGGTCGCGCTCGTGACCGGAGCGCTGTCGTGGGTCATCTGGAAGCTGAGCCTGAAGTACCGGCTCTACCCGAAGATCCGCGTCAGGGACATGCACACGCGGCCGACCCCCCGCCTGGGCGGCATCGCGATGTTCCTCGGGATCCTCGTCGGCTTCGGCATCGCCTCCCAGCTGCCCTACTTCCGGCTGGTGTTCGCCAATCCCGAACCGATCCTCGCGATCCTCGGCGCGAGCCTGCTCATCGTCCTCATCGGCGTCGCCGACGACATCTGGGACCTGGACTGGACCACGAAGCTGGCCGGTCAGCTGATCGCCGCCGGCCTGATCGCCTGGAAGGGCGTGCAGATCGTCTCCCTGCCGATCGGCGGCCTGACTGTCGGCTCGCCGTGGATGTCGCTGATCATCACCGTGCTCGCGATCGTCCTGGTCACCAACGCTCTCAACTTCATCGACGGCCTCGACGGCCTCGTGGCGGGCGTCGCCCTGATCGCCAACGGGGTCTTCTTCCTCTACAGCTACCTGCTGGTGCAGCAGACCTCGCCCACCGACTACTTCAACCTGGCCTCGCTCATCGCGGTCCTGCTCGTCGGCGCCTGCGCCGGATTCCTCCCCATCAACTGGCGTCCGGCGCGGATGTTCATGGGCGACAGCGGCGCACTGCTGATCGGGATGCTGATGGCCACCTCCGCGATCGCGGTCACCGGCCAGATCGACCCGGCCCAGCTCGCGGCGAAGGAGCTCCTGCCCGCGTTCATCCCGATCATCCTGCCGTTCGCGATCCTCGTGGTGCCGCTGATGGACTTCGGCCTCGCTGTGATCAGGCGCCTGCGCGCGGGAAAGTCGCCGTTCAGCGCCGACCGGAAGCACCTGCACCACCGCCTGCTCGACATGGGGCACTCCCACCTGCACGCCGTGCTGATCTTCTACGCGTGGACCGCCGTCGTCGCCGTCAGCTGCCTGCTGATGTTCGTGGTCGACGTGCTGTGGGTCCCGCTCGTCTTCCTCGGAGTCGGTCTGCTGGTCTGCACCGTCGTCACGCTCGCCCCGCTCAGCCGCCGCAAGCGGCTCGAGGCGGCGGCGCAGTCCGCGGAGGCCTCACCCGTCCTCGACCCCCTCGACCGCGCGTCCTCGACGGAGCTGCTCCGTCCGCCGGCCGGACTCCCGATCGACCGGGACACGACAGCGCCGACCACGGCGCGGAAGGAAGCATCATGACCGGAGCCTCCCCGGCCACCCCCCGTCCGCAGCCCGCGTCCGTCCCAGTCCTGCGCCGCGCGCTGGTCGTGGGCGGCCTCTTCGTGCTCGCCCTGGCCGTTCTCGGCACCGTCGTCGGCGGGATCGCCGCCGGGGGAGAGGGCGCGATCGGAGCCCTCCTCGGCGCGATCGTCGGCGGCGTGATGGTGCTCCTCACCGCCGCGAGCATCCTCGTCGCCAACCGCCTCGACATCGGCGGGTTCTTCGCCGTCGTCCTCGGCACGTGGCTCGCCAAGTTCGTGCTGTTCGTGATCGCCGCCCTGGTCCTGCGCGATCAGCCGTGGCTGAACAGCACCGCGATGTTCGTCACGATCATCGTCGCCGTCCTGGGGTCCCTGGTGATCGACGTCCTCGTCGTCTCGCGCTCGCGCATGCCGAACGTCAGCGACATCGCTCGATGAGGACGAGCCGAACGGTTCCTGAGAGGACCACGATTCGGCTCTCAGGCCGTTCTGTTGCTACAGTAGGGACGAATCCCGCAGGCGAACGTGTCCTCAGATCGTCTCATCGTTGATGGCGGTCGTCGAGCACGATCGCCGTCCGAGCGGAAAACCCCACCTTTCGTCGTCGCGAGAGCGTTGCGTCCGAATGATTCGATTCGGTCGGCTGCAACGTGCCACGCCCCGAATTCCAGGAGCTAGCGCTGTTTGCTAACGCTGTGACCCTGTTGGTCTCGTCCTCGACCGGTGAGAGTGACTTCCACACCCCGTCGATCTCCGAGTTCTTCCCGCCCGGTTTCCTTTTCGAGGGAACCCCTTTCGAGATCAACCGCGTCATGCTGGTCCGCTTCATCGCGGTCATCGCACTGATGCTGTTCTTCTGGCTCGGGACGCGCAAGCTGCGCCTCGTCCCCGGCCGCTTCCAGAACGTCGTCGAGCTCGCGTTCGACTTCGTCCGCGTCACCATCGCCAAGGACATCCTCGGCGAGAAGGACGCGCGCCGGTTCCTCCCGATCCTCGTGACGATCTTCTTCGCGATCATCTCGATGAACCTGACCGGCATCGTCCCGTTCCTGAACATCGCGGGGACCTCCGTGGTGGGCATGCCGCTCTTCCTCGGCCTGGTCGCCTACGTGACGTTCATCTACGCGGGCATCAAGGACCGGGGGATGGGCTTCTTCAAGAACGCCCTGTTCCCGCCCGGAGCGCCGTTCCTGATCTACTTCATCCTCACGCCGATCGAGCTGCTGCAGACGTTCATCATCCGTCCGCTCTCGCTCGCACTGCGGCTCGTGATGAACATGATCGTCGGCCACCTCCTGCTGGTGCTGTGCTTCTCGGCCACGCAGTTCTTCCTCTTCAGCTCCCAGATCGACCCGGGCTTCAAGCTCTTCGGCGTCGTGACCTTCGCCTTCGGCGGTGCGTTCACGCTCTTCGAGCTCCTCGTCGCCGTGCTGCAGGCCTACATCTTCACCCTCCTCGCTGCGGTCTACATCCAGTTGGCCGTCGCCGAGGAGCACTGACCCCACTACTCACGGGCTCCCGCCCGTTCTCACGATCACCCCACTGAAAGGACCCACTCGTGGACTCAGTCACCGTTCTCGCCGAACTCACCGGCAACATCGCGACGGTCGGTTACGGCCTCGCAGCGATCGGCCCCGGCATCGGTGTCGGCATCGTCGCGGGCAAGACCGTCGAGGCCATGGCGCGCCAGCCCGAGATGGCCGGCCGCCTCCAGACCACGATGTTCCTCGGCATCGCGTTCACCGAGGTGCTCGCGCTCATCGGCCTCGCCACCTACTTCATCTTCGCGGCGTAGTCGTGTTCAGCACCGCTGTGAACATCGCTGCGGAAGAAGGTGACGTCCCCGCGGTCATTCTGATCCCGGAGTTCTACGACTTCTTCTGGTCGGGGGTGATCTTCCTCATCCTGCTGTTCTTCTTCTGGAGGCTGGTCCTGCCGCGCCTGCAGAAGATGCTCGACGCGCGCTCCGCCGCGATCGAGGGGAACATCGCGAAGGCCGACGAGGCCCAGCGACAGGCCGAGGCCGCCCTCGAGAAGTACACCGCCCAGCTGGCCGAGGCCCGCGCCGAGGCCGGAGTGATCCGCGAGAAGGCGAACGCCGACGGCAACGCGATCGTGGCGGCGAAGAAGGAGCAGGCGCAGGTCGAGGCCGAGCGCATCCTCCACAACGCGCACGCCCAGATCGAGGCGGACCGTCAGGCCGCCGTGGTCTCGCTCCGCTCCGAAGTCGGAACCCTCGCCATCGACCTCGCCTCCGGCGTGATCGGCGAGAGCCTCAACGACGACGCGAAGGCGTCCGCGATCGTGGACCGCTTCCTCGCCGACCTCGAGGCCTCGGAGAAGGCGAACAACTGATGGGCAGCGCGTCCAGGCAGGCACTCGCATCGGCGAAGGCGGAGCTCTCCGCCCTCGCCGGTCAGGCGTCCCTCGACACGGCCCAGCAGCTCTTCGAGGCCGCACGGGTCATCGACGGCCAGGCGCAGCTGCGCGCGGCCCTCGCCGACCCGAGCGCCGACTCGAGCAGCAAGCAGGCTCTCGTCGCCCGCGTGTTCGGTCCCTTCGGCGAGCCGGCCAAGCGCCTGCTCACCGTGATCGTCGGCCACCGCTGGTCGAGCCCGAGCGACATGGTCGCCGGGGTCGAGGAGGTCGGGGTCCGCGCGATCGCGTCCTCCGCTCCGGAGGGCGTCAACCTCGAGAAGGAGCTCCACTCCTTCGGCGAGGTCGTCGCCTCCGACGCCCAGCTCGAGCTCGCGCTCGGCAGCAAGCTCGCCGCCGCCGACTCGAAGGTCGCGCTCGTGCAGCGCCTCCTCGAGGGCAAGGCCGCGGCCGAGACGCTGGCGATCCTCCGACAGCTGATCGCGCACCCGCGCGGTCGACGCATCCCGGAGCTCGTCCGCTTCGCAGCCGGCGTGGTCGCCGACCAGGGCGGGTTCATCCTCGCCACGGTCTCGGTCGCCGCACCGATCGCCCCCGAGCAGCTCGACCGGCTCCGCTCGGCGCTCACGCGCCAGTACAGCCGACCGGTCTCCGTCAACGTCGTGGTCGATCCCTCCCTCCTGGGCGGGATGCGCCTGCACGTCGGCGACGAGGTCATCGACGGAACCGTCTCCGCACGGCTGTCCGACCTGAAGCTCCAGCTCGCGTCCTGACGGGCGCACGTATCCTCAGAGGGCACTGCCCTCGACCCCCGCACCATCCAGGTCAGGCCCCGACGACCTCTTCGGCTCGCACGGACCCAACGAATAGGAATTCCCATGGCAGATATCACCATCAGCCCGGATGAGATCCGCGACGCGCTGAAGGACTTCGTCTCGTCGTACGAGCCGGGCAAGGCCTCCACCACCGAGGTCGGCTACGTCATCGACGCCGCCGACGGCATCGCCCACGTCGAGGGCCTCCCCGGCGTCATGGCCAACGAGCTCATCCGCTTCTCCAACGGCGTCCTGGGCCTGGCCCAGAACCTCGACGAGAACGAGATCGGCGTCGTCGTCCTCGGCGAGTTCTCCGGCATCGAGGAGGGCATGGAGGTCACCCGCACCGGCGAGGTCCTCTCGGTCCCCGTCGGCGACGGCTACCTCGGCCGCGTCGTCGACCCGCTCGGCAACCCGATCGACGGACTCGGCGAGATCGCCTCCGAGGGCCGCCGCGCCCTCGAGCTCCAGGCTCCCGGTGTCATGTCGCGCAAGTCGGTCCACGAGCCGCTGCAGACCGGCATCAAGGCCATCGACGCGATGATCCCGGTCGGCCGTGGCCAGCGCCAGCTCATCATCGGGGACCGCCAGACCGGCAAGACGGCCATCGCGATCGACACGATCATCAACCAGAAGGCCAACTGGGAGTCGGGCGACACGAACAAGCAGGTCCGCTGCATCTACGTCGCCATCGGCCAGAAGGGCTCGACCATCGCCTCGGTGAAGGGCGCGCTCGAGGACGCCGGAGCGATGGAGTACACGACCATCGTCGCGTCCCCGGCCTCCGACCCCGCCGGCTTCAAGTACCTCGCCCCCTACACGGGCTCGGCCATCGGCCAGCACTGGATGTACGGCGGCAAGCACGTCCTGATCATCTTCGACGACCTGTCGAAGCAGGCCGAGGCCTACCGCGCCGTGTCGCTCCTCCTGCGCCGCCCGCCGGGACGCGAGGCGTACCCGGGTGACGTCTTCTACCTGCACTCCCGTCTGCTGGAGCGCTGCGCGAAGCTGTCCGACGAGCTCGGCGCCGGCTCGATGACCGGTCTCCCGATCATCGAGACCAAGGCGAACGATGTCTCGGCCTACATCCCGACCAACGTGATCTCGATCACCGACGGCCAGATCTTCCTCCAGTCCGACCTCTTCAACGCCAACCAGCGTCCCGCGGTCGACGTGGGCATCTCGGTCTCGCGGGTCGGCGGCGACGCGCAGGTCAAGTCGATCAAGAAGGTCTCCGGCACGCTGAAGCTCGAGCTGGCGCAGTACCGCTCGCTCGAGGCCTTCGCGATGTTCGCCTCCGACCTCGACGCCGCCTCGCGCCGTCAGCTCGCCCGCGGCGCCCGCCTCACCGAGCTGCTCAAGCAGCCGCAGTACTCGCCGTACCCCGTCGAGGAGCAGGTCGTCTCGATCTGGGCCGGAACGAACGGCAAGCTCGACGAGGTCCCGGTCCCCGACGTGCTGCGCTTCGAGCGCGAGCTCCTGGACTACCTGGGCCGCAACACCCAGGTGCTGAACACCCTCCGCGACACCAACGTGCTCTCCGACGACACCGTCGCCGAGCTCAACCGTGCCGTCGACGGCTTCAAGCTGGAGTTCCAGACCGGTGAGGGCAAGCCGCTCGCCTCGGTCGGGCGCGAGGAGCACCAGGCCATCGCGGCCGACGAGGTCGGCCAGGAGAAGATCGTCAAGGGCCGTCGCTGACCAGCGGCACCCCGACGATTCGCCACTTTTAGGACAACAGGAGACACATGGGAGCGCAACTCCGGGTCTACCGGTCGAAGATCCGCTCGGCCCAGACGACCAAGAAGATCACTCGGGCCATGGAGCTGATCTCGGCCTCGCGCATCCAGAAGGCGCAGAACCGCGTCGCTGCCGCGGCGCCGTACTCGAACGCGATCACGCGCGCCGTGTCCGCTGTCGCGACCTACTCGAACGTGGAGCACCCGCTCACGACCGAGCGCGAGAAGCTGGACACGGCCGCGATCGTGATCTTCACCTCCGACCGCGGCCTCGCCGGCGCGTTCTCCTCGAGCGTGCTCAAGGAGGCCGAGGAGCTGGCCGCGCTGCTGCGCAGCGAGGGCAAGGAGGTCGTCTTCTACCTGGTCGGCCGCAAGGCGAACGCGTACTTCTCGTTCCGGAAGCGGGCCAGCGTCCGCGTCTGGACGGGCGGCACCGACCAGCCCGTGTTCGAGACGGCGAAGGAGATCGCGGACGCGGTCGTCGAGTCGTACAACCTCGATGACGAGGAGGGCGGCGTGGACGAGATCCACCTCGTCTACAACCGCTTCGTCAGCATGGTCACCCAGCAGCCGACCGTCGTCCGGCTGCTGCCGCTCGAGGTCGTCGAGGGCGCCGAGGAGCAGAACAGCGAGCTGTACCCGCTCTACGAGTTCGAGCCCGACCCCGAGACGGTCCTCGACCGCCTCCTGCCCGTGTACGTCGAGAGCCGCATCTTCAACGCGATGCTGCAGTCGGCGGCCTCGGAGCACGCGGCACGCCAGAAGGCCATGAAGTCGGCGAGCGACAACGCGGACACGTTGATCAAGACCTACACCCGTCTCGCCAACAACGCCCGCCAGACCGAGATCACGCAGCAGATCGCCGAGATCGTCGGCGGCGCCGACGCCCTGTCCTCCTCCAAGTAAGAGGGCTCCGCTCCACACAGTTTCGACTCCGCCCTCCGGGAGCGGTGAGACCACAGAAGGAAGTAGCAATGACACTGACCGCACCTGAGGCGGCGACCGGGACGTCGGGCGGGGCCATCGGCCGCATCGCCCGCGTCACCGGCCCCGTCGTTGACATCGAGTTCCCCCACGACGCGATCCCCGAGGTCTACAACGCGCTCTACACGCACGTCGAGGTCGAGGGCGTCTCGAGTAAGCTGACCTTCGAGGTCGCGCAGCACCTGGGCGACGACCTCGTCCGGGCCATCTCCCTGAACCCGACCGACGGACTCGTCCGCGGCCAGGAGGTCCACGACACCGGCCTGCCGATCTCGGTCCCGGTCGGCGACGTGACCAAGGGCAAGGTCTTCAACGTGATCGGCGAGGTGCTCAACGCCGACGCCGACGGGAAGATCAACGGAGAGTCGTTCGAGATCACCGAGCGCTGGCCCATCCACCGCAAGCCCCCGCAGTTCGACCAGCTTGAGTCCAAGACCGAGCTGTTCGAGACCGGCATCAAGGTCATCGACTTGCTCACTCCGTACGTGCAGGGCGGCAAGATCGGCCTGTTCGGCGGAGCGGGCGTCGGCAAGACCGTCCTCATCCAGGAGATGATCCAGCGCGTCGCGCAGGACCACGGTGGAGTGTCCGTGTTCGCCGGCGTCGGCGAGCGCACCCGTGAGGGCAACGACCTCATCGCCGAGATGGAGGAGGCGGGCGTCTTCGACAAGACCGCTCTCGTCTTCGGCCAGATGGACGAGCCGCCGGGAACGCGTCTGCGCGTCGCCCTGTCGGCCCTGACCATGGCGGAGTACTTCCGCGATGTGCAGAAGCAGGACGTGCTGCTCTTCATCGACAACATCTTCCGCTTCACGCAGGCCGGCTCGGAGGTGTCGACCCTCCTGGGCCGCATGCCCTCCGCGGTGGGCTACCAGCCGAACCTCGCCGACGAGATGGGTGTGCTCCAGGAGCGCATCACCTCGACGCGCGGACACTCGATCACCTCGCTGCAGGCGATCTACGTCCCCGCCGACGACTACACGGACCCGGCGCCGGCGACCACCTTCGCCCACCTCGACGCGACCACCGAGCTCTCCCGCGAGATCGCGTCGAAGGGCCTCTACCCGGCAGTCGACCCGCTCACGTCCACCTCGCGCATCCTCGACCCCCGGTACCTGGGCGCCGACCACTACCGCGTGGCGACGAACGTGAAGCAGATCCTGCAGAAGAACAAGGAGCTGCAGGAGATCATCGCGATCCTCGGTGTCGACGAGCTGTCGGAGGAGGACAAGATCACGGTGTCGCGTGCGCGCCGGATCCAGCAGTTCCTCTCGCAGAACACCTACATGGCGAAGAAGTTCACGGGTGTCGAGGGCTCGACCGTCCCGCTGAAGGACACGATCGAGTCGTTCGACGCGATCAGCAAGGGCGAGTTCGACCACGTGGCCGAGCAGGCGTTCTTCAACGTCGGCTCGATCTCGGACGTCGAGGAGAAGTGGACCCAGATCCAGAAGGAGAACGGCTGATCATGGCCGGGACCCTGAAGGTCAGCGTCGTGTCCGCGAACGCCGAGGTGTGGTCCGGAGAGGCGAAGCAGCTCACGGCTCGCACCGTCGAGGGCGAGATCGGCATCCTCGCCGGCCACGAGCCGATGCTCGCGATCCTCGCCACCGGCGAGGTGCGCGTCACGGCCCTGGACGGCACGCGTCTCACCGCGCAGGCCGACGACGGCTTCCTGTCCGTCGAGAACGACGTGGTGACCGTGGTCGCCCGTCAGGCATCGCTGGTCTAGTACACCGCCGCTCACCGCGGCACGGAGGGGCCGGACGATCATCGCGATCGTCCGGCCCCTTCGTCGTGCCGCCCGTCCCTCTTCTCCGAAGGAGTCCTGTGCACGTCCTGCTGCCACCGTCCGAGACGAAGCGCGACGGCGGCGACGAGCCGTTCGTGCTCGAGTCGCTCGCCTTCCCCGAGCTCCACCCGAAGCGGCGCGAGCTGGCGGAGGCGCTGATCGCGCTGGCCGGGGACCGCGAGCTCTCGGCCCGGGCGCTGAAGCTCGGTCCGCGTCAGCTCGGCGAGATCGATCGCAACGCGGCGCTCGCGACCGCGGCAGGCCTCCCCGCGGTCGACCGCTTCGACGGGGTGCTCTTCGATGCGCTCGACGCGCGCAGCCTCGATCCCGGTGCACGGGAGGTGCTCGGTCGGACGGCGATCGTGCAGTCCGCGCTCTGGGGGCCGATCCGCGCCCTCGACCTGATCCCTGCCTACCGTCTGTCCCACGACTCCCGCGTCCCGGGGAGGCCGCTCAAGCGCTGGTGGGCAGCGGAGGCCGGGCGGGTGCTGAGCGCGCTCGACGGGCTCGTCCTCGATCTGCGGAGCGAGGCGTACGCGGCGCTCGGACCGGTTCCCGCGGGCGAGGGGCGGTTCTTCGTCCGCGTCCGCTCGCGCGGGGCCGACGGCGCCCTCCGGTCGCTGAACCACTTCAACAAGCAGGGCAAGGGGCGCTTCGTCAGGGCGCTGGCGGAGGACCGGGTGGCGACGGAGTCACTCGGCGAGCTCTCGGCGTGGGCGGCCGGGCGCGGGTTCCTGCTCGCCGAGAACCGGCACACGGGAGAGCTCGATCTCGTCGTGCCGGAGTCGTAGGCGTCAGCGTCGGCGCCAGCAGCCGGTGAGGTGATCGTCGACGACTCCGGCCGACTGCATCAGCGCGTACGCGGTGGTCGGTCCGACGAAGCGGAGCCCCGCGGCCTTCAGCGCTCGCGCGAGCGCCGTCGACCCGGGCGTCGTCGCAGGGACGTCGGCGGCTCGGACCACCCGGTCCTCGACGTCCGGATCGTGGAAGGACCACACGAGCTCGTCGAGCGCGCCCTCGCCTCTCTGCTCGAGGAGCGCGAGCACGGCCCGGGCGTTGTCGCGGGTGGCGATGATCTTCGCGCGGTTCCGGATGATGCCGCTGTCCTCCATCAGCCGCTCGACATCGGTGTCGTCGTAGCGGGCGACCCGGGCCGGATCGAAGCCGTCGAAGGCCTCGCGGAACCTCGGCCGCTTGCGGAGGATCGTGATCCAGGAGAGGCCGGACTGGAACGCCTCGAGGGAGATCTTCTCGAACAGCAGGCGATCTCCGTGCAGCGGGGTGCCCCATTCCTCGTCGTGGTAGCGGCGGTACTCCGGATCCGCGCCGCTCCAGGCGCAGCGGATCAGGCCGTCCTCTCCCTCGACGAGTCCGTCGGCCGTGCTCATCGGTGGGGGATCCCCTCGTGATCGAGAAGCCAGGCTTTCGTGGCGACGCCCTCGCCCGCGCTGAAGCCGGTGATCCGTCCGTCGCTCGCGAGGACGCGGTGGCAGCCCACGATGATCGGCACCGGGTTCGCACCGACCGCTCCGCCGATGGGCCGGCCCGCCCGGGGGCGACCGGCGGCCGTGCCCAGTGCGCCGTAGGAGGTGATCTCCCCGAAGCCCAGAGCCTGGAGCCGCTGCCAGATCTCGAGCTGGAAGGGCGTGCCGCGCAGAGCGACCGGCAGATCGAAAGAGCGGCGGGTCCCGTCGAAGTACTCGTCCAGCTGCTCGACGGCCCGCAGGAGCACCGGGAGGTCCGACTCCGGGAGGTGCTCGTGCGGGAGCAGACCGGCCTGCTCGATGGCGAGCGAGACGATCGCATCGCCGTCGCTGCCCACCTCGATGCGGCCGAGGGGGCTCGTCGTCCGTCGGACGTGAAGGGGAGTCGTTCTCATGCGTCGAGAGTATCCGCGGGACTCCCCACCGACCGGCGGGAATCGGACACCGGTGCAGAACTCGGCCGATCGGTCCCTGTGGAGGGATTCCTGGGGGCCGGAGGGCGCCATCCGTGCGCCGGCGATTCGGTGTCGATGGGACCTCTCCCTCCACAGGCGGCGATCTCGAGATCCTTCCGATGATCCCGAGGGCCGTCGCTCCCGGCGGGTGCGAGGGTCGGCAGGATCGCAGCATGACCTCCTCAGCGATCTTCCTCCACCCCGCTCCCGCCTCGCGTGTCCCGGCCTCACCCGACGACGCCGCCCTGTTCCACGCCGCTCACGGATCCCAGCGGGGTGCGGCCGAGGCGAGCCTCGTGCTCGTCCCGTTCCGGGCCGGAGCGCCGAGCGGCTCGCTCCGCTTCGAGCTGTCGGGGGCGGATCCGTCCCTGATCGCGCGGGCCAGCCTCGGTGCGCTCGGCCGGTTCGGGCGGGTGCAGCGAGCACTCGCGCTGGTGCATCCCGGCGAGGCGGGTCCGGAGTCGTGCGAGGGACTCGTCGCCGCCCTCGAGGAGCGTGCGCGCCGGCTCCCCGGCCTCGCCCTCCGCGTCGCCGTGCTCCCGTCGTCCGGCCGCGACGACGGGCTCGAGGCCGGCGACCGGGACGACCCGCGAGCGGCGGCCGCCGCGGTCGACCGTCTCCTCGACCGCCACCCGCGGGCCGAACTGCCCGACGTGCTGTTGCACGGTGTCGACGACCTCGTCCGGCGAGCTCTCGCCGGTCCCGATCCCGAGGTCCGGCCGGCGGGCCTGGCTGCGCTCGTCGTGGCCGTGCAGCGCAGCCGCGGTGCGGACCGCGTGCTGCGGTCGGCGCGGAGCGGTGACCCCGGCGCGTCGGGAGCGCTCGCCCCGCTGCTCCGCCGTGCCGCCGTCGTCGCACCCGCGAGTGAGCGAGCCGGAGTGCTCGTCCTCCTCGCCCGGATCCTGGCCGGTGAGGGCCGTGCCGACGAGGCCGGACGGCTCGCCGACGAGGCCGTCGCTCTCGATCCGCACCACGCAGGTGCGCGCCGAGTCGCGGCCGCACTCGCCGCCGATCGTCGGGAGCGCGCCGCGTGAGGGCGCTAGAGCCGCGACCAGGCCTCGGTGAGCACGCTCCGGAGGATCTGCTCGATCTCGTCGAACTCGCGCGGGCCGATGGTGAGCGGCGGCGCGAGCTGGACGACGGGATCGCCGCGGTCGTCCGCCCGGCAGTACAGCCCCGCGTCGAAGAGCCCCTTCGAGAGGAATCCGCGCAGCAGCCGCTCCGACTCGTCCTCGTCGAACGTCTCCTTCGTCGCCTTGTCCTTCACCAGCTCGATGCCGAAGAAGTAGCCGTCGCCCCGGACGTCGCCGACGATCGGCAGGTCGAGCAGCTTCTCGAGCGTGGACCGGAAGACGGGCGAGTTCTCTCGCACGCGCTCGTTCAAGCCCTCCTCCTCGAAGATGTCGAGGTTCTCGAGCGCGACCGCGGCCGAGACGGGGTGGCCGCCGAAGGTGTAGCCGTGCGGGAAGACGACCTGACCGTGGCGGAAGGGCTCGTAGATCCGATCGCTGACGATCGTCGCGCCGATGGGGGAGTAGCCGCTGGTCATCCCCTTCGCGCAGGTGATCATGTCCGGCACGTAGCCGTACTCGTCGCAGGCGAACATGTGCCCGATGCGGCCGAACGCGCAGATCACCTCATCGGACACCAGCAGCACGTCGTGCTTGTCGCAGATCTCGCGGACCCTCTGGAAGTACCCGGGAGGGGGCGGGAAGCAGCCGCCCGAGTTCTGCACGGGCTCCAGGAACACGGCGGCCACCGTGTCCGGCCCCTCGAACTCGATCATCTCCTCGATGCGGTTCGCCGCCCACAGGCCGAACGCCTCCAGGTCGTCGCCGTGCTCGGGAGCCCGGTAGAAGTTGGTGTTGGGGACACGGAAGCCGCCCGGCACCAGCGGTTCGAACATCGACTTCATCCCGGGGATGCCCGTGATCGCGAGCGCTCCCTGGGGAGTGCCGTGATACGCGACCGAGCGCGAGACGACCTTGTGCTTGCCCGGCTTGCCCTGCAGCTTCCAGTAGTGCTTGGCGAGCTTGAAAGCCGTCTCCACAGCCTCGCCGCCGCCGGTCGAGAAGAAGACCCGGTTCAGGTCGCCCGGCGCGTGGTCGGCGAGCCGGTCGGCCAGCTCGATCGCCGAGGGGGTCGCGTAGGACCAGAGCGGGAAGAAGGAGAGCTCGGACGCCTGCTTCGCCGCGGCCTCCGCCAGTCGGCGCCGCCCGTGTCCCGCATTGACGACGAAGAGGCCGGACAGGCCGTCGAAGTACTTGCGCCCGGTGCTGTCCCAGATGTGGTGTCCCTCGCCGCGAGTGATGATCGGCACGCCCGCGCCCGAGTCCATCGTCGACTGACGGGTGAAGTGCATCCAGAGGTGGTCCTTCGCCTTCTTCTGCAGGGAGGCGTCGTCGATCCCCCCTGGCGCGTCGGTCCCGCGGACGGGATCGCCCGACTCGAGGCCGGAGGTCGAGAAGGCTGTCTCGGTGGTCATCTTTTACCGCGTTCCCCAGTTGTAGAACTGCTTGTGGAGCTTCAGATAGACGAAGGTCTCGGTCGAGAGCACGCCGGGAAGCGACCGGATCTCCTGGTTGAGCAGGGCGATCAGATCGTCGTCGTTCTCGCACACGACCTCGGCGAGGATGTCGAAGGAGCCGGCTGTCAGCACGACGTAGTCGACGGCGGGGATGGAGGCGAGCCGGTCCGCGACGTCGCGGGTGTCGCCGGTGACGCGCACACCGATCATCGCCTGGCGGTAGAAGCCGAGCTGCATCGGATCCGTCACCGCGACGATCTGCATGACGCCCGACTCCGTGAGCTTCTGCACCCGCTGCCGGACGGCCGCCTCGCTCAGGCCCACGGCCTTGCCGATCTCGGCGTACGAGCGCCGACCGTCCGCCTGCAGCTGCTCGATGATCGCCTTCGACACCTCGTCGAGCTGGACAGGACGCTGAGAGGGTGGGCGAGACGGGGCCATGCGGCGATTCTGGCAGTCCACGGGGGCCCGGGCAAGTGGATCCGCACGTCGGAGCTCGCTCCGGCATCGGATCCGGTGGTCTAAGCGTGGTCCCGTCTGCGCGACGGACATCGGGCGACAGCGATGGCGGCCGGCTCGGCGGAGGGCCGTCAGCGACTACCATCGGGAGGCGGCCGGGCACCCCTGGAGCCGGCGGTCACGGGCCGTCGGACCGGACGGGCGCGGGCCACGGGGATGCGAGGAGCAGCGATGACGCAGATCGGCCGCAGCCGCGCGTCCGTCACCGTCCCCGTCTCCGCCTGGAGCTCCGACGCGCCCTCGGCCGAAGTGACCCTCGGCTGGGCCGCGCGCACCGAGACCGGCCACGTGCGCAGCGCGAACGAGGACAGCTACCTCGCCAAGAGCCCGCTCTTCGCTGTCGCCGACGGGATGGGCGGGCACGCGGCAGGAGAGGTCGCCAGCGACGCGGTCGTGTCGCGCCTGTCCACCGCGGCGCTCGGCGCGACCGTCGGAGCGGAGGAGATCGACCGGGCGCTTCGGGAGGCGGTCGGGGACATCGCCCGGCAGTCGCACACGGCCGACGTCGGCACCGGGACCACGGTCACCGGGATCGCGCTCACGGTGGTCGGGGGAGAGCCCTACTGGTCCGTCTTCAACATCGGCGACTCGCGCGTGTACCTGAGCGTCGCCGGGACCCTCGTGCAGCTCACCGTGGACCACTCCATCGTCCAGGAGCTGGTCGACGCGGGCCTGATCTCCCGCGACGAGGCCGACGTGCATCCGCACAGCAACGTGATCACCCGCGCGGTCGGCTTCCACGAGGCGCCCGTCCCCGACTACCGGCTCGTGCCCGTCCTCGCCGGATCGCGTCTGCTGATCTGCTCGGACGGACTCACGAAGGAGCTGACCGATGCCGGCGTCGGCCACCTGCTCAGCGGCACCGGCTCCGCTCAGGAGGCGGCCGACGCCCTGGTCGACGCCGCGCTGGACAACGGCGGGCGCGACAACGTCACCGTGATCGTCGTCGACGTCCTCGCGGTCACCGGCGACGAGGAGGCCGGCGCACCGGTCTGACGAGCAGCGCTCCGGCATGGGACGGCCGCGGTGGCGGTGCCGCCGGACCGCCCGCACGCGCCGAACGGCCGTACGACGGTCCTGCGCCTGCCGGTTCGCGTCGGGTTCGGCCGGCTCGGGGCTCCCCGCGCCGGCGCTGGGTACGATGGTGAGCGGAAGGGCGTTCTCGGTGATCTGCAGCACGTGTGGCTCCAACCTCGCTCCCGGGGCGATCCTCTGCGGCGAGTGCGGTTCGTCGGTGGCGGCGCATGCCACGACGGGTGCGTCCCGCCCCTCGTCCTCCGGCGACACGACGGTCCTCGATCCGTCCCGCCGTGCCTGGCTGCCGGGCCTGGCCCCTGGCCGGCACCGGCGTCCCGCCCCCGGCGCTCCGATGGCGCCGCCCTCGCAGGGGCTCGTGCGCCTCAGCTTCGCGACCGGGCAGCACGCGATCGTGACCGGCAACGGCCTGATCGGACGCCAGCCGCTCCCGGACCCCAACGAGACGTTCCGGCACATCCTCGCGATCCCGGATCCGTCGCGATCCCTCTCCAAGACCCACCTCGAGTTCGGCTTCGACGAGGGCGGGCTCTGGGTCAGGGACCGCTGGTCGGCCAACGGGTCCGTGCTGGTCGCGCCGACCCAGGCGCCACTCCCGCTCGAGGCCGGCCGCCGCTACCGCGCGAAGCTCGGCAGCCGGATCCTGCTCTCCTCCGTCGAGATGGCGGTCGAGCGCGTCGACGGGTCCGCCGGCGGCTCGGGACGCCCGCCCCTCACCCGCTGACGGCACGGCCTCCGGGGACCGAATCGGCGGTTGACACGGCCTCCGGGTGCGGAATTCGTGACGATCATGTTTCCGGATGAGCGTTCTCCTCCGTTCGCCGTGACAGGCGGATGAGCGCTGTGCCAGTATTTCCCCACGTTCGGCCCCCGAGGCACGAGCCCCGACGCAGTCAGGAGCCCCCGCCATGACCCGTCCCCTCCCGAGGGATCCCGTCCTCCGCCGGGCCGTCGCCGCGGCACGCTCGCACGAGCGCGAGCGCCGGGCGGTCCTCTCGCGTCGGGCGGTCCTCGGCGGGATCGGCCTCGGAGCGGGTGCCCTCGCCCTGGCCGCCTGCGCCCCGCAGACCCGTGCTGCTCCGACCGCCGCCGCCGACGGATCGGCCGGCGACCCGCGCCTGGTGTGGGACAACTGGCCCGCCTACATGGACGAGGACGACGACGGGAACCACCCCACGCTCCAGGGCTTCGAGGAGCAGACGGGCATCGCGGTGACCTACAACGTCGCCGTCGACGACAACAACTCCTACTACGGCAAGGTGAAGGACCAGCTCGCGCTCGGGCAGTACATCGGCGCCGACACGGTCTGCCTGACGGAGTGGATGGTCTCGCGCCTGGTCCGCCGCGGCTACGTGCAGGAGCTCGACCACGCGAACATCCCGAACATCGCCAACCTCACCCCCTCGCTGGCGAACCCCGACTTCGATCCGGGCCGCCGGCTCTCCCTCCCGTACCAGGCGGGGTTCTCGGGCATCTGCTGGAACAAGGAGAAGCTGCCGAAGGGCCTCTCGAGCATCGAGGAGCTGTGGGATCCGTCGCTCCGCGGCCGCGTCGGCGTGCTGAGCGAGATGCGCGACACGATCGGGCTCATCATGCTCGCTCAGGGGACGGACATCGCCGGCTCCTGGGGCGACGACGAGTACATGAACGCGATCGACGTCTTCCGCGAGCAGGTCGACGCCGGACAGATCCGCAACATCAAGGGGAACGCGTACCTCAACGACCTGCAGAACGAGGACACCCTCGCGGCGATCTGCTGGTCCGGCGACATCACCCTGATCAACGCCGAGGCCGGCGACAAGTGGGAGTTCGCCTTCCCCGACTCGGGCGGCGCACTCTGGAACGACACCTTCGTCGTTCCGATGGGCTCCGAGCGCAAGGCCAACGCCGAGGCCCTGATGAACTACTACTACGAGCCCGAGGTCGCCGCCGAGGTGGCCGCCTGGGTCAACTACATCACCCCCGTGGATGGAGCGAAGGACGTCATGGAGAGCATCGATCCGGAGCTGGCCGAGAACCAGCTGATCTTCCCCGACGAGGACACGCTCGCGCAGGCGCACGTGTTCCGGACCCTGACCGCCGCGGAGGAGAAGGAGTACCAGGCCGAGTTCCAGAAGGTGCTCCTGGGCATCTGATGGCGATCGGGACCTTCGCCGAGAGCGGCGCCGACCTCCAGCTGGTCGGGATCAGCAAGCAGTACCCGGGCTTCACGGCCATCGACTCCCTGGACCTCACCATCCCGGCGGGCTCCTTCTTCGCCCTGCTGGGCCCCTCGGGCTGCGGCAAGACGACGACGCTGCGCCTGGTCGCCGGGCTCGAGGAGCCCTCCGCCGGCCGGATCCTCATCGGCGGGCGGGACGTCACCGAGACGAAGACGTACCAGCGGCCCGTCAACACCGTGTTCCAGTCGTACGCGCTGTTCCCGCACATGTCGATCCTCGAGAACGTCGCCTTCGGCCTGAAGCGGCGGAGGATCGCCGACCCCGTCGGCAAGGCGCACGAGGCGCTCCGCCTGGTCGAGCTCGACCACCTCGCCCAGCGCCGCCCCGCGCAGCTCTCCGGTGGTCAGCAGCAGCGGGTCGCCCTCGCGCGCGCCCTCGTCAACCGGCCCGCCCTGCTCCTGCTCGACGAGCCGCTCGGCGCCCTCGACCTCAAGCTCCGCCGGCAGATGCAGCTGGAGCTCAAGTCGATCCAGGAGGAGGTGGGCCTCACCTTCCTCCACGTCACGCACGACCAGGAGGAGGCCATGACGATGGCCGACACCGTCGCGGTGATGAACAAGGGCAGGATCGAGCAGATGGGCGCGCCGGAGGAGCTCTACGAGCTCCCGCGCACCGCGTTCGTCGCGAACTTCCTCGGCCAGTCCAACCTCTTCACGGGCGAGGTGGTCGGCAGCACCGACCGCGCACTCACCGTCGACGCGGGCGGGCACCGAATCGTCGTGCCCGTCGCCCGCTGCGCCCGCACGAGCGGGGAGATCACCGTCGGCGTCCGCCCCGAGAAGCTCCTGCTGCTGACGCAGGAGCCGCCGCCGGACTCCGGCCGGAACGTGCTCGGGCCCGGCCGCGTGGTCGACGTCTCCTTCAGCGGGGTCAGCACCCAGTACACGATCCGGATGCCGGGCCTGGGCCCGGTGGTCGTCTTCGCGCAGAACATGGTCTTCGGGCCGGTCGTCGGCGAGGGAGCGGAGGTGTGGGTCGGCTTCAGCACCGAGCACGGCTTCGGACTCGCGGACGAACCGGGCTCGGTCCCGCGCTTCGAGGCGGACGACTCCACCAGCGCCATCGCCGTGCAGCGCCGGGGGCTCCTGGCCGGTCGCAGCGGGGGAGCGTAGGCATGGCCTTCGCCGCCTTCGCCACGGGGCAGGCGGATCCTCAGGACGCTCCGGTCCGCCGGCGGTCGACGATCGCGCTGGTCCTGCTGCTGCCGGGCATCGCCTACATGCTGCTGTTCTTCCTGGCACCGCTGATCTCGCTCGTGCTCACCTCGTTCCAGGCCGAGGTGCCGGACGGGGACATCGGCGAGTACGCCCCCGGGTTCGCCTGGCAGAACTACCTCGTGGTGATGGGCGACTACTGGCCGCACGTGCTCCGCTCCTTCGGCTACGCGCTGATCGCGACGGTGCTCGCGCTGGTGATCAGCTACCCGCTGGCCTACTTCATCGGAGTGAAAGCGCGGCCCTGGCCGCTGCTGCAGAACCTGCTCCTCACGCTGGTGATCGCGCCCTTCTTCATCAGCTTCCTGCTCCGGACGCTGGCGTGGAAGCAGATCCTCGCGGACGAGAGCCCGCTCGTGCAGGCGCTCAAGGCCGTGGCGGTCCTGCCGAGCGACGGCCACCTCACGGGGACGCCGATCGCCGTGATCTTCGGCATCACCTACAACTTCATCCCGTTCATGACGCTGCCGCTGTACACGACGCTCGAGCGCCTCGACGTGCGCCTCCTGGAGGCGGGGTCGGATCTCTACGCGCACCCCGCCTCCGTGTTCTGGAGCGTGACGGTCCCCCTGTCGATGCCGGGCATCGTCTCGGGCACGCTGCTGACGTTCATCCCCGCGGCGGGCGACTACATCAACGCGAGCCGGGACTTCCTCGGCTCGTCGCAGACCTCGATGGTGGGCAACGCGATCGAGGCGAACTTCCTCACGCTCGAGAACTACCCGGCGGCCGCCGCGCTCTCGATCGTGCTGATGGCCGTGATCCTGTTCATCGTCGGCTTCTACGTGAAGCGCAGTGGAACGGAGGACCTCCTGTGACCGCGACGGCCGACCGTCCGCTCGCGAGCGCCCAGGAGGCGCTCGGCGCGCCGCCCCCCGCCCCGATCCGGGGCCGCCGCCGCTTCCGGGGCCTCGGGCTCGGCGTGTACACGGCGCTGGCGCTGCTCTTCCTGCTCATCCCTATCGGGTACACCTTCGTCTTCTCCTTCAACGACTCGGGGAAGAGCAACCTCGCCTGGCGCGGTTTCACCCTCGACAAGTGGGTGTCGGCCTGGACCAGTGAAGAGGTGATGACCGCCTTCGGGAACAGCCTGCTGGTCGGTGTGATCGCCACCGTGCTGGCCACTGCGCTCGGCACCATGATCGCCATCGCGCTCGTGCGGTTCCGCTTCCGGTTCCGGTCGGCGATCAGCCTGCTGCTGTTCCTCCCCATGGCGACTCCGGAGGTGGTGCTCGGAGCCGGCCTCGCCGCGCAGTTCCTCAGCGTGGGCGCCGAGAAGGGACTGGTCACGATCGTGCTGGCGCACACGATGTTCTGCATCAGCTTCGTCGTGGTCACCGTGAAGGCGCGGGTGGCGAGCCTGGATCCGAAGCTGGAAGAGGCGGGACGCGACCTCTACGCGTCGCCGAACCAGGTCTTCTGGCGGATCACCTTCCCGCTGCTGCTGCCCGGCATCCTCGCCGCGGCGCTGCTCTCGTTCGCGCTGAGCTTCGACGACTTCATCATCACGAACTTCAACTCCGGATCGGTCACCACGTTCCCGAAGTACATCTACATCGCGGCGGCGCGCGGCATCCCGGCGGAGGCGAACGTCATCGCGTCGGCGGTGTTCGTCCTGGCGATCCTCGTGGTGGTGATCACGCAGGTCTCCGCGGCGGCCCGGGCGAAGCGCCTCACGCGCGAGCAGTAGCTCAGGGTGTGCCGGGAGGTGCGGTCAGACGTAGGAGGCACGGATCGCGCCGACCGGGCGCCCGCCGCCCGACACGACCGGGTTCAGCCGCACCAGCACGTCGTTCGCCGCGGTCCGGTCCACCGCGTCCGCCTCGACCAGGAGCTTCAGCGCGACCACGGTCGCGGCGCGGAGGCTCCCGTCGAGGATCTTCAGGGCGACGGTGGTGCCGTCGGGCGAGGCCATCACGAGCACGCCCTCGGCGCCGAGCTTGGCGACCAGGCCCAGGCGCTCGATCACGACGGTGTTGTCCCGGCCCGGGCCGTCGATCGCCCACGCGTTCTCGAGGATCGCGGCCGTGAGGACGCCGGCCTGGCGGTAGAGGCCGAACGGTGAGGCGGGGGAGGAGGACACGATCCGCGAGACGCCCTTCGCCAGCGCGGTCAGAGGAAGGGCGTGCACGGGAGCTCCGCAGCCGTCGATCCCCGAGGCCACGACGCGCTCGCCGGTGAGGCGCTCGATCGTGTCGACGATGTGCTGCTGCAGCGGGTGCGTCCGCTCGAGGTAGTCCTCGGTGCTCCAGCCGTTCTGCACGCAGGCCAGCAGCATCGCCGCGTGCTTGCCCGAGCAGTTCATGTAGAGCGGGTCCGGAGTCGCGCCCGCCCGCAGCAGCTGAGCGCGGGTCCCGGAGTCGCCGGGCCAGTCGGCCGGGCACTGCAGGGCGGTGTGGTCCAGGCCGGCGCGGAAGAGCAGGTTCTGCACCAGCGCCACGTGCTGGGGGATGCCGGCGTGGCTCGCGGTGGCGATGACCGCCTCCGCGCCGTTCAGCTCGACTCCGGCGGTCATCACCGCGAGGGCCTGGAACGGCTTGAGGCAGGAGCGGGGGAAGACGGGAGCCGTCGGGGTGCCGAGGCTGCGGGCGACGCGGCCCTCGGAGTCGAGGAGGACGGCGGAGCCGGCGTGGCGCGACTCGACGAACCCGGATCGCTCGACGACGGCCAGCTCGACGGACTCGGCGACGGTGAAGGTTCCTGCTGGCATCCCCCCATCCTGCCCGATGCGCCGACCGGTCCCGCGCTCCCGGAGACGCCGAAGGCCACCGGGGAGCGCCTCGGCGCCCGCGGTGGCCTTCGGAGGATCGCGCCTAGAGGGTGGCGAACGCGTCGGCGATGACCGACACGGCGTCGTCGAGCAGCTCGTCGGTGAGGGCGAGGCTCGGCAGGAAGCGGACCACGTTGCCGTAGGTGCCGGCGCTCAGCACGAGGACCCCGTGCTGGGCGGCGTAGTCGATGATCGCCTGGACCGCGACGGCGTTCGGCTCCTTCGTGGTGCCGGCGGTGCCGGGCTGCACGAGCTCCATCGCCATCATCGCGCCGATGCCGCGGACGTCGCCGATGATGTCGTAGCGCTCCTGCAGGCCTCGCAGCGCCGCGCCCAGGCGGGCGCCGATCCGGTCGGCCTCGGCGAGGAGGCCCTCGCGCTCGATGCGCTCGAAGACCGCGACGGCGGCGGCGGCGGCGACGGGGTTCCCGCCGAAGGTGCCGCCCAGTCCGCCGGCCTGCGCCGAGTCCATGATCTCGGCGCGGCCCGTCACACCCGCGAGCGGCAGGCCGCCGGCGATGCCCTTGGCCGAGAGGACGAGGTCGGGGACGAGGCCGAGGTGCTCGCTGGCGAACCAGGCGCCGGTGCGGGCCATGCCCGACTGGATCTCGTCGGCGACGAAGACGATGCCGTTGGCCGTGCACCACTCCTGCAGTGCCGGGAGGAAGCCGTCGGCGGGGACCATGAAGCCGCCCTCGCCCTGGATGGGCTCGGCGACGAGGCAGGCCAGGGCGGACGCGCCGACGGTCTTCTCGAGGTACGAGATCGCGCGCTGGGCGGCCTCGGCTCCCGACAGGCCGTCGTGGTACGGGTACGAGCTCGGCGCACGGTGGACGTCGCTGGCGAAGGGTCCGAAGCCCAGGCCGTAGGGCAGCGCCTTGAAGTTCATGGCCATCGTGAGGTTCGTGCGTCCGTGGTACGCGTGGTCGAGCACCGCGACGCCGGGGCGGCCGGTGTGCTTGCGCGCGATCTTGACGGCGTTCTCGACCGCCTCGGCACCGGAGTTGACCAGGACGGTCTTCTTGGCGAAGTCGCCGGGGGTGTGCTGGGCCAGCAGCTCCGCGACGCGGATGTAGGGCTCGTACGGAGTGACGGTGAAGAGGGTGTGCGTGAGGCGCGCGAGCTGCTCCGCGGCGGCCGCGACGACGGAGTCGTCGGTGTGCCCGATCGTCGTCACGCCGATGCCGGCGCCGAGGTCGATGAAGCTGTTGCCGTCGACGTCGACCAGGATCGCGCCGTGCGCGCGGTCGATGTAGACGGGGAGCGCGGTGCCGACGCCGGTGGGCACGACGGCGAGGCGGCGCTCGTGCAGGGCCCGGGATCGCGGCCCGGGGATCTCGGTCGCGACGCGCCGCTCCTGGGGGACTGCGGACGTGGGAACCTGGGGGGCGAGCGTGTCTGTCATGGTCCTCGGAGTCTACCCGCGGGGGTTCCGCGTCCAGAGGTCCAGACCGGCGCGACCGGCCTGATCCACCGCCGTCGAGGAGGAGCCCGATGAAGTCCGAGCACGAGTACGCGGTGTCCGTCGTCTGGGAGGGCGATCGGGGCACCGGCACGAGCGGCTACCGCGAGTACGGGCGCCAGCTGACCGTCACGGCGGAGGGCCCGGCGCCCATCCTCGCCTCGGCCGACACGCCCTTCCGGGGCGACGCCGACCGCTGGAACCCGGAGCAGCTGCTCCTCGCGGCGCTCGCGCAGTGCCACCTCCTCTCCTACCTGCACGTGGCGGTCAAGAACGGAGTCGTCGTCACCGGCTACACGGACGACGCGGTGGGCTCGATGCTGCAGGAGGGGGAGAGCGGCCGCTTCACCTCGGTGACCCTCCGGCCCCGCGTCACTGTCGCCGAGGAGTCGATGGTGGCGATCGCCCAGACGCTGCACGCCGAGGCCTCCCGGCTCTGCTTCATCGCCAACTCGGTGAACTTCCCCGTCTCCCACGAGCCGGAGGCGTCCGCGCGCTGAGGCTCAGCGGCGCTCGTGCGGGAGCGCCCGGCGGATGCGCTCGACCGTGGTCGTCGGCGGCGACTCGTTGTACGCACCGGCGAGCTCCTGCCCGGAGAGCGCGTGGACGGCCGCCATCACCTCGTCGGTGGCGTGGCGTCGGGCGCGGCCGGAGTCGGCGGAGCCGTGCCGCGAGAGGTCCAGCGGAGCCCCGAAGCGGACCGTGATCCGGTGCAGGCGCGGCACCCTCGTGCCCACCGGCTGGAGCTCCTGCGTGCCGATCATGCCGACGGGGACCACCGGCGCGCCCGTGGTGAGGGCGAGCCACGCCACTCCGGTGCGGCCCTTGTAGAGGCGCCCGTCGCGGGAGCGGGTGCCCTCGGGGTAGACGGCGAACGCCTCGTCCCGCTCGAGGATCGCCCGGCCGAGGTCCAGCGCCTCCTGAGCGGCCTGGCCGGCGCCGCGCTCGACCGCGACGGCTCCGACGCTCGTGAAGAAGGCGCGCGAGAGGGCGCCCCGCACGCCGGTCCCCGTGAAGTAGTCCGACTTGGCCAGGAACTGCACCGGCCGCGGGGCGAGCAGCGTCAGCACCGGGGAGTCGATGAACGAGAGGTGGTTGGCCGCCAGGATCACGCGTCCCTCGGCCGGGACGTTGTCGCGCCCCTCCACGATCGGCCGGTAGACCAGCCGGCCGACGCCGCCGATGGACAGGCGCGCCAGACGCGCGGAGAGGCCGATCCCCGGGGGAGTCGGCCTCTCGTGGTCGTCGTCGATCCGCATTCCGACGAAGCTACCGGGGCGTCCATGCCGCTCCGGTCATGCGGCGGATCAGCCGAACTGGGCGAGCGCCTCCTCGATGACCGTCGCGGCGTCGTCGATGAGCTCCTCGCTGATGACCACGCTCGGCATGATCCGCAGCACGCTGTCCCAGCTGCCCGCGTCGAGGACGATCACGCCGTTCGTGGTGGCGTGCTTCAGGATCGCTGTGAGCGCCTCCGGGTACTGCTTCTTCGTGCCCGGGTGGACGAGCTCGACGCCCCACATGGCGCCCTTGCCGCGGACCTCGCCCACGACCGCGAAGCGCTCGGCCCAGTCGCCGATCCGCGCCTGCAGTAGGCGCTCGACCCGCTGCGCCTCCTCCAGCAGGCCCTCGGACTCGATCGCCTCGAACGTCGCGAGCGCCGCGGCGGTGGAGACGGGGTTGCCGCCGAACGTGCCGCCGATGCCGCCGGGCTGCACGGCGTCCATGATCTCGGCGCGGCCGGTGACGGCGGCGAGCGGGAAGCCGCCGGCGATGCCCTTGGCCGTCGTGATGAGGTCCGGGACCACGCCGTGGTGCTCGATGGAGTACCAGGTGCCGGTGCGGGCGATGCCGGCCTGGATCTCGTCCGCGACGAAGACGATGCCGTTCTCGGTGCAGAACTCGGACAGGCGGCGGAAGTAGCCCGGCGCCGGGATGATGATGCCGCCGTCGCCCTGGATCGGCTCGACGAAGAGCGCGGCCAGCTCCTGCGCGCCGATGTGGGTGGTGGTGTAGTCGATGGTGCGCTCGGCCGCCTCCTCGCCCGTCATGCCCTCGGGGTCGCGGAACGGGTAGCTGATCGGGAGGCTGTAGATCTCTCCCGGGAAGGGGCCCATGCCCGCGCGCTCCGGCCAGGGGCGGTAGGTCATCGCCATCGTGAGGTTGGTGCGGCCGTGGAAGGCGTGGTCGAGCGTCGCGATGGCGCGGCGGCCGGTGAACTTCCGCGCGATCTTGACGGCGTTCTCGACCGCCTCCGCGCCGGAGTTCACCAGGATCGAGTGCTTCTCGAAGTCCCCGGGGGTGATCTCGGCGAGCTTCTCGGCGACCCGGACGTAGTTCTCGTACGGAGTGACGGTGAAGAGGGTGTGCGTCAGCTTCTCGGCCTGCGCGGCGGCCGCCGCGGCGACCGCGGGGTGCGCGTGGCCGATGGTGGTCACTCCGATGCCGCAGCCGAGGTCGATCAGGCGGTTGCCGTCGACGTCGACCAGGACCGCGCCCGACGCGTGGTCCATGTAGATGTTCGCGAGCGTCCCGGCGCCGCGGGAGACGCTGGCGATGCGGCGCTCCTGGAGGGCGACGGAGCGCGGGCCGGGGAGCTCGGTGACGAGCTCTCGGGACTGGGGGACCGAGAATTCACGCATGCCCCGATGGTAGGCCTGGGACCGTTCGAGGACCCGCACCCAGCGCGTTGCGAGGCGCGCCGTGCAGGATGGAGGCGATCCCCGAACGTCCACCGGCCGCCGCCGGTCACGAAAGGTGCCCCTGTGCGCAGAACCATCGCGATCCTCGCCGTCCTCGGCGCCTCCCTGAGCCTGGCGGCCTGCACCCCCGGGGAGCCGGATGCAGCGCCGTCCGCCTCCGCCACCCCGCTCGGCTGCGCGACCGAGGGCGAGGCGACCGCCGCGGTGCAGACCAGCGGCGACTTCGCCACCAAGCCGGTCACCGTGTTCCCCAGCCCGGTCAGCGTGGACGCCACCGAGCGCTCCGTCGCGATCGAGGGCACCGGCGAGGAGGTCGCCGAGGGCGACACCGTGCTGGTCGACTACACGCTCTACAACGGGACGAGCGGTGCCGAGTTCTCGGCGAGCAGCTACGCGTCCGGTGGCCGCGCGGCCTTCGAGGTCGACACCGACCAGTACCTCGCCGGCCTCGTGAAGGCCGTCAACTGCGCGACCGTCGGCTCGCGCGTCGTCGCAGTCGTTCCCCCGGCCGACGCGTTCGGCGACGCCGGGCAGAGCCAGTTCGGCATCGCCGCGACCGACTCGATCGTCATGGTGATCGACGTCGAGCAGATCGTGCCGACCGCCGCCGACGGCGAGCCGCAGCCCCCGGTCGACGGCCTGCCGACGGTGGCGCTCGCCGAGGACGGGGCGCCCACCGTCACCATCCCCTCGACCGACCCGCCCGCCGACCTGCAGCTCGCCGTCCTCAAGAAGGGGAGCGGCGCGACCGTGGCCGACGGCGACCAGCTGATCGTGCAGTACCAGGGCGTGGTCTGGGGCACCGGCGAGGTGTTCGACCAGAGCTGGGGGAAGCCGGCTCCCGCCGCCTTCGGCACCGGCGACGTGATCGAGGGCTTCAAGGAGGCCGTGGTCGGCCAGACCGTCGGCTCGCAGGTGCTCGTCACCATCCCGCCGTCGAAGGGCTACGGCGACCAGGGCAACCAGAACGCGGGGATCAGCGGGACCGACACCCTCGTCTTCGTGGTCGACATCCTCGCCATCAGCTGACCGGGAGGCGCTGGGCGCTCCGTGCCAGGATGGGCGGATGCGCAGGGTCATCATCCTCGGCTCGACCGGGTCCATCGGCACGCAGGCTCTCGACGTCATCGGCGCGAACCGCGAGCGGTTCGAGGTCGTCGGCCTCGCCGCCGGCTCGAACCGGGCGGTGGTCGCCGAGCAGGCGTCCGCGTTCGGCGTCGAGCACACGGCGTTCGGCGCGGAGGAGGCCGAGCAGCTGATCCGCTCGGTCGACGCGGACGTCGTGCTGAACGGGATCACCGGCTCGGTGGGGCTCGGCCCGACGCTCGCGGCGCTCGAGGAGGGCAGGACGCTCGCCCTCGCCAACAAGGAGTCGCTGATCGTCGGCGGCGAGCTCGTCACCTCGCTCGCCGGTCCCGGCCAGATCGTGCCGGTCGACTCCGAGCACTCCGCGATCGCCCAGGCCCTCCTCGCGGGCGAGCACCGCGAGGTCCGCCGCCTCGTGCTGACCGCGTCCGGCGGGCCGTTCCGGGGACGCGACCGCGCCTCCCTCCGCGACGTCACCCCGGCGCAGGCGCTCGCGCACCCGACCTGGGACATGGGCCTGGTCGTCACGACCAACTCCTCCACTCTGGTCAACAAGGGGCTCGAGGTGATCGAGGCGCACCTGCTCTTCGACGTCCCCTACGACCGGATCGACGTCACCGTGCACCCGCAGTCGGTGATCCACTCGATGGTCGAGTACGTCGACGGCTCGACGATCGCCCAGGCCTCGCCGCCGGACATGCGGCTCCCGATCTCGCTCGGCCTCGACTGGCCGCACCGCGTCGCCGGGGTCGGCGTCCCGCTCGACTGGACCCGCTCCCACTCCTGGACGTTCGAGCCGCTGGACGAGGAGGCGTTCCCCTCGGTCCGGCTCGCGAAGCGCGTCGGGGAGGCGGGCGCCTCCTACCCGGCCGTGTTCAACGCGGCGAACGAGCAGGCCGTGCAGGCGTTCCACGCGGGGCGGATCGGCTACCTCGACATCCTCGAGACGGTGGAGGCGGTGGTCGATGCGCACAGCGTCGACGGCTCGCTGACCCGCGAGTCGCTGGCCGCGGCGGAGGAGTGGGCGCGCCGCACGGCGGACGAGCGGATCGCCGGAGTCTGACCAGGGGTCATCCGGACGGGCTCCGTCTCCGCGGATCCGTGTCGGCGGACGTCGCGCCGCTGATCCTCTCGGCCGCGGAGTTCATCGGATCCGTGCAGGCGCACCCCAGCGTGGACGGGCGGGCCCGGCCTACAGTGTGTCGGTGGAATCCGTGCTGCTCTTCGTCCTCGGCGTCGTCATCATCGCCGTCGGCGTCGCCCTCTCCATCGCCCTGCACGAGGTCGGGCACCTGCTCCCCGCCAAGCTGTTCGGGGTCAAGGTCACGCAGTACATGATCGGGTTCGGGCCGACCCTCTTCTCCCGGCGACGCGGCGAGACGGAGTACGGCGTCAAGGCGATCCCCCTCGGCGGCTACATCGCCATGATCGGCATGTACCCGCCGAAGCACCCGGGGGACCGGCCCACGGAGTCGAGCACAGGCTTCTTCAACGGCCTGGCGTCCTCCGAGGCCCAGCTCGAGGAGCCCCGGCGCGGCGCCTACGCCACGATGATCGACGAGGCCCGTGCCGCCAGCGCCGAGACGATCGGCGACGGCGAGGACCATCGCGCGTTCTACCGGCTCCCCGTGTGGAAGCGCGTGCTCGTCATGGCCGGCGGCCCCTTCATGAACCTCGTGATCGCCACGGTCCTCTTCACCGTCCTCCTCTGCGGCATCGGGATCCCGCAGAGCACCAGCACCCTCGCCGCGGTCTCGCAGTGCGTGGTCCCGGAGTCGCAGCGCGCGACCGCGACCTGCACCGCCGACGACCCGCTGGCACCCGGAGCCGCGGCCGGCCTGCTGCCGGGCGACACGATCACGGCGATCGACGGCACTCCGGTGAGCACCTGGAACGACCTGACCCCGATCATCCAGCGCTCCGCGGGCGTCCCGCTCAGCGTGTCCGTCCAGCGCGACGGCGCGCCGCTGACCCTCACGATCACCCCCGCCGAGAACGAGGTCGCGGTGACCGACGCGAACGGCGCCCCCGTCACCGACGCCTCCGGTGCGATCGAGACGCAGACGGTCGGCTTCATCGGCATCTCGCCCACATCGGCCCTCGCGCAGCAGCCGATCACCGCGGTGCCCGAGACGGTCTGGTCGAACATCACCAGCGTCGCCCACGTCATCCTCAACCTGCCGCAGCGCCTCATCGACGTCGCCCAGGCGGCGTTCGGCTCGGAGGCGCGCGACGCCAACGGCCCGATCAGCGTCGTCGGAGTGGGCCGGATCGCGGGCGAGATCGCCGCCTCCGACCAGCTCCCCGTCGTGTCGAAGGTGCAGACGATGGTCGGCGTCCTCGCCTCGCTCAACGTCGCCCTCCTCGTCTTCAACCTGGTGCCGCTGCTCCCCATGGACGGCGGCCACATCGCCGGCGCCCTCTGGGAGGGCCTGCGCCGCCGGATCGCCAGGCTCTTCGGACGCCGCGACCCCGGCCCCGTCGACATCGCCCGCCTGCTCCCGCTCACCTACGTCGTCGTCCTCGTCCTCGGCGGCATGAGCGCCCTCCTCATCTACGCCGACATCGTCAAGCCGATCACGCTGTTCTGAGTTGGATTCCACGCCGGGCCTCGCCCGGCGTGGCGCGGTCGGCTTCTCGGGGTGGGGCGTGGGTGGAGCGGGCCGCAGGCGGCTAGGGCGAATCGCTGGGACGCGATTCACCCGTTCGCCTCGCGGGTGGGAGCACGGGCCTCGCCCGGCGTGGCGCGGTCGGCTTCTCGGGGTGGGGGCGTGGGTGGAGCGGGGTGCGGACGGCTGGGGCGAATCGCTGGGACGCGATTCACCCGTTCGCCTCGGGGGTGGCAGGGCGGTCGCTGACCGGCGTGGCGCGGTCCGCTCTGTGAAGGGAGCGGGCTGGCAGCGTCTGCGGTGAATCGCTCGGACGGGATCGGCGGTTCGGCTCGGGGCGAGGCGACCGCGGATCGTCGTGCGGTCTCGGGCTGAGAGCAGGTGCGGTGGACGGGTTCCGAGGCGCGCAGGAGGGGCGGCGGCTGGGAAGGTGCGGCGAGCGGACGAGGGGTCCCGCGGCGCGCGTACGATGGGGCGCGTGCCAGCAGTGAATCTGGGTCTTCCCAAGGTCCCCATGACCCTCGCCCCCCGCCGCAAGTCCCGCCAGATCAAGGTGGGCAAGGTGCTCGTGGGCGGTGACGCGCAGGTCAGCGTCCAGTCGATGTGCACCACACCGACGACGAACATCAACGCGACCCTCCAGCAGATCGCCGAGCTCACCGCGTCCGGCTGCGACATCGTCCGCGTCGCGGTGCCGAGCCGCGACGACGCGGAGGCGCTGCCGATCATCGCCAAGAAGAGCCAGATCCCGGTCATCGCCGACATCCACTTCCAGCCCAACTACGTCTACGCCGCGATCGACGCCGGCTGCGCCGCGGTCCGCGTGAACCCCGGCAACATCCGCAAGTTCGACGACCAGGTCGGCAAGATCGCCGCCGCCGCGAAGGCCGCCGGCGTCTCGATCCGCATCGGCGTCAACGCCGGCTCGCTCGAGCCGAGCATCCTGCAGAAGTACGGCAAGCCCACCCCCGAGGCCCTCGTCGAGAGCGCCGTCTGGGAGGCCAGCCTCTTCGAGGAGCACGACTTCCACGACTTCAAGATCTCGGTCAAGCACAACGACCCCGTCGTCATGGTGAAGGCCTACCGCCAGCTCGCCGAGCGCGGCGACTGGCCCCTCCACCTCGGCGTCACCGAGGCCGGCCCCGAGTTCCAGGGGACGATCAAGTCCGCCACCGCCTTCGGCATCCTCCTCGGCGAGGGCATCGGCGACACCATCCGCGTGTCCCTCTCGGCCCCGCCCGCGCAGGAGGTCAAGGTCGGCCTGCAGATCCTCCAGTCGCTGAACCTCCGCGAGCGCAAGCTCGAGATCGTCTCCTGCCCCAGCTGCGGCCGCGCGCAGGTCGACGTCTACACGCTCGCCAACGACGTCACCGCCGGCCTCGAGGGCATGAGCGTCCCGCTGCGCGTCGCCGTCATGGGCTGCGTCGTCAACGGACCCGGCGAGGCCCGCGAGGCCGACCTGGGCGTCGCCTCCGGCAACGGCAAGGGCCAGATCTTCGTCAAGGGCGAGGTCATCAAGACCGTCCCCGAGGCCGAGATCGTCCAGACCCTCATCGAGGAGGCCAACCGCCTGGCCGCCGAGATGCCGGCCGACGACACCTCGACCGGAGCCCCGGTCGTCACCGTCGGCGCGAACTGACGGCGCGGGGCGGATCGACGTGGTCCGCCCCGCACTGCGCCTCGCGCTCGTGGTCGTCGCCGCCGCGCTCCTCGCCTCCGGTGTCGCCGCGCTCCGCAGCGGCCCGTCCTCCGAGGCCGGCGAGTGCATCGACAGCCGCACCCCGCAGGACCCCTTCGGCTGCGACCGCTGGGTGCTGACCGCGGCAGAGGGGGAGACCCCGTACACGGCCTGGGTCGAGGACGCCCGCGTCCGCCTCCGCTCGGAGAGCGTCGGGGGTGCGCCGACCCTGGTCGTCGGCACGGGCTGCCTCGTGGTCAGCGCCGCCTACCGGATCGACGACGGCGTGCTGGTCCCCGGCGATGAGGTGACCGGATCCGACAGCTGCTCCGACACGCCGAGCCCCGAGGCCATCCGGCTCCGGGCGCTCCTCTCCGGCCCGATGACGATCGGCGGCACCCCCGACGACGTGCTGCTGGACGGCACGGGCGGAGCGGTCGTCTTCTCGCGGATCCCCGACTGAGGCTCCCGGCGCCCTCGCGAGCCGGGGGAGCGCAGCGGATAGGATCGTCCCTCGTGGTCACCCGTCTCTCGCATCTGTTCGTCCGCACGCTCCGGGAGGATCCCGCCGACGCCGAGGTCGCGGGCCACCGCCTCCTCGTCCGCGCGGGCTACATCCGCCGTCAGGCGCCCGGCGTCTTCGCCTGGCTGCCGCTGGGCCTGCGCGTCAAGCGCCGCATAGAGCGGATCATCCACGAGGAGATGGAGGCGGCCGGCGCCCAGGAGGTGCACTTCCCCGCGCTCCTGCCCCGCGAGCCCTACGAGCTCTCGGGCCGCTGGACCGAGTACGGCGACGGCGTGTTCCGCCTGAAGGACCGCAAGGACGCCGACTACATGCTGGCTCCCACGCACGAGGAGTTCTTCACGCTGCTCGTGAAGGACCTCTACTCCTCCTACAAGGACCTGCCCCTGTCGATCTACCAGATCCAGGACAAGTACCGGGACGAGGCGCGGCCCCGCGCGGGCCTCCTGCGCGGCCGCGAGTTCACGATGAAGGACGCGTACTCCTTCGACTACACCGACGCCGGCCTCGACGCGAGCTACCAGCGCCAGCGCGACGCCTACGAGCGGATCTTCGCCCGCCTGGGCCTGGAGTACGTGATCGTGCAGGCCGACGCCGGAGCGATGGGCGGCTCCCGGAGCGAGGAGTTCCTGCACCCCACCCCCGTCGGCGAGGACACCTTCGTCCGGTCGGCGGGAGGGTACGCGGCGAACGTCGAGGCGTACCGCACGCCCGTCCCCGCGGCGCTGCCCGTCGAGGGCCTGCCCGAGGCGCGCGTCTTCGACTCGCCCGACACCCCGACCATCCAGACCCTGGTCGACCTGGCGAACGCGACGCAGCCCCGCCCCGACGGCCGCGCCTGGACCGCCGCCGACACCCTGAAGAACGTCGTCCTCGCGCTCACCGCGCTCGACGGCACCCGCGAGCTCGTGATCGTCGGCCTGCCCGGCGACCGCGACGTCGACCTCAAGCGCGCCGAAGTGGCCTTCGCCCCGGCCGAGGTCGAGGCCGCCACCGCGGAGGACTTCGCGAAGCACCCCGGACTGGTCAAGGGCTACATCGGACCCTGGTCGGCCGAGGGAGCCGTCCTGGGCGAGGAGTCGGCGACCGGCGTCCGCTACCTGCTCGACCCGCGCGTGGTCGACGGCACCGCCTGGATCACCGGGGCCAACGTCTCCGGGCAGCACGTCCTCGATCTGGTCGCCGGCCGCGACTTCCACGGCGACGCCACCGTCGAGGTCGCGGACGTCCGCACCGGTGACGAGGCGCCCGACGGCTCGGGCCCGATCGAGACCGCCCGCGGCATGGAGATCGGCCACGTCTTCCAGCTCGGCCGCAAGTACGCCGACGTCCTCGGGCTGAAGGTGCTCGACGAGAACGGGAAGCTCGTCACCGTCACGATGGGCTCCTACGGCATCGGCGTGACCCGCATCCTCGCCATCATCGCCGAGGCCACCCACGACGACCGAGGACTGCTCTGGCCCGCGAACGTCGCGCCGTTCGACGTGCACGTCATCGCGACCGGCAAGGACGCGGCGGCTCTCGAGCTCGCCGAGTCGGTCGGCGCCTCCCTCGAGGCCGCCGGCCGCGACGTGCTGATCGACGACCGCCCGAAGGTCTCGCCCGGCGTCAAGTTCGGCGACGCCGAGCTGATCGGGGTGCCCGTGATCGTCATCGCGGGCCGAGGAGCGGCCGACGGGATCGTCGAGCTGTGGGACCGCCGGTCCGGCGAGCGCGAGCAGCTCCCGGTCGCCGAGGCGCTCGCCCGGCTGGGCGCCTAGACCCGACACGCCGAGGGCCCCGCCACCGCTTCCCGTGGCAGGCGGGGCCCTCCGTGCGTCGGCAGGATCCGCGGGTGGAACCCCGGGCCGCGTCGGGTACCCTTGAGGGCTGATCCGGGTGAGAGCCCGGCAGGCGAACGACCGCGGTCACCACCGCGGCATCCAAGTGAATAGAGAGAAAGGCCCGCCCGTGGACATCGACCTGAGCGTTCTGCGACTCATGGAGCGCGAGCGCGAGATCCCCTTCGAGGAACTCGTGCAGATCATCGAGCAGGCGATCCTGACCGCCTACCTCAAGCACATCGGCCAGGCCGACGACGCCGACAAGGCCACCGCCGTCGACGCGCGAGTGCACCTCGACCGCAAGACCGGTCACGTCTCGGTCTTCGTGCCCGAGCTCGACGAAGAGGGCGCCGTCGTGGGCGAGGCCGAGGACTCCCCGCGCGACTTCGGCCGCATCGCCGCCTTCGCCGCGAAGCAGGTCATCAACCAGCGCCTGCGCGACATCGCCGACGAGCACGTGCTCGGCGAGTTCAAGGGCCGCGAGGGCGACATCGTCGCCGGCGTCATCCAGCAGGGCCCCAACCCGCGGATGATCCACGTCGACCTCGGCTCCATCGAGGCGATCCTCTCGCCCGAGGAGCAGGTGCCCGGCGAGGACTACAGCCACGGACGCCGCATCCGCGTCTACGTCACGAGCGTCGGCCGCGGACCCAAGGGCCCGTCGGTCCAGGTGTCCCGCACCCACCCGTCGCTGGTGCGCAAGCTGTTCGCCCTCGAGGTCCCCGAGATCGCGTCCGGCGTGGTGGAGATCGTCTCCCTCGCCCGCGAGGCGGGCCACCGCACCAAGATCGCGGTGCGCGCGACCGAGCCCGGCGTGAACGCCAAGGGCGCCTGCATCGGCGAGCTCGGCCAGCGCGTGCGCGCGGTGACCGCCGAGCTCAACAACGAGAAGATCGACATCGTCGACTACTCCTCCGACCTGCCGACCTTCGTCGCCAGCGCGCTCTCGCCCGCCAAGGTGACCAGCGCGTTCGTGATCGACCAGAGCCTCAAGGCCGTCCGGGCGCTCGTCCCCGACTACCAGCTCTCGCTCGCCATCGGCAAGGAGGGCCAGAACGCCCGCCTCGCCGCCAAGCTGACCGGCGCGAAGATCGACATCCAGCCCGATTCGGTGATGGACGGGGAGTGATCCCCGAGCATCGGCCGTGCGGGGGAGCGGTCCCGGAGGGGAGGGAGTAGAGTGGAAGCCGTCAGAACGTGCGTCGGCTGCCGTCTGCGCGCCCCCCGGGCCTCTCTTCTGAGGCTGGTCCTCCACTCGAACGTCCTCGCGGTAGACCCGCGTGCCGTCCGTCCTGGTCGGGGAGCGTGGCTCCACGACACAGCCGACTGCTACGAGCTCGCGGTCAAGCGCCGCGCGTTCGGAAGAGCGTTCCGGACACGCGAGAGCGTGGACGCGAGCGAGCTGGAGCAGTACATCGCACGATCAGACCGGCTCGGCCCCTCGACCGGAGGGGCCGGAGCAGCGCACGATCACACCATAGAGAACAGGCAGAACGGCCCGTGAACTGATCATGAGCGAAGACTGATGAGCGGCTCGAAATGAGACCCGTCCGTTCGTGACGCCTGCCCCCGTCTTGGGTGCAGGCCCAAGACAGGAGAGAAGTGGCAAAACCACGCGTACACGAGATCGCATCCGAACTGGGTGTCGATAGCAAGGTCGCACTTGCGAAGTTGAAGGAGCTCGGCGAGTTCGTCAAGGGCCCGTCCTCGAGCATCGAACCCCCGGTGGCGCGCAAGCTCCGCCAGGCCCTCCAGGGCCAGGGCGGTTCCTCCGCGGGAGCGTCGGTGACCCCGGCCGCCCCCGCCGCCGGTGCCCGTCCCGGGGCCCCGCGCCCCTCCGGCGCCCGTCCGTCCGCGCCCACGCCCGGCCCGGCCAAGCCGCCCGCTCCGGCGCCCGCACCGCCGATGTCTGTCGCCGAGCGCCAGGCCCAGGCTCAGGCAGCCCAGGAGGCCGCGGCCGCTCAGCGCGCCCAGGCAGCCAAGGACGCGCCCGCCGAGGCCGCCGCTCCGGCTCCGACCGAGGCCCCCGCGGCTCCGGCCGCCGCCGAGAAGCCGGCGTCCGGCGCGACCCCCGGCGGACCCAAGCCCGTGACCCCGCGTCCGGCTCCCGCCGCGAACACCCCGCGCCCCGGCGGCGCCTCGGGCGGCTCCAACCGCCCCGGCGGCACCCCGCGCCCGGGCAACAACCCGTTCGCCAGCAACCAGGGCATGGGACAGCGTCCCGCCGCCCCGCGCCCCGGCAACAACCCCTTCGCCAGCTCGCAGGGCATGGGATCGCGTCCGACCCCGGGCAACATCCCCCGCCCGGCTGCTCCGCGCCCCGGCGCGCCCCGACCCGGCGGACCCGGCATGGGCCAGCGCCCCGCCGGCTTCGGCCAGCGTCCCGGCGGACCCGGCGGCGGAGCAGGACGTCCCGGCGGTGCCGGTCGTCCGGCCGGCGGCGGCTTCCAGCGCCCCGGCGGCGCTCCCGGTGCCGGTGGCGGCTTCGCCCCGCGTCCCGGTGGCGGCGGCGGTCGCGGTCGCGGCCCCGGCGGTGGAACCGCAGGAGCCTTCGGTCGCGGCGGCGGCAAGAGCAAGGCCCGGAAGTCCAAGCGCACGAAGCGTCAGGAGTTCGAGCTCAGGGAGGCCCCGTCGCTCGGCGGCGTCAGCGTCCCCCGCGGCGACGGCAGGACGGTCATCCGTCTGCGCCGCGGCGCGTCGATCTCGGACTTCGCCGACAAGATCGAGGCCATGACCGGCGTGCCGGTGCCCCCCGGCAACCTGGTCACCGTCCTCTTCGCCCTCGGCGAGATGGCGACGGCGACCGAGTCGCTCGACGAGGCCACCTTCGAGGTGCTCGGCTCCGAGCTCGGCTTCAAGATCCAGGTCGTCTCGCCCGAGGACGAGGACAAGGAGCTCCTCGAGGGCTTCGGTCTCGACCTCGAGCAGGAGCTCGACGACGAGACGGACGAGGACCTCGAGATCCGTCCGCCGGTCGTCACCGTCATGGGTCACGTCGACCACGGAAAGACGCGCCTGCTCGACGCGATCCGCAACGCCAACGTCGTCGCCGGCGAGGCGGGCGGCATCACGCAGCACATCGGTGCGTACCAGGTCGTCGCGGAGCACGAGGGCATCGAGCGCCCGATCACCTTCATCGACACCCCGGGTCACGAGGCGTTCACCGCCATGCGAGCCCGCGGTGCCCAGGTCACGGACATCGCGATCCTCGTGGTCGCGGCGGACGACGGCATCATGCCGCAGACCATCGAGGCGCTGAACCACGCCCAGGCGGCCAACGTGCCGATCGTGGTCGCGGTGAACAAGGTGGACAAGCCCGACGCCAACCCGGCCAAGGTGCGCCAGCAGCTCACCGAGTTCGGGCTCGTCGCCGAGGAGTACGGCGGAGACGTCATGTTCGTCGACGTGTCGGCTCGCGCGGGCACCGGCATCCAGGACCTCCTGGACGCCGTGCTGCTCACCGCGGACGCCGGTCTCGACCTGCGCGCCAACCCCAACAAGGAGGCGCGCGGAGTCGCGATCGAGGCGAAGCTCGACAAGGGACGCGGTGCGGTCGCGACCGTGCTCATCCAGTCGGGAACGCTGCGCGTCGGAGACGCGATCGTCGCCGGAACGGCCTACGGCCGCGTCCGTGCGATGGCGGACGAGAACGGCAACGCCGTCCTCGAAGCCGTGCCGTCGCGTCCGGTGCAGGTGCAGGGACTCTCGTCCGTGCCCCGCGCCGGCGACACCTTCCTCGTCACCGAGGAGGACCGCACGGCCCGTCAGATCGCCGAGAAGCGCGAAGCCGCTCAGCGCAACGCCCTGCTGGCCAAGGCCCGCAAGCGCATCTCGCTCGAGGACTTCACCCGTGCTCTCGAGGAGGGCAAGGTCGAGTCGCTCAACCTCATCATCAAGGGCGACGTGTCCGGTGCCGTCGAGGCGCTGGAGGAGTCGCTCGTCAAGATCGAGGTCGACGACTCGGTGCAGCTGCGCATCATCCACCGCGGTGTCGGTGCGATCACGGAGTCGGACGTCAACCTCGCGACGATCGACAACGCGATCATCGTGGGCTTCAACGTCCGCCCCGACCCGAAGGCCCGCGAGCGCGCTGCTCGAGAAGGAGTGGACATCCGCTTCTACTCGGTCATCTACAACGCGATCGAAGAGGTCGAGAACTCGCTCACGGGCATGCTCAAGCCCGAGTTCGAGGAGGTCCAGTCCGGTGTCGCCGAGATCCGCGAGGTGTTCCGCTCCTCCAAGTTCGGCAACATCGCGGGTGTCATCGTCCGCTCCGGCACGATCACCCGCAACTCGAAGGCGCGCGTCATCCGTGACGGCGTCGTGGTCGGGGACAACCTGGCCATCGAGTCGCTGCGTCGCTTCAAGGACGACGTCACGGAGGTCCGTACGGACTACGAGGCCGGTATCGGACTCGGAAAGTACAACGACATCCAGATCGGCGACGAGATCGAGACGATCGAGATGAAGGAGAAGCCGCGAGGCTGATCCGCTCCACTGGAAGGCCCGGGTCCGCCCGGGCCTTCCGGCGTCTCACGGCGCTGTTCGTGCGGGATCGGGAGGGGACTCTCGTCCTCTCGCGCCCTGCGGGAGGAATCGGGGGCCGCCCGTGTCCCGGAGGTGCGCACCCTCCAGCGGGCGCTTCCGCACCCCCGGGTGCGGGAGACCGACCCCGATCAGGCGCTCCTGTCTCGGCGGGTGCGCCCGCTGAACGAGCAGCTCGCGAGCAGCGCGCCTGCGGGCGACGTCCGGCTCCCGATCCAGCACCTGAGCCTTCCCTCCCCATCCGGTCCCCGAGGATCAGGGAGCCGCGAGAAGGCACCCCACCCGCGCCGTCGCAGACGCGCGGTCGAGGGGCATCACGCCCCAGAAGCAAGGCCCCCTCGGACGCGACCGGTCGTCCGGGCGGAGAGTGGTTGAATGGCGAGCTGAACGGTTCGCCGAGAGAGATGTGAGGACCAGCCATGGCAGATCCGGCCCGGGCGAGGAAGCTCGCCGAACGTATCCAGGTGATCGTCGCGAAGCGGCTCGAGCGCGGTCTCCGCGACCCGCGCCTCGGCTTCGTCACCATCACCGATGTCCAGGTGACCGGCGACCTGCAGCACGCCTCGGTGTTCTACACGGTCTACGGCACCGATGAGGAGCGCGCCGATTCGGCCGCGGCCCTCAAGGCCGCCACCGGAATGCTCCGCACCGAGGTGGGCAGGAACATCACGTCGCGGCTCACGCCGTCGCTCGAGTTCATCCTCGACGCGGTGCCCGAGAACGCGAAGCACATCGAGGACCTGCTCGCCGCCGCGCGCAGCCAGGACTCGCAGGTGCAGTCGCTCGCCGCTCAGGCGGACTACGCCGGCGAGGCCGACCCCTATGTGAAGCCCCGCGAGGACGACGAGGACTAGGCGCCGAGCCCGAACACCGCGGAGCCCGTGGCGACGTCGACCGATTCCAGGACGACGACGACACGGGCTCCCGGCGTGAGCGGGGCCGGGACGTCGACGGTGATCTCCGGGTCGAGCAGCTGGACCGAGGAGCGGGTGCGCGCCGAGGAGACGACGATCCCGCTGAAGGAGGCTCCTTCGCGGCCTCGGAGGACGGCGGCCTCGACGATCGCGGTCGCCGCACGGGAGGCGGCTCCGGCCCGACGGTCGCTCGCGGCGAGGAGCGGCGGGAGCAGGGGCAGCGCCTCGCGCAGCTGCGACGGGATCGTTCCGCCGCGGGACACCGCGAGGCAGACGGCGAGGCCGAACCGGTCGACCAGGCGCCGCAGCGGCGCGGTGACGTGCGCGTACGGCGCGGCGAGAGCCGCCTGCTCGGGATGCTCCGGCGGGGCGCCGTCGAAGGCGGTGTAGCCGGCGCCGCGGAACAGGCTCGCCGCGGCGTACATGATGGCGAGCTGGGCGGGGTCGGCGGTGTCGAGGCGGCGCAGGTAGGCGCCGTAGGCCTCCTCCTCGGGCCACGGGACGCCGAGCGCCGCGGCTCGGGAGCGGAAGGCCGCGACGGTGGCGGGGTCGGCCTCGGGCATGGTCCGGAGGATGCCCACCCCCGCGTCGAGCATCATCGTCGCCGCCGCCATACCGGTCAGCAGCGAGACCTGGGCGTTCCAGCCCTCGACGGCCAGGGGAGCGCGGCGCTCGACCCGGTAGCCGCCGTCGGCGGCGACGATCTCCTCCTCGGGCAGCGTCAGGCTCGCTCCTCCGCGCTCGGCCTCGCGCGCCAGGCGCTCGCGTCCGAACCAGGGGAGGAGGGCGAGGGAGGGGTGCGGATCGCCCGCGTCGACGCTGCGCTGCACGCCCTCGTAGTCGAGCCGGGCCACGCTGCGCACGAGCGCCCGCTCGAGGTGCACCGAGCGCGGCTCCGCCCGCTCGTCGAGGGTCAGCGTCCAGACCAGCGCTCGGCGCGTCTCGTCCGGCAGGAGCGACGCGGTCCCCTCGGAGAGGACCGCGGGGTGCAGCGGGACGCGGCCGTCCGGGAGGTAGTAGGTCTGGCCGCGGCGGCGCGTCTCGGCGTCGAGCGCTCCGCCGGTGCGGACGACCGCGGGCACGTCCGCGATGGCGTAGCGGAGGACGACGCCCTCCGACGTGCGCTCCAGGTGGAGGGCCTGGTCCAGGTCGAGCGAGCCGGGCGGGTCGATCGTCACGAAGGGGAGGTCCGTCCGGTCGACGCGGTCCTCGTCGTCCGCTCCGGCGTCCGCGTGCTCGGCCTCGGCCAGCGCGGCCGGCGGGAACGGGCCGGGCAGGTCGTTCTCGACGCGGACCGCGGCGAGGGCGCGCTGGACGTCCTGGGCGAGGTCGACGTCGAGGGTGCGCTCGACGGCGGCGTCGGGGCGGGGGAGGCGGAGGCGGCGACCGGTCACGGCGCCGACCCTACCCGCCTCCTCCGACGCGGACGGCGGTCGACGGGCCCTCAGGAGCCGGGGAGGAGGTAGCCGTCCTCCGGGCCGCCCGTCGCCAGGCCGTCGGCGAGGAGCCCGGCCAGGGCGCGACCGCGCTGGTCGGCGTCCGGCCAGAGAGACTCCACCTCGGCCGCGGTGACCGGGCCGTGCGCGGCGCGCAGCTCGGCGAGGATGAGGCCGCGGACCTGGCGGTCCGAGCCCTCGAACCGCTTCTGCTTCGCCTTCACGGGCCCGGTGTGCTCGGGGTACCCCTCCGCCCGCCAGCGGCAGAGGTCGCGGATCGGGCACTCGTCGCAGCGCGGAGCGCGGGCGGTGCAGACGATCGCCCCCAGCTCCATCGCGCCCGCGTTGAAGGCCGCCGCCTCGGAGAGCGACTCGGGCAGCAGCGCCGACATCGCGGCGAGGTCGGCCCTCGCGCGGGGCGGGCCGGGCTCCGCCGCTCCGTCGACCGCGCGCGCGAGGACCCGGCGGACGTTGGTGTCGACCACGGGGTGCCGCCTCCCGTAGGCGAACACGGCGATGGCGCGGGCGGTGTAGTCGCCGATGCCGGGCAGCGCGAGGAGGGTCTCGACGTCGTCGGGGACCACGTCGCCGTGCTCCTCGGCGATCGCCACGGCGCAGGCGTGCAGTCGCAGGGCCCGCCGCGGGTAGCCCAGGGACTGCCAGGCGCGCACCGCCTCGCCGGGCGGGACGGCGGCGAGTGCGGAGGGTGTCGGCCAGCGCTCCAGCCACTCCGCCAGACGCGGGACGACGCGGACCACCGGGGTCTGCTGCAGCATGAACTCGCTGACGAGCGTGCCCCAGGCGGGGAAGTTCTCGCGGCGCCACGGCAGGTCGCGGGCGCTCGTGCGGAACCAGGCGGTGATCGCGTCGGCGAGAGGGTCGGAGGGCATCAGCCCACACTAGGCGGCGGCGCGTATCGTGGGCGGATGACCAGGTGGGCTCCGCAGAAGGCCGATGTGCTCGACGCTCTCGCGGCGGAGGTGCTGCACAACTACGGGCGCGGACGGGTCAAGGTCGGGATCGACGGCGACGACCCCGCGGTGAGCGCGGCGTTCGCGCTCGACCTCGCGGAGGCGCTCCGCCGGGCCGGCAAGGACGCGATCGTCGCGCACCTCGCCGACTTCCGACGTCCCCGCGCCGATCGGGACGACCCCGCCGTGCCCGACGAGCAGCGCTCCTACGCGGCCGGGTACGACTACGAGCTCCTGCGCCGCGTGCTGCTCGATCCGTTCACCCTCGGCGGCAGCACCGGGTTCGTGCTCGCGGGCTTCGACGCGGTGCGCGACGAGGCGCGGCAGGCGCGCTGGCGGACCGCCGGCCGCGACGCGGTGCTGCTCGTCGACGGCGAGTTCGCCCTCCGGCCGGAGCTGCGCGGAGCGTGGAGCACCAGCATCCGCCTCGACACGCAGGAGCCGCCGGTGGACGCGGCGTACCGCGCCACGACGGACCCGCGCCGGCTGGCGGGGATCCTCGTCGACGTCCGCGATCCGGAGCAGCCCCGGCGCCTCTTCGCCGACTCCTGCTGAGCCTCGGGACGGAGGCCGCCGCCGCGGGCGGCGTCCGTCCGACAGGGCCGCGGGCTCAGACCAGGGCGGCGCGGCGCACGACCTCCGCCGGCGGCACGAAGGCGCCCGCCCGCTCGACCTCGTGCACCAGGTCGACCAGCAGCTGGTTGACCGGTGCCTCGCGCCCGCCGCGGTGAGCGGTGCGGACCACGGCCCCGGCCAGGTGGTCGATCTCGCTCGGCACTCCGCGGCGGACGCTCTGCAGCGTCGACCCGGGGTTCGGCACCTCGCCCATCCGCGCGGCCATCCGGCGGGGGAGCAGCTCGACCAGGGGCAGGGGAGCGGCGGCCAGGGCGCGGACGGACGTGTTCGAGAGTCCCTGCAGCGAGCCGAAGCGGACGCCAGACGCGAAGCCCGTCCGGGCGGCCTCGCGCATCGACCGGGCGAGGACGCGCCGCAGCCCCGGATCGTCGATCGTCTCCTGGACCGAGAGCCCGGTGATCGCGGGCAGGGCGTTGACCTCGTTGATCAGCAGCTTCGTCCACTGCGCTCCGGTGAAGTCGTCGGTGACGGCGGTGGGGACCGCCTCGCCGAGCACGGCGGCGGCCCGTCGCACGTCGTCGTCGGCCGGGCGGCCGGGGACGCCGAGCGTGGTCGTGGCAGGAGCCGTGACGGTGACGCGGCCGGGTTCGAGGTGGCTCGCGGCGAAGAGGGCGAGAGCACCCACGAGCCGGGCGTCGCGCACCTGCCGGGCCGCCGCGGTGAGCCCGTCCAGTCCGTTCTGGACGACGACGACGAGGGTGCCGTCGACCGTGCGGCGGTTGGTGCGCAGCGCGTCCTCGGCGTCCTGCGCTTTCGTGCAGACGAAGGCGAGATCGGGCACCAGGTCGAGGGACTCGCCGCAGCGGACCCAGGCGGTGTGCTCGCCCCACGCCCCGTCGAGCCGGATCCCCGACCGGCGGATCGCGGTGAGGTGGTCGCCTCGGGCGGTGACCTCGACGTCGTGCCCGGCGCGGTCGAGAAGGGCGGCGATGGTGCCGCCGACGGCGCCTGCTCCGAGTACTGCGATCCTCATCCGGACAGCCTAGGACGGGCGGGCGAGGGCTCCGGCTCCACCCCGGGGGTACTCCCGATCCGTCCGTGTATCCTCGCACCCGTGCTCGAGACCCCCGCCCCGGCTCCGAACGGGATCCTCCTGCTGGACAAGCCCGGCGGCATCACCAGCCACGACCTCGTCTCGCGGACCCGCCGCCGCGCGGGGACCCGCAAGGTCGGCCACGCGGGGACGCTCGATCCGATGGCGACCGGGCTGATGATCCTCGGTCTCGGCCCCTCGACGCGCCTGCTCACCTACCTCGTCGGCCTCGACAAGCAGTACGAGGCGACGATCCGGCTGGGCTCCTCCACCACCACCGACGACCAGGAGGGCGAGGTGCTCGCCTCGGCGGAGCCCGCCCTCGTCGCGGCCCTCGCCCCGGAGTCGGTGTCCGACGCGATCGCGGCCCTCACCGGAGCGATCGAGCAGGTCCCGAGCACGGTCAGCGCGATCAAGGTGGACGGCCGCCGCGCCTACGCCCGCGCCCGCGACGGCGAGGAGGTCGTGCTCGCCTCCCGCCCCGTGACCGTCTCGGAGTTCGCCGTCCTGGCGAGCCGCCCGGTCGAGGGGTTCCTCGACCTGGACGTGCGCGTCACCTGCTCCTCCGGCACCTACATCCGCGCGCTCGCCCGCGACCTGGGCGCGTCCCTCGGAGTCGGCGGCCACCTGACCGCGCTGCGGCGCACCGCGGTCGGCCCCTTCTCCGTGGCCCAGGCCGGCGAGATCGACGAGCTCGACGTCCCCGCCGCGCTCCTGCCGCCGACGCTCGTGGCGGGCGAGCTGTTCCCCCTGCTGCGCCTCGACGCCCAGGAGGCGGGCGATCTCGCGAACGGCAAGCGCATCCCGGCCCCGGCGGCGGTGGCGGGCGCGAAGGGCCTCCTCGCCGCGGTCGGCCCGGGGGAGCGGCTGATCGGCCTCGCCGAGCGGCGCGGCACCCAGCTCAAGAGCGTCGTCAACTTCCCGACCGAGGACCTGCGGACGGCCGCCTCGTGATCGAGTGGTTCACGATCCTCCAGGTGGGGATCGCCGTCGCGGCCGGCCTGCTCTGCCTCGTGCTCGGGCTGCTCGCCCGCCGTCCCTCGGACGTCTCGGTCGGCGCGACGGCGATCGTCGAGCTGCTGCTGATCGTCCAGCTGGCGGTCGCGATCGTGTCGCCGCTGGTCGGCAACCGCCCGTCGGGGAGCCTGCCGGAGTACTACATCTACCTGATCTCGGCGCTGCTCCTGCCGCTCGCTGCCGGGTTCTGGGCGCTCATCGAGCGGAGCCGCTGGAGCACCGTGATCCTGGGCGTCGCCTGCCTCTCGATCGCGGTCATGGTCTACCGGATGCACCAGATCTGGTTCTTCCAGAGCGCCTGATCGGGCCCGCCACCGGGCCCGGCCCGGCGAGCGCCTAGCATGGACGTGCGATGTCGAAACCAGCCAGCGATGCGTCCGGACGGGCCGCTCACGACCCCTCAGTCCCCTCGGCCCCCGGGAGCGGAGAGCCGACCCGTTCCGCCCGCTCGCGCGGGATCGGCAGCCTCCTGGTCGTGGTCTACGGGATCCTCGCGCTCGCCGCGACGGGGCGCTCCGTCTTCCAGATCATCGACCGGTTCGACGAGGCGCCGCTGGCGTTCTCGCTCTCGGCGCTCTCGGCCGTCGTGTACATCGTCGCGACGATCGCCCTGATCGTCCCGGGCCGCGCTTGGCAGCGGGTCGCGTGGGTGACGATCACCTTCGAGCTGGTGGGCGTGCTCGTGGTCGGCGCGCTCAGCCTCCTCGCTCCGCAGCTCCTCGGGCTCGCGAGCGCCGACCCGTTCGGGCGCCAGTCGACGGTGTGGGCGGCCTTCGGCGCCGGCTACCTGCTCATCCCGCTCGTCCTGCCCGTGCTCGGTCTCTGGTGGCTCCGCGTGCAGGGGCGGCGCACGGCCCGGGCGGCCGCCTGATGCGCGTCGAGACCCGCCCCGGCGACCTGGCCGGGATCGGACCCTCCGCCGTCACGATCGGCAAGTTCGACGGCGTCCACTCCGGGCATCGGGCCGTCATCGGCCGGCTGCACGAGCGGGCCCGCGAGCAGGGGCTCGCCGCCGTCGTCGTCACCTTCGACCGCAATCCGCTCAGCGTGATCGCGCCGGAGAAGTGCCCGCCCGTCCTGGTCGGCAACGAGCAGAAGCTCGAGCTCCTCGCCGGGACCGGCGTGGACGCGACGCTGCTGCTCACCTTCGACGAGGCGTTCCGGGCGCTCTCGCCCGAGCAGTTCGTCGAGCAGGTGCTGGTGGAGGCGCTCGAGGCCCGCGTGGTCCTCGTCGGCTCCGACTTCCGCTTCGGCGCCCGGGGAGCGGGCGACGTCGACCTGCTGCGCGTGCTCGGCGGGCAGCACGGATTCGAGGTGGAGCTGATCGACGACGTGCGGCCCGAGGACGGGCGCCGCGTCTCCTCCACCTGGATCCGCGAGCTGCTGGCCGAGGGCGATGTGGAGCACGCGACGCGCCTGCTCGGGCACGAGCCCGTCGTCCGCGGCGTGGTCGTGCACGGAGCGAAGCGCGGCCGCGAGCTGGGCTTCCCGACCGCGAACCTCTCGCCGGAGTCGCAGGGCCTGATCCCGGCCGACGGCGTCTACGCGGGCCGGCTCACCACCGACGGCGTCACGCATCCCGCCGCGATCTCGGTCGGCAGCAACCCCACCTTCGTCGGGGTGCCGCCCAAGCAGGTCGAGGCGTACGTGCTCGATCAGACGCTCGACACCCTCGACCTCTACGACCGCGTGGTCGACGTGGCGTTCGTCGGCCGGATCCGCGGCCAGGTCGCCTACGAGGGCGTCGAGCCCCTCATCCGCCAGATGAACCACGACGTGGTGCAGGTCCGCGAGGTCCTCGGCATCGACTGAGCGGGATGCCGGCCGCCGCCTAGCAGGGGCCGCGGGCCCGCACCAGCGGGAGAGGTCCCGGGGCCATCGGCGTACCGTGGCCGCATGAGCGAAACCCCCTCCGACTCGGCGCGCCCCCTCGCGCTCGTCACCGGCGCGACCGGCTACATCGGCGGCCGGCTGACGCCGCGCCTCCTCGAGGCGGGCTTCCGGGTGCGCGTCCTGGTGCGCGACCCGCGCAAGCTGGTCGACGTGCCGTGGGCGGAGGAGGTCGAGGTCGCCCAGGGCGATCTCGGCGATCCGGAGTCGCTGGAGGCCGCGGTCGAGGGCGTCGACGTCCTCTACTACCTCGTCCACTCGATGGGCTCGGGCAACGACCACGCCCACTTCGAGGAGGTCGAGAGCCGCGCCGCGCAGAACGTCGCCACGGCAGCGAGGTCGGCCGGCGTCGGCCGCATCGTCTACCTCGGCGGCCTGCACCCCGAGGGCCAGGAGCTCTCGAAGCACCTCCGCTCGCGCGCTGAGGTGGGCCGGATCCTGATGGAGTCGGGAGTGCCGACGATCGCCCTGCAGGCGGGCGTGATCATCGGCTCCGGGTCGACCTCGTTCGAGATGGTGCGCCACCTCACCGACGTGCTGCCGTACATGCCCGCGCCGCAGTGGGTGCGCAACTTCATCCAGCCGATCGCCGTGCGCGACGTGCTGCACTACCTGATCGGCTCCGCGTCGCTCGAGGACGCCACGCTCAACCGCACCTTCGACATCGGCGGGCCCGACGTGCTCCGCTACGGCCAGATGATGAACGGCTACGCGGTCGAGGCCGGGCTCCCGCAGCGGCCGATCGCGTCCCTGCCGGTGTTCACCCCGTGGCTGGCCTCGCAGTGGGTCAACCTGGTCACGCCGATCCCGCGCTCGCTCGCGGTGCCCATCATCGCCTCGCTGCAGTACGACTGCGTCGTGCACGAGCAGGACATCCGCGCGCTCATCCCCGACCCCGAGGGCGGGCTGACCTCCTACCGCCGCGCCGTCCGGCTCGCGCTGGGAAAGATGCAGGCGGGCGAGATCGAGACGAGCTGGCAGAACGCGGAGGTCGTCGGCGCTCCCAGCGATCCGCTGCCGAGCGACCCGGAGTGGGCCGGCCACACGGTCTACGTGGACCTCAAGGAGCGCCGCACCCAGGCCGACCCGGCCAAGCTCTGGCGCGTCATCGAGGGCATCGGCGGCACCAACGGCTGGTACTCCTTCCCGCTCGCATGGGTGATCCGCGGCTGGATGGACCGCCTCGTCGGGGGAGTGGGCCTGCAGCGCGGGCGCCGCGACTCCGCGCGCCTGCACGCCGGCGACGCCCTCGACTTCTGGCGCGTCGAGGAGATCGAGCGGCCGAAGCTCCTGCGCCTGCGCGCCGAGATGAAGGTGCCCGGCGGGGCCTGGCTCGAGATGCGCGCCGAGCCCTCCGGAGACGGCGGCTCGGTCTACACGCAGCGCGCGGTCTTCTTCCCGCAGGGCCTCGCGGGCAGGCTCTACTGGTTCGCGATCCTGCCCTTCCACGGCATCATCTTCAACGGCATGGCCAACCGCATCACGGCCACCGCGGCCGACCTGCCGGACTCCGGCGACGAGCGCTCCCCTGGCGGGCGCCGGGTGCAGCGGTGACAATGGAGGGGTCCGGCGGCGGCGAGGCCGCCCGGGACGCCGACGAGAGGAGCACGATGAGCGAACGGTCGAGTACGGACGCGGGGCGCGGACTCCAGCTGGGGAAGGTCCTCTTCATCGGGGACAGCATCATCCAGGCGGGAGCCTGGGGCGAGTGGCTGACGGAGTCGACGGTCGTCGACGAGGGAGTCGGAGGGGCCACCACGGCGGACGTCGTCGCGCGGCTCGCCGAGCTGGTCGCGCAGGAGCCGGACACGGTGGTGCTGCTGATCGGCACCAACGACCTCGCCTGGCACCGCACGACGGAGCACGTCGTGCGCAACATCGAGACGATCGTCGCGACGTTCCGGCGCGACCTCCCGGACGTGCGCATCCTGGTGACCTCGGTCCTGCCGCGCGGACACGAGTTCGCGCCGCAGATCCGCGAGATCAACCGCCACCTGTGGCAGTTCGCGCCCACGGCGCACGCGGGCTACCTCGACCTGTGGCCGGTGCTCGCGGGCGAGGACGGCGGACTGCTCGAGCAGTACTCGCCGGACGGCCTGCACCTCAACGAGGACGGCTACCGCGCGTGGCGCGAGGCACTGGGCCCGGCGCTCGAGGCGGTCGTGCGGATGCCTCCGCGGACCCGCCCGATCACGCTGCCCTACGACGAGTTCGCGCGGCCGAAGACGGCCTAGCGCAGCACAGTGGAGGGGGAGTCGACCGCAGGGTCGGCTCCCCCTCCGTCATTCCGCGGCCAGGGCGGCCTCGAAGGCCGCGAGGGCGTCCGCGGAGAAGAGGACGAACCGGACCTCGTCGAGTGCGCCGTCCGCGGTCGCCTCGCGGACCGTCTCCACCGCGATGCGCGCCGCGTCGTCCATCGGCCAGCCGTAGACGCCTGCCGAGACGGCCGGGAAGGCGAGCGTCCGCGCGCCGAGGCCGACAGCGGTGCGCACCGACTCGCGGTAGGCCGAGGCGAGGACGGCGCTGCGGTCCTCCGACCACGAGTGGACGGGACCGACGGTGTGCACGACCCAGCGGGCGGGGAGGCGGCCGGCGGTCGTGGCGACCGCGGAGCCGGCGGGCAGGCCGTCCGGCAGCTCGGCCCTGCGGAGCCGGCGGCACTCGGCGAGGATCTCCGGCCCGCCCGCGCGGTGGATCGCGCCGTCGACGCCGCCGCCGCCGAGGAGCGACGAGTTCGCCGCGTTCACGATCGCGTCGACGTGCTCGCGGGTGAGGTCGCCGCGCACGGCTCTCAGGGTGGTCACGACTCCTCCTCCAGGCTTCGTCCGAGGGCAGCGATCGCCGCAGGTCCCACGCGGCAGCAGCCGCCGATCAGATCCGCTCCCGCCGCGCGCCAGGAGGCGACCAGCGCGGGGTCGAAGGCCGCGTCGCCTGCCCAGCGACGCTCGACGGCGTCCCACTCCTCGCCGCTGTTCGGGTACACGACGACCAGCTTGCCGGTGACGGAGCGGGCGATGCGGACCGCCTCGGCGACGTCGCCGGGCGGGCAGCAGTTCACTCCCACGCCGACGACCTCCTCGGAGGCGGCGGCGACGGCGAGCGCCTCGGCCAGGGGCTCGCCGGACGCGGTGCGGCCCGAACGGCCGCTCACGCAGATCCAGGCGGGGACCGAGGAGCCCGCGAGGGCCTTCACGACGGCCCGCACCTCCCGCACCGACGGGATGGTCTCGACAGCGAGCAGGTCGGGCCCGGCCGCGGCCAGGGTCTCCAGGCGCGGGCGGTGCCAGGCGGCGAGCTCGCCGACGGTGAGGCCGTCGTCGCCGCGGTACTCGGAGCCGTCGCCGAGGCTCGCGCCGTAAGGGCCGACGGAGGCGGCGACCCAGCCGCTCTGCGCGCGCCGGGCCAGGTCGACGCTCTCCTGGAGGGCGCGCTCCGCGAGGCCCGGGGCCAGGCCCGCGGCCGCGAATCCGCTCGCGGACACCTGGTAGCTCGCGGTCACCGCGATCCGGGCGCCCGCCTCGGCGAAGGCGCGGTGCGCGGCGACGACCCGGCCGGGCTCCTCCAGCAGGACCCGGGCGCTCCAGAGCGAGGAGTCCACCGCGGCGCCCTGCGCCTCCAGCTCCGTGCCCAGGCCCCCGTCGAGCAGCAGCGGGCGCACCCGCGCCGCGGCGACGAGGCCTGCGGTCACGAGCGGTTGTTGGAGAGCTCGAAGATCTTCACGAGCTCGGCGATCGCCGCCTCGCGGGCGTCTCCGCCCTCCTCGAACATCGCGGTGATGTGCGTGCGGAGGTGGTTCTCGACGATGAGCTTGTTGAGCGAGCCGAGCGACTTCTGGATCGCGAGGGACTGCGTGACGATGTCGACGCAGTAGTCCTCGTTCTCGATCATCCGCTCGAGGCCGCGCATCTGGCCGCCCAGGATCCGGGCACGGTGCAGCGAGCGCTTCTTGAGGTCCTCGATCACTCCTCCAGCCTACGCGCCGCAGGCGGTACCCGGGCGGGGTATGCGCGCCTACGATCGAGGGGTGAGCACCCGCAAGCCGTCCCGCGCGACCGCCGCCCGCTACCCCTCGCGCGACCGCGCCCGCATGGCGCTCGCGCCCGGGATCCTCGGCGCGATCGTGCTGCTGGCAGGGCTCGCCCTCGTCGGCTCCGACGCCTACGACTTCATCCGCTACCCGGTCGCGATCCTCGCGGCGGTCATCGGCTGGTTCGCGATCCAGGCGCGCGCACTCCTCTGGCTGATCGGGCTCGTCCCGGTGCTCGTGCTGTGGAACCCGGTGCTGCCGTTCGCCTTCCCGGACGCGATCTGGTCCTCGCTGAGCCTCGCCGCGGTCGGCGTCTTCGTGGCGGCGGGCCTCGTCATCCGCGTCCCGACCCCGGAATGACGACGAGCGCGACCGTCCGCGCGGCGGAGCGCCGACCGGACCGCCCCGAGGAGTAGACTGGAGGCGCACCCGCACGCCGGGGATGCTGCGACCGGGTCCCAGACCCGTTGCTCGGAGCTCCCGACGGCCACCGGATGCACCGACGCCCGACGCCTCTCCGGAGGCGATCCGGCGGATGCACGGCGACGGCAGCGCGCGGGAACCCCTCCTCCGCCCCCGTCACACATCGAGGAGGAGCATGGCTCGCAGCGGCCAGCGTCAGTCCGGTCAGACGCGACGAGCGTCGAACGCCGCCGGGAGCCGACCCCGATCGCGCTCGCGCGGCGTGGACAACGCGGGGATCATCCCGATCCTCGCCCGCCGCGTCCGCGAGGTGGAGGCGAAGGCCCAGACCGGCAAGGTCGGACCGACCAACCGGACGAAGTTCCTGGTGATCGCCCTCCTGATGCGCGAGGAGCGCAAGCGGGTCAAGGTCGATCCCTCGCTCAGCGACGCGCAGCGCGCCGAGGAGATGAAGCGCCTCGACGGCATCGCCACGATCCTGGCCAAGACGGCCGCCCGCGACACCAGCCTGATCGCGCTGCTCGAATCGGAGGCCGGCGTCACGGCGGCCGCGCAGAAGCTCCGCCGCGACTGGCTGCTCGAGGCGGGCGCGGAGCTCAGCCCCGACGAGCTGCTCATCGTGACCGAGCCGGAGCCCAAGCCCGAGGTGCCGGTCAACCAGGTCGTGCCGCAGTCGGTGCGCGCCCGGCAGCTGGCGAACCCCTTCCTCCCGCCGGACTTCTCGATCGCCGAGGCCTCGGCCCCGGCGCCGCGCCGCCGGCTCGACGACTGGGAGCTGCTCGGGCCGCTCTTCAAGGCGTTCGAGTACGGAGCGGGCGGACGGGCCGCGAGCATGGAGCTCCCGGAGCCGCCGAAGCTCGACCGGGTCTCGCCGCGCGGCCGCGAGCTGATGCCGCACCAGGCGCGCTTCATCGAGAGCGCCCGCGAGGGGCACCGCCGCTTCCTGCTCGCCGACGAGCCGGGCCTGGGCAAGACCGCGCAGAGCCTCCTCGCCGCCTCGGTGGTCGGGGCGTACCCGCTGCTCGCGGTGGTGCCGAACGTGGTCAAGATGAACTGGGCGCGCGAGGTCGAGCACTGGACCCCGCAGCGGCGCGCCACGGTCATCCACGGAGACGGCGGCACGCTCGACGCGTTCGCCGACGTGGTCATCGTCAACTACGACATCCTCGACCGGCACATCGGCTGGCTCGGGAGCCTGGGCTTCCGCGGCATGGTCGTCGACGAGGCGCACTTCATCAAGAACCTCCGCTCGCAGCGCTCGCAGAGCGTGCTCGCGCTGGCGTCGAGGATCCGTGAGACCACTCCGGGGCACGATCCGCTGATGATCGCGCTGACCGGCACCCCGCTGATCAACGACGTCGACGACTTCCGCGCCATCTGGCGCTTCCTCGGCTGGATCGACGAGACCAAGCCGGGACCGGAGCTGATGGGCCGCCTCGAGGAGACCGGCCTCACCCCCGCCGACACGGGCTTCTACCCGGAGGCGCGCGAGGCCGTGATCGACCTCGGCATCGTCCGGCGCAAGAAGATCGACGTCGCCGCCGACCTGCCGTCGAAGCGGACCGTCGATCTGCCCGTCGAGCTGGACGACGACCTCGGCCGCTCCATCCAGAAGGCCGAGCGCGAGCTCGGCGCCCGCATGCTGCAGCGCTTCAGGGCGGTCACCTCCTCGATCACGCACGAGCTCGACGACGACGAGCGCGAGCGGTTCATCCGCATCGTGGCGCAGAGCGAGCTCGAGGAGTCGAAGTCGGCCAAGACCGGCGAGAACGTCTTCACCATGGTGCGCCGGATCGGCCAGGCCAAGGCGGCGCTGGCCGCCGACTACGCCTCGCAGCTGGCCCGCTCGGTGGGCAAGGTCGTCTTCTTCGCGAAGCACATCGACGTGATGGACCAGGCGGAGGACACCTTCGAGAAGCGCGAGCTGACGTCCGTCTCCATCCGCGGCGACCAGACCGCGGCGTTCCGCCAGACGCAGATCGACGCCTTCAACGAGGACCCGGACGTCTCTGTCGCCGTCTGCTCGCTCACCGCGGCGGGAGTCGGCGTGAACCTGCAGGCGTCCTCCAACGTGGTGCTCGCCGAGCTGTCGTGGACCTCGGCCGAGCAGACGCAGGCGATCGACCGCGTGCACCGCATCGGCCAGGAGGAGCCGGTGACGGCGTGGAGGATCATCGCGGCGCACACGATCGACGCGAAGATCGCGGAGCTCATCGACGCCAAGGCCGGTCTCGCCGCCCGGGCGCTCGACGGCGCGGACGCCGAGACGGCCTCGGCCGACACGGTGCAGCTGGACGCCCTCATGCACGTCCTGCGCGAGGCGATCGGCTGAGCGCACCCGGCCGGGCCGGCTGAGAGCTCAGCCGGTCCGGGCGAGCGGTGCGGCGAAGAAGTCCTTCTCGAACGAACTCGACCGCAGGAACGCGTCCCTCATCGCGGCGCGCTCCCTCGGTGAGGCGTCGCGGGCGGCCTGCTCCGTGAACTCGATCGCCCGCTCGGTGGCCGTCGCGAAGACCGGGTCGCCGTAGGTGAGCAGCCAGTCCGCGTAGGGGTGCTCGGGGTGCCCGGAGGCGGCGAGGCGCGACCCGACGTCGGCGTAGAGCCAGAAGCAGGGGAGCAGGGCGGCGACGATCTCGCCGTAGCCGCCGCCCGCGGCGACCGCGAGCAGGTGGTCGGTGTAGCCGCGGGTCGCGGGCGCGGGAGCCGCGTCCCTGGTCCCGAGCCGGTCGCGGTGCAGCTGCGCCTCCGCCGCGAGGGCGGACGCCGAGCCCTCGGCCCAGAAGACCTGCTCGGCGGTGGTCGGCGCGCGCTGCGCCGCCACGGCCAGGACGCGGGCGTACTCGGTGAGGTAGAGAGCGTCCTGCTCGAGGTACCACTCGAAGTCCTCCCGCCCGAGGGAGCCGTCGCCGAGGGCCCGCACGAACGGGAGCGCGTCGATCTCGTCGCGGAGGGTCCGCGTCCGCTCCCAGACGTCCGCGCAGAACGCCGGAGGACGTTGCCGGTGGAAGTGGTCGATCGGGCCGTTGCCGGAGCCGACCTCGAGAGCGTCGGCGGCGCGCAGGGCGCCGGTCAGCCACTCCTTGGCCTCCGTCAGCGCCTCGACCAGGGCGTCGGAGGAGGTGTCGCGCCCGGCCAGGAGCGTCGCCATCGCGGACGAGAGCGAGCACCCGGTGCCGTGCGTGTTCGAGGTGGCGACACGCTCGCCGGGGACCTCGCGCACGAGGCCGTCGGGGGTGACGATCGCGTCCGGGGTGGCGGGGCCGTCGAGGTGGCCGCCCTTCACCAGCACGGCGGCGTCGAGGGCGCGGGCGAGCATCGCCCCCTGCGCGAGCGCGGCCGGCCAGTCGGAGGCGGTCGGCTCTCCGGCGAGCACGCCCAGCTCGGGGAGGTTCGGCGTCACCAGGTCGGCGCGGAGGAGCAGGTCGCGCACGGCGTCCTCGGCTTCGGGAGCGAGCAGCCGGTGACCGCTGGTCGCGACCATCACCGGATCCACGACCACGACGGGCGGGCGGACCTCGTCGAGCCACTCGGCGACGACTCCGGCGTACTCGGCCGTGGCGAGCATCCCGATCTTCACCGCGTCGATCGTGACGTCGTCGCTCACCGCGTCGAGCTGCTCGCGGAGGAACACGGCGGGTGGCAGGTGCACGGAGCGGACCCCGTGCGTGTTCTGCGCGACGAGCGCGGTGACGACCGCCATGCCGTAGCCGCCGAGCGCGCCGATCGACTTGAGGTCGGCCTGTACGCCGGCACCGCCGGTCGGATCGGTGCCGGCGATGCTGAGGACACGGGGGACGCGGGCGCCGGCGGTCATCGGTCCCACTCCGCTCGGATCAGGCGGGCGGCCGCCGCGGGGTCGGCGGCCGTGCAGAGCGCCGACACGACCGCGAGCCCGGCCGCACCGGCGAGGCGGAGTGGCCCCGCGTCCGCGGCTCCGACTCCGCCGATGGCGACGCAGGGCAGCGCCGCGGCCGCGGCGAGGGCGGCGAACCCGTCGACACCGAGGGGAGCGGGGTGGTCGGGCTTGGTCGCGGTGGGCCGGATGACGCCGACGCCGAGGTAGTCGACCGTCCCCGCGGGCAGGGCGCGGACGGCGGCGAGGTGCTCGGGGGTGTTCGCGGTGAGCCCGATCACCGCGTCGGGACCGAGCAGCGAGCGGGCGGCGGTGACGGGGAGGTCGGACTGCCCGAGGTGGACGCCGTGGACGCGGGCGCCCGCGAGGCGGGCGGCGAGGGCGACGTCGACGCGGTCGTCGACCAGCAGGGTCGTGCGCTCGTCGAGGACGGCGGCGACGGCCCGGGTCAGGGCGACGAGCTCGGCGGCGGAGGCGTCGTGATCGCGGATCTGCACGGTCGTGACTCCGCCTCGGACGGCGGCAGCGGCCACGGCGGGCACGCCGCGCGGGCCGCACTGGGCGGTGTCCGTGACGAGGTAGAGCGAGAGGTCGAGGCTCATGCGATCCGCGCCCCGGCCTCGGCGTCGGCCGGCTGGAGGGCAGCGAGGCCGTCGAGGAGGCCGACGGCGAAGGACCCGGGACCGCTGCTCGCGGCGGCGGCCCGCTCGGCGGCGAGGCCCCAGACCGCGGAGGCGCTGACGGCCGCGTCGAGCGGGCGGGCGCCCGCGCCGAGGAACGCCGCCATCACGGCGCCGAGCGCGCAGCCGCCGCCGGTCACGCGGGTCAGCAGCGGGTGGCCCCCCGTGACCCGGACGATCCGCTCGCCGTCGGTGACGAGGTCGACCGCTCCCGAGACGGCGACCACGCCGCCGGTGCGGCGGGCGAGGACGCGGGCGGAGTCGAGCGCCTGCTCGGCGGTGTCGACGGCGTCCACACCGCGGCCGCCCGCACCGGCTCCCGCGAGGGCGAGGATCTCGGAGGCGTTGCCGCGGATGATCGCCGGCCGCGCCTCGAGCAGGTCCACCGCCAGAGCGGTGCGGACGGGCAGAGGGCCGACGGCGACCGGATCGAGCACCCAGGGGGTGCCGGCGCGTCCGGCCGCGGCGACCGCCTCGCGAGCACCCTCGCGCTGCTCCGCTCCGGGCGTGCCGAGGTTGACGAGCACCGCGGAGGCGAGGCCCGCGAAGACGCCCGCCTCGCCGGGCAGGTCGCACATCGCCGGGCTGGCGCCGAGGGCCAGAAGGCTGTTGGCGGTGAAGCCGGTGACGACCGCGTTCGTGATGCACTGCACCAGGGGTCCGGCGGCGCGGAGCTCGGCGAGATCGCGACCCACGGAGGCCGGGTCGGGCGCCGTGTCGGCGGGGAGGATCGGGTGGACAGGCGTGCGAATGCTCATTCGCGACATCCCTTCGCTAGTACGAACTAGATCAGGTTCAACGGGTCTTCTCTCAGCCCTGGCGGGCACCCCGTGTCACTGCGCACGACCCTAGCAGCGGGCGCGGGCGCGCTCGCTGCTGCAGTGCGAGAGGAGGGAGCGGGCCGTCGTCGCCCCTTCGCCCGGGAGCGGCCGCTCAGCCGGTGAGGATCGTCGAGTCGCCGCGCGGCCCCACCGCGACGCGGAGGCCGATCGGCAGCCGCTCGCGCATCGCGTCGACGTGGCTGATCAGGCCGATCGTCCGACCGCCCGACCGCAGCTCGTCGAGCGTGCTGAGCGCCGTCTCGAGCGTCTCGGCATCGAGCGAGCCGAAGCCCTCGTCGATGAACATGGTCTCGAGCGAGATGCCGCCGGACTGCGCCGTCACCACGTCGGCGAGGCCGAGGGCGAGGGCGAGCGAGGCGAGGAACGTCTCGCCGCCGGAGAGCGAGGCGGGCTGCCGGCGGACGCCGGTGAAGGCGTCGAGCACGTCGATCCCGAGGCCGGAGGCGGCGCCGCGGTAGGCGAGCGAGTCGTCGTGGGCGAGGGCGTAGCGGCCGCTGGTCATCGCGTCGAGGCGGAGGTTCGCCGCGGTCACGATCTCCTCCAGGCGTCCGGCGAGGGCGAAGGCCTCGAGGTCCATCCGGCGCGTGTTCTGCCCCCGGCCGGAGACGGTCTCGGCCAGCGCGCGCAGCTCCTCGTGGCGGCGGAGGCGCTCACCCAGCACCGCGAGGCGGCCCGCGGCCGTCGCGGTGAGCTCGGCCAGGCGCTCCGAGCGGTGCTCGAGCACGGAGAGGCCGGCTCGCGCCTCGTCGCGACGGGCGGAGGCTTCGCGCGAGCGCCCCTCGGCGTCGGCGAGGTCGACGGCCGTGCCCGGCAGTCCGCGGAGCTCCGGGTCGGCGAGCACCGCCTCCGTCGCGCTCCGCCGTCGCTCGTGCTCGGCGACGACGGCCTCGGCCCGCGCCCGGTCCCCGCTGGCCAGCGCGGCCGACTCGGCCTCCTCGGCGGTCGTGAAGCCGCGCTCGGCGAGGACCTCGGCGAGCTCCTCCCGGGCGGCGGCGGCGGCCTCGGACCGCGAGACGGCCGCCTCCTCGGCCTCGACCAGGGCGACGGCACGACGGCGCTGGGCGTTCAGCTGCTCGACGCGCGAGGCGACGCTCGTCGCGCCGTCGCGGAAGGCCTCCACGCGTTCCCGCAGCAGCCGCAGCGCTTCAGCGGCGAGGGCGGACTCGTCGGCGCGGGCGCGGTGCTCCTCGCGAGCGGCGTCCCGCCCGGTCGTGAGAGCGTCGATCCGGGTGCGCAGCCGGATGCGCTCGCGCCGCAGCTCCTCCATGCGGGCGGCGGCGCGGCGCGCCGAGGCGAGCCGCTCCTCGTGCGCCGGGCGGAGCGACTCCGGATCCGCGTCCTCGCCCACACGCTCCTCGAGCGCCGCGAGAGCCCGAGCCGCGGCTCCCTCGCGCTCGCGGGCGCTGTCGAGGGCGGCGGCGGCGCGCTCCACCGCGATGCGGGCCCGGTCGAGGTCGTCGGTGCCGACGGTCGTCGGGCCGTCGTGCTCGGCCGGGCGGGGGTGCTCCCACGAGCCGCAGACGGGGCAGGGCTCGCCCGGCTCCAGCCGCTCGGCGAGCTCCCCGGCGAACCCGGCGAACCGGCGCGCGATCAGGGCGGCCTGCTCCGCGGCGCGCTCGCCGTGGACGCGCGCCGCGTCGGCGTAGGCCGTGCGGAGCCGCTGCAGGCCCGCCGCAGTGAGATCGCGCTCGAGGGCCGCGGCGATCCTCCGCTCGAGCGCGGCGAGCTCGTCGACGCGCGCGGGGACGGCGGCGGCCTCCCCGGCCAGGGACTCCTCCTCGGCGGCGAGCGCGTCGACGCGGGCGGGCAGCTCGCGCAGCTCCGCCTCGATCCCCGCGAGCGCGGTCGCCGCCGCCTGCTCGGCGCGTGCGGACCGCTCGGCGACGCGCTCCGCGTCGGGGAGCCGGCGCTCCTCTGCCAGCGCCTCTGCGAGGGCGCCGAGGACAGCGGCGAGCCGTTCGACCGTCTCGGCGGCCGGGCCCCCGGACGCGTCCCCGTAGGCGTCGGCGGCGAGGTCGCGCTGCTGCCGGGCGGCCCGCTCCTTCTCGGCGGCTGCCCGGGCGGAGCGGAGCAGCGGCAGCACGCCGTCGGCCCGGCGCGCGCGCTCGATCGCGGCCCGCTGCTGCTCGACGTGCGCCTCGGCGACCACGAGCTCCTCCGCCTCGATGAGGGCGCGCCGGCGCCGCTCCTGGCCCCGGGCGGTGCGCCGGGCCTCGTCGAGAGCGGCGCCCGCGGCCTCGTGCGCCGCGTCGGCCGCGGCGGAGCCGGCCCGGGCCGCCTCGAGCGGAGCGGCGAGCCGCGCCGGCAGCCCGGCGAACCAGGCGGCGTCCGGCAGAGGCGGCTCGGTTCCGTCATCGAGGAGCCGGACGGCCTCGTCCGCGAGCGCCGTCACGGCCGCGCGCTCCTCCTCGAGCCCGACGGCGCTCGCGTCGCGCTGCTCGAGCAGGCGGCGGCGGAGCAGATCGAAGCGCTCGGTCGCGAAGAGCGTGCGCAGGAGCCGCTGCCGGTCGTCGTTCTTCGCGAGCAGGAACTCGTGGAAGCGGTTCTGCGCCAGCAGGATCACCTGGAGGAACTGGTCCTTCGTCAGGCCGACGATCCGGCCGATGTCGGCGCCCACCTCCTTCGCGCTCGACGAGAGCCCGACCCAGGTGCCGTCGACCTGCTCCAGCAGCTCGACCTTCGCAGGCTGGGTCGTGGTGCCGGTGCCGCGCCGCTTCGGCCGCTCGTACTCGGGCGAGCGCCGGACGCGGTAGACGCGCCCCGCCGCCTCGAAGTCGAGCTCGGCGAAGGTCTCGTCCTCGGGGCCGCTGTGGTCGCTCCGGAGGCGCGAGGCGGTGCCGTCGAAGCGGGGGACCGAGCCGTAGAGCGCGAACGCGATCGCGTCGAGGATCGTCGACTTGCCCGCTCCGGTGCGCCCGGCGATGAGGTACACGCCCACGTCCTCGAGCCGGTCGAAGTCGACGCACTGCTCGGCGCGGAACGGTCCGAGCCCGGCGAAGGCGAGCCGGCGGATCCTCACCGCAGAGCCTCGGCCTCGACGGCAGCGAGCGCGTCGAGGGTGAGGGCGCGCTCGGTGTCCGTGGCGCCGTGGCCGCCGCGGACGTGGGCGAGGAAGTCGTCGACGACCTCGACGTCGCTCCGCCCGCGGATCCGCTCGGCGTACGCGCGCGGCTCGGCCGCGGCGTGCGGGGGCCGGTGCTCGAGCGTCGCGCAGCCGGGGAAGCGCGACTGCAGGCGCGCCATCGCGTCGAGCGGGCGCACGGGATCGGTGAGCACCGCCGAGACCCAGTCGCCCTCCACCTCGGCCAGGGAGGGATCGCGCAGCAGCTGCTGGAGCTCGCCCTCGATCACGCTGAGCCTCCTCGGCACGGGGAGCGGCGACCACTCGACGCCCTCGAGCCCCTCGGGCCCGATCGTCACCAGCCAGGCGCCGCGCGGCTTCGACGCCTCGCCGAACGAGTAGTGCAGCGGCGCTCCGGAGTAGCGCACTCCCGGCAGCAGCTCGGCGCGTCCGTGGATGTGCCCGAGCGCCGCGTAGTCGGCCGCGGCGAAGTGCTCGACCGAGACGTAGTCGAGCCCGCCCGCCGTGATGTCGCGCTCGAGGACCGCGGCCGGGGCTCCGACCGCGAAGCAGTGCGCGAGTACGACCCAGGGACGGCCCGCCGCCTCGGCGGCGGCGCGCACCCGCGCCATCGCGAAGGCGAGCACGTCCTCGTGGCGGCGCAGCTGCTGCTCCGGGTGCCGGTGGCGGTAGAGGGCGGGCTCGAGGAAGGGGATGCCGTGGACGCCGACCTCGAGCCCGGACGCGTCGCGCAGCACGACCGGCTCGGCGTACGCCTCGGGGTCGGTGAGGACGTGGACGCCCGCTCCGCGCAGGAGCCCGGCCTGGAAGCCGAGCCGGGCGGGGGAGTCGTGGTTGCCGCTGGTGAGGACGACCTCGGCGCCGGCCGCGCGGATCGCCTCGAGCGTGCGGGTGAGGAGGGTGTAGTGCTCTGCGGCGGGCACGGCGGAGTCGAAGACGTCGCCGGCGATCAGCACCGCGTCCACGCGCTCGGCCCGCACCGTCTCGACCAGGGCCTCGAGCACGGTCGCGAGCGCCGCCGTCGTGGAGTGCCCGTGGAAGGTGCGGCCGATGTGCCAGTCCGAGGTGTGCAGCAGCTTCACGGTCGTCCTTCCTCTGCGTCGTCCGGGGGAGCGACTCCAGGCTAGTGAGGCCCTCCGACACCGGCGGCGCAACGGACACCTCCCGTTCACCGGGAGGTGCACAATAGGGCGTCGGTCGAGCAGAGGAGATGGTCGTGAAGCTGCCCCGCGTCCCCGCGACGATCCTGGGTCTGGGCTCGCGCACCCGCGCCGCCGCCGAGGACACCGCTCCCATCCAGCGTCTGCGCCCGGACGACGAGCCGGCCCGCACCAGCACGGTCGACAACGCGATCTACCAGGACGGCCGCCGGGTCGTCTCTCCCGGCAGCATCCCGGAGGCGCTCGCCGCCCTGCAGAAGCTGCCCGACGCGATGGCGTGGATCGGGCTGTACCGGCCGAACGCGGCCGAGCTCGCCGCGCTCGAGGACGAGTTCTCGATGCACCCGCTCGCCCTCGAGGACGCGATCAGCGCGCACCAGAGGCCCAAGCTCGAGCGGTACGGCAGCGACATGTTCGTGGTGCTGCGCGCCGCCAGCTACTCCGACCAGCGCGAGGAGGTCGATTTCGGCGAGCTCCACCTGTTCGTGGGGTCGAACTTCGTCGTCACGGTCCGCCACTCCGAGAAGCCCGACCTCTCGCTGGTGCGGCGGCGGATGGAGGCCGATCCGGAGCTGCTGCGCGTCGGCCCGGTCGCCGTGCTGTACGCGATCCTCGACGCCGTCGTGGATCAGTACTCGCCCGTCGTCGCCGGTCTCGAGAACGACATCGACGAGATCGAGGCGCAGGTCTTCGAGGGCGACCCGGCGGTGTCCCGCCGCATCTACGAGCTCAGCCAGGAGGTGCTGGACTTCCAGCGTGCGGTCGCTCCGCTGACCGGCATGCTCGGGCGGCTCGTCACCGACTTCGAGGTGTTCCAGTCGGATGTGGAGCTGCGCCGCTACATCCGCGACGTCGCCGACCACGTCGCGCTCGTCACCGAGCGGGTCGACGGCTTCCGCACCACGCTGCGGGAGATCCTGGCGGTGAACGCGACCCTCGTCGCCCAGCGCCAGAACGAGGACATGAAGAAGCTCGCGGAGGTGGGCAACCAGCAGAACGACGAGGTCAAGCGGATCTCCGCCTGGGCGGCCATCTTCTTCGCGCCGACCATGATCTCGAGCATCTACGGCATGAACTTCGACGTGATGCCCGAGCTGCACGTGGCATGGGGGTACCCGGCGGCGCTCGCGGCGATGCTCGCCTCGAGCGTGGTGCTGCACCGGCTCTTCAAGCGGTGGGGCTGGCTCTGAGCCCGCGTCCCGCGACGTGTCAACACCGTGACGGTGCCGGAGGCTCCGCGTAGCGTCGCTCGCGGGCCGTCCGGCCCCTGAACGGAGGGACTCCCGATGACTCCGGAGGACACGACCACGACGGCCCCGCGGCCCCGCTCCCTCTGGCGGGCGGGCGCGGCTCCGATCCCCTCCGACGAGTTCGTGCCGGGCGCGCACTACGACGACGTCGTGGTCGGCGCCGGACTTACCGGGCTGGTCACCGCGCTCCTCCTGCAGCGGACCGGTCGGCGCGTGCTGGTGCTGGAGGCGCGGGAGGTCGGCGCGGTCACGACCGGGAACACGACGGCGAAGCTCAGCCTCCTGCAGGGAGCGCACCTCTCCCGGATCGCGGAGCGCAACATCCCCGCGGTGACCGAGGCCTACGTCGCGGCGAACCTCGCGGGCTTCCGCTGGCTGCTCGACTACTGCGAGGGCGCGGGCGTGCCGGTGCAGAGGCGCACCGCCTACAGCTACGCGCAGACGCCCGAGGGCGTGGACGCCGTCCTGAAGGAGCACGCGACCGCGCGCCGCTTCGGCCTCGCGACCCGCCTCGTCGGCGAGCTCGACGTGCCCTTCCCCAGCACGGCGGCCGTGGCCCTCGACGACCAGGCCCAGTTCGACCCGATGGACGTCCTCACGGCGCTCGCCGCCGACTTCCGCGCCGCCGGGGGCACCCTGGTGCAGGGCGTCCGGGCCCTCGGTATGCGAGCGACCGCTCCCGTCCGGGTCCGCACCAGCGCGGGCCCGGTGACCGGGGACCGGGCCTACCTGCTCACGGGGGCGCCGATCCTCGACCGCGGCCTGTACTTCGCCAAGATCGCCGCGCTGCGCTCGTACGCGGTCGCGTTCCGCACCGACGCGCCGATCCCCGACGGCATGTACCTCTCGGTCGACGAGCCGTCCCGCTCGGTGCGCGACGCCGAGCGCGACGGCGAGCGGCTCCTCCTGATCGGCGGCAACGGCCACCCCGTGGGGCGCAGGCCCGTCACCTCGGAGGCGGTGGACGACCTGGTCGCCTGGACGCGGCGGTCCTTCCCGGGGGCGGAGCCGGTCGCGAAGTGGAGCGCCCAGGACTACGAGCCGTTCCACCGTGTGCCGTTCGTGGGCTGGCTGCCGCGGGGCCGCGGACGGATCTTCCTGGCGACCGGCTACGACAAGTGGGGGATGACCAACGCGGTGCAGGCCGCGCTGACGCTCGTCGCCGACCTCGAGGGCGGGACGCCGGCCTGGGCGAGGACGCTGCACCGCCGGCCCACGCTGCCGCGGGTGATGGCGGAGGGGCTCGGCGCCGGGCTGGCGGTGGGCGCCTGGTACGCCCGCGGGTGGTCGGCAGCGCTCCGCGCGCCCCGCTCGGCCGGGGTGGTGCCGGCGGAGGGCCAGGGCTCGCTCGCCCGCGACGGCCTGCAGCCCGTCGCGGTCTCCACCGTGGAGGGGCGGCGCTGCGCGGTGTCGGCGGTGTGCCCGCACCTGGGCGGGATCGTCACCTGGAACGACTCGGAGCGCAGCTGGGACTGCCCGCTGCACGGCTCCCGCTTCGCAGCCGACGGGACGGTGCTGGAGGGGCCGGCGGTCGAGCCGCTCGCCCCGCTGGGCTAGGACGGCCGCCGGCTCAGCGGAGCCGACGGCCGAGGCAGGCCCCGCGGAGCAGGCGGCTCAGTCCTCGTCCGCTCCGGGCTCCGCGATCTCGTCGCCGTCCGCGCCCGAGGCGTCGCCGGTCGTGTGCAGATCGGTGTCGCCCGGGATGCTGAAGTCGCTCAGCGGGTCCAGGGGCTTCTTGTCGTCGGTGTCGTCGCTCATGCCTGCCACCCTACGAGCGCCCGGCGAGGCGCTGCACCGCGGCGACCGGGATCGACAGCCACTCCGGCCGGTTGCGCGCCTCGTAGATCGCCTCGTAGACGGCCTTGTCGAGTTCGAACGCGTCGAGCACCGCCCGGTGCGCGGTGACCGCGTCGCCCGCCCGCTCGGTGTAGCCCTCGAGGAACGCGGCCCGGCTCGCCGCCGCCCAGGCCGCCCTCGAGGCGCCCGGCTCGGCCTGCTCGTGCGCACCCGCCGCGTAGTCGAAGGAGCGCAGCATCCCCGCCACGTCGCGAAGGGCCACGTCGGGAAGACGGCGCTCGTGCATGGGCCGCAGCGGCTCGCCCTCGAAGTCGAGGAGCACCCAGCCGCGACCGGGCACGGACAGGACCTGCCCGAGGTGGTAGTCGCCGTGGATGCGCTGGAGCCTCGGCCACGGCGCGGTCTCGGCGGCGCGGAACACGGCCTCGATCGCCTCCGAGTCCTCGGCGATCACGGGGACCTCGGCCGAGGCGATGCGCAGGCGACGGCGCATGGCCGCGACCATCCGGTCGACGACCTCGGACGTGGTGTCCTCGGTCGGCATGACCTCCGCCAGCGTCGCGTGCACCTCGGCGGTGGCGCGGCCCAGCTCGCGGGCGGGTCCGGTGAAGTCGGAGTCGGCGGCGACCGCCTCGAGGGCGACGCGCCACGCGTCCTGGACCCCGGGGAGGAACTCCTGCGCGAAGGCGAGGTGCCCGAAGGCGCGGCCCGTCTCCTCGCCCTCGTCGTCCCACTCGCCGGTCACGTTGCCGATCACGGGCGGGACGAGGGCGCTCCCGGCGGCGTTGAGCGCCGACTGCACCGTCACGTCCGGGTTGTCGCCGTGGTGGAGGGCGCGGAAGACCTTGACGATCACCGGGGTCGCGTCGGATCCGTCGTCGGCGGTGGTGCGGACGATCACCGAGGTGTTCGACTGCTCGCCGCTGAGCACCTTCGAGGACGCGAACGCCCCGATCGCGGCACCCGGCTGCCGGTGGCCCTCGGCGCGGGCGCCGCCCTGGGCGCCGTCCTCGTCGGAGCGGCCGCCGTCGGCGATCATGCCGAGCAGGGCGCGGGCGAACACCGGGTCGCGCGGAGCGTCGTACACGTAGTGCGCGTCGTCGGAGTAGACGAGGGCGTCCTCGAGCCCGGGCACCGGAGCCGCGTGGACGGTCACCGGCACCTGGTACAGCACCGGGCTCGTGCCTGCCCGGTCGATGAAGAGGTGGTCCACCACCTCCGCCTCGCCGGGGTGCAGCGACCAGGCGCCGCGGACCTCCAGCTCGGGGCGCCGCCCCTTGCTCGCGTACCACCTCTGGTCCGCCACCCATGCGGCGATGCGGTCGATCGACAGGCCTGCGCTCATGGTCTTCCCTCCGTCGGCACCCCGAACCCTACTGGCCGCGGACGACGGGCGGAGGGGCTTGCGGCGGGGCGCTCAGGCCAGCTCGAGCACGTCCAGCGTCCAGGCGTACTCGAACGCGATCTCACGCCAGCGCTCGTAGCGTCCGCTCACCCCGCCGTGTCCCGCTGTCATCTCGGTGCGCAGCAGCGCGGGAGCGCCGACCTCGCGGAGCCTGGCCACCCACTTCGCCGGCTCCACGTAGAGCACCCGGGTGTCGTTGAGGCTCGTCGTCGCGAGGATCCGGGGGTACTGCACGCCCTCGCGGACGTTCTCGTAGGGCGAGTACGACTTCATGTAGGCGTAGACCTCGGCGTCGTGCAGCGGGTCGCCCCACTCGTCCCACTCGATCACCGTGAGCGGGAGCGACGGGTCGAGGATCGAGGTGAGCGCGTCGACGAACGGGACCTGCGCGAGGACGCCGGCGAACGCCTCCGGGGCGAGGTTCGCGACCGCGCCCATCAGCAGGCCGCCGGCCGACCCTCCCTGCGCGACCAGGCGGGCCGGAGAGGTGAAGCCCGCGTCGACCAGGTGCCGCGCCGCGGAGACGAAGTCGGTGAAGGTCGTCCGCTTCGCCAGCGTCTTCCCGTTCTCGTACCAGGAGCGGCCCATCTCCCCGCCGCCGCGGACGTGCGCGACGGCGAAGACGACGCCGCGGTCGAGCAGCGAGAGGCGCGCGATCGAGAAGCCAGGGTCGATGCTCGCCTCGTACGAGCCGTAGCCGTAGAGGAGGAGCGGCGCGGGGGCCGAGTCCGGATCGGCGGCGTCGCGGCGCCAGACGAGCGAGAGCGGCACCCGCGTGCCGTCCTCCGCCACGGCCCACTCCCTCCTCTGCACGTACAGCGCGGGGTCGTAGTCGCCGAGCACCGGCTGCTGCTTGAGCACCGTGCGCTCGCCCGTCGCGACGTCGAGCGCGAGCACGGTCGAGGGGGTGACGAACGAGGTGTAGGCGAGGCGGAGGGAGGGCTGCTCCCACTCCGGGTTCCCCGCCAGGCCCGCGTCGTAGAGCGGCTCGTCGAAGACGATCTCCTCGAGCCGCGCTCCGGCGCCGTCCTCGCGGAGCAGCCCGAGCCGGGTGGCTCCGTCGGCCCGGTAGGAGACGACCACGTGACCGGCGAAGGCGTCGACGCCCTCGATCCGGCGGCCCTCGCGGTGCGGTACCACCACGCGGCGCTCGCGGGCCCGGGCGTCGGCGTCCAGCGACAGGTCGGCCGGCTCCTCGACGATCTCGAAGTCGAGGGCGCCGTCGTTGTGCACGATCAGCAGGCGGTCGCGCCCGTCGACGACGGCGTGCTCGACCTCGTACTCCACGCCCTCGCGGCGCGGCCACACCGAGCGGAAGGAGCCGGTCGGGTCGGACGCGTCCAGCAGCAGGCACTCGCTCGTGATCTTGCTCCCGATCTCGATGACGAGGAAGCGGCGGCTGCGGGTGAGGCCCACGCCGATCCAGTAGCGCTCGTCGGGCTCGGCGAAGACGACCTCGTCCGGGGTCCCGGCGCCGACCTCGTGCCGCCAGATCGTGTCGGGGCGCCAGGACTCGTCGACGGTCGGGTAGAAGACGAAGCGCGCGTCGGCGCCGAAGGTCGCTCCGCCGCCGGTGCCCTCGATGACGTCCGGCAGATCCTCGCCGGTCTCGAGGTCGCGGATGCGGAGGGTGTAGCGCTCGTCGCCCTCGACGTCGGTGCCGAAGAGCAGCCGTCGGCCGTCGGCCGAGACGTCGAAGCTGCCGAGCGAGAAGAAGTCGTGCCCCTCCGCCTCCGCGTTGCCGTCCAGGACGACCTGCTCGCCCTCGAGCGGACCGCCCTCGGCGATCGACGGCGGCGTCCAGTCGTCCGGCCCGCTGATCGGCGCCCGGCAGTGCACGGCGTACTGGCGGCCCTCGTAGGAGCGCGAGAAGTACCACCAGGAGCCCTCCCGGACGGGGACCGAGAGGTCGGTCTCCTTCGTCCGCGAGCGGATCTCCTCGAACAGGCGCTCGCGCAGCGGAGCGAGAGGAGCCAGCACCGCCTCGGTGTACGCGTTCTCGGCCTCGAGGTGCGCGAGCACCTCGGGGCTCTCCTTCTCGCGCAGCCACTCGTAGTGGTCGACCACCACGTCGCCGTGGTGGCGGCGCTCGAGGGGGACGCGGCGGGCGACGGGCGGAACGGGCGCGGTCATCGCTCCAGCCTAGGGCGAGGGCGCCCCTGGCCGCCCCGGGGTGCCGCAGCGGCGCCGGGCGTGATCACAATGGACCATGGCCAGCGGTGCGGAGAACGAGTCGGCGACGTCCCTGGCGGGCGGTGCGCGGAGAGTGCAGACCGAGGTCGAGCGCAAGTACGACGTCGACGCGGGCACCCGGCTGCCCGACCTGACCGGCACCGCGAGCGTCGCGAGCGTCCGCACGGAGGAGCCGGTGACCCTCCGCGCCGAGTACTTCGACACCGCCGAGCGCGCTCTGTCCCGGGCGCGGATCACGCTGCGCCGCCGCGAGGGCGGATCCGACCAGGGCTGGCACGTCAAGCTGCCCGGCTCCTCCGGCCGCACCGAGATCCACGCGGAGCTCACGGCCTCGCGCACGGTCCCGTCCGCCGTCCGCGAGCCGGTGCTCGGGCAGGTGGGGCGCGCGCCGCTCGAGCCGCTGGCGCTGCTCGAGACGGTCCGCTCGATCACCCGCGCCCTCGACTCCCACGGGCGGGAGCTCGCCGAGATCGCCGACGACCTGGTGACCGCGCGCGACCAGCGCACCGGCCGCGAGCGGCGCTGGAGGGAGTGGGAGGTCGAGCTCGTCGACGTCCCGGGCGACGAGGGCGAGCGGGTCCTCGACGCGATCGAGCAGCGCCTCCTCGCCGCGGGCGCCCGCCCGGCCGCCAGCGCCTCCAAGCTCGCCCGGGCCACCGGCGGCCCGATCGAGGAGACGGTCCCGGATCCGCGGAACGGCGGGGAGGCGGCGCTCGCCGCGGTCCGCTCGCTCCTGCGCGAGCTGCGCGCCGTCGACCCGCGGGTGCGCCTCGAGGCCGACGACGCCCTGCACCGGATGCGCGTGCTCGTGCGCCGGCTCCGGTCCGTCCTCGCCGCCTCCCGCTCCGTGCTCGACCGTGCGGCGACCGACCCCGTGCGGGACGAGCTGCGCTGGCTGGGAGGGGTCCTCGGCGCGGCCCGCGACCAGGAGGTGCTCGCCGAGCGGTTCCGCACCTCCCTGGCGGCCGTCGAGGGCGCCCCGAGCACCCCCACCGCCCTGCTGGAGGAGATCGAGCACCGGCACGCCTCGGCGCTGCGCCGCGTCGACCGCACTCTGCGCGGCGGCCGCTACCTCGCGCTCCTCGCCTCGCTCGACGCCCTGCTCGCGGATCCGCCCCGCACCGCGCGGGCCAGCTCGAGCGCGACGGCGCTGGTGCGCCGCTCCGTCGCGAAGGACCTCGCGCGCATCTCCGCGGCGGGGTCCGCGGCGGCCGGCGGCTCGCTCGAGGCTCGTCACGACCTGCGGAAGGCGGCGAAGCGGCTCCGCTACACCGTGGAGGCGTGGCGGGCGGTCGTCCCCGAGGCCGTCGGCGCCCGGCGCCGCTCGCTCGCCGAGGCGGGCGAGGACCTCGCCGACGCCCTGGGGGAGGAGCGCGACGCGCTCGCCGCCCGTGCGCTGATCCTGGAGGAGGCCGATCGCAGCGGGGAGGGAGCCTTCGCGCTGGGGGTCGTCGCCGCCGAGGAGCGGCACCGCGCCAGGCGGGCCGCGAAGGCCGCGGAGAAGGCGGGGGACCGTCTGGGGTCGCTCTCGCGCTGACCGTGCGGCCCCGCGGTCGCTGTCAAGCCGACGGCCCGGTCACACGGACGAAATCCACGGCGGATAATGTGAATCATGCCTTCCGTCCGTGCTCTTCCGTCACCGCTCCTGCGCCCGCGCCACTTCGACCGCGACGACGTCGTGGTCCATGCCGGCCTGTTCTCGCTGGTGAACTCGAGTACGACGCCCCGCGCGGCCTGGACCGAGGACCTGATCGCCATCGGCGAGGTCCTCGACGCCGCCGAATTCCCCTACCGCCTCATCCGCGGCACCGACGGCTCGCCCTTCCTCGCGGTGGACCGCGTGCTCGGCGCCGAGCTGGCGACGCTGCTGGCGCGCGCCTTCGCGACCGAGCCCTTCTACGCCAAGACGGTCGACAAGCGGGGCACCCCGCCGCAGCTCCTGGCCGAGGGCGTGCTCGCGCCGTATCCGCGCGCCTCCGTCTTCAAGCTCTTCCGTCCGCGCGTCTCCTCCACGGGATCGCTGCGCTACGGCGCCCGCAGCGGCGTCCGCCTCGAGCTGTGGAAGGTGGGCGAGGAGGAGATCATCACTCCCGCCGAGAACGCGCTCATGCGCAACAGCCTCCCCGTCGCCGAAGCGATCGACGCCCACGTCGAGGCGTACGGCCGCACCTGGCCGACGTTCGAGGGCATGTTCGAGCCGCTCGTCAGCGACATCCGCTTCGAGGTGGACATCGTCTTCTCGTGGGTCGACGGCACCGACCTGGAGTTCCAGCGCGCCCGGGCGGCCCGCATGGCGAGCTACGTGGTGGGGGAGGGCGACGACGCTCCGGCGCGCTTCCGTCAGATCGACGAGCTCAAGTACGCCCTGCGCAGCGTCTACATGTACGCGCCGTGGATCCGGCACATCTACATCGTCACCGACTCCCCGCGCCCGCGCTGGCTGGACGAGCACCCGGACGTCACCCTCGTGCGCAGCGAGGACCACTTCCGCGACCTCTCGGTGCTGCCGACGCACAACTCCCACGCGGTCGAGAGCCAGCTGCACCGCATCCCGGGGCTGGCGGAGCACTTCCTCTACTCCAACGACGACATGTTCTTCGGGCGCCCGGTCGACCCGTCGATCTTCTTCTCGCCCGGGGGCATCACGAAGTTCATCGAGGCGACGACGCGCATCGGCATGGGCGACTCCAACGCCTCCCGCAGCGGCTTCGAGAACGCGGCCCGCGTCAACCGGCGCCTGCTCCGCGAGCGCTTCGGCGCGATGACGACCCGTCACCTCGAGCACGCCGCCACGCCGCTCCGCAAGACCGTGATGGCCGAGCTCGAGGCCGAGTTCGAGCCGGAGTTCACCGCGACCGCCGCGAGCCGCTTCCGCTCCGCGAGCGACGTCTCCGTCACCAACTCGCTCTACCACTACTACGCGCTGATGACCGGGCGCGCGGTCGTGCAGGAGAACGCCTCGGTGAAGTACGTCGACACGACGATGCACCAGGGGCTGAAGGACATGCGCAAGCTCCTCAAGAACCGCGGAGTCGACTTCTTCTGCCTCAACGACGGCAGCTTCCCCGAGATCTCGGCGGAGGCGCGCACCAAGGCCGTCATCGGGTTCCTCGAGGAGTACTACCCGATCCCGGCTCCGTGGGAGCGCGAGGACTGACCGTGGGCTGGGCCGTCGGGGGAGCGGTGGCCGGGCTGCTGCTCGGCCTGGCGAGCTCGCTCGTGTTCCCGGGCATCGGAGTGGGAGCGGGCGTCGGCGTGGGCGTCGCGCTGGCCGCGGCGCTGGCGTTCGCCGGGTGGCTGTTCGCACGGGACCGCGCCGGCGGGCGCTGACACCGCCGGCCGTGTCCGAGGACGCGGTCGACGCGGCGCCCGGAGGCGTGGGAGCGACCCCGACGCCCCGCCGCGCCGCTACGCGCTGACGCCCACCCGCTCCACGAGCGGCGGGTAGAGCTCCTCGTCCCGGGCGACGGGGGCCGCCGTCGCCGCGGCGATCTCGACGCCGTGGTCCGCGAGGATCCGCTGCGTCTCGTTCGCCGAGACGTAGGACACCTCGGTCGAGGCGCCGATCGGCACCACCGAGTGCAGCACCGTGCCGTCGTAGACGTGGATCAGGTTGAACGCCTGGGCGCCGTTGCGGGCGCGGGTCGCTCCCACCGGCACGTTGAGGTCCTGGGTGTAGCAGGTGGCCGACGCGACCGAGACCGGGATGCCGGCGAACATCGCCGTCGACGAGTAGTGCAGGTGGCCCGCGATGATGCTGCGGACGTCGGAGCCCTCGAGCACCTCCGCGAGGGCGGGCTGGTCGCGCAGCTCCACGAGGACCGACAGGTCGAGCACGCTCGGCACCGGCGGGTGGTGCAGCGCGAGGATCGTGCCGTGCGGGGCCGGGCTGGAGAGCTCCTCCGCCAGCCAGTCGAGCTGCGCGTCCGAGATCTCGCCGTAGTGGGCGCCGGGCACGGTGGAGTCCAGCGCGATGATCCGCAGCCCGTTCACGTCGTGCACGCGGTCGACCGGCTGCGTGGTCGGGAGCTGGTCGAGCAGCCCCGAGCGGAACGCGCCGCGGTCGTCGTGGTTGCCCATCACCCAGATCACCTCGGCGCCGAGGCGTGCGGCAGCGGGCTCGACGACGGCGCGCAGCTTCGCGTACGCCTCCGGCTCGCCCTTGTCGGCGAGATCACCCGTGATGACGATGGCCTCCGGACGTCCGCCGGACGCCTCCAGCTCGTCGAACAGGAGCCGCAGCTGGGCCTCGCTGTCGACGTCGGAGCCGTACAGGCCGCCGTCACCGGCGATGAAGTGGGTGTCGCTCAGGTGAAGGATGAAGTGGTTGGGCCGGGGGTACTCGGCCTGGCGGAGGGACATGATCCTCGGGTTCCACGATCGGCGGGAGCCGGATCACGCGACCCGGCGTCGGCACTTGCGCACTGCTCCAGCGGAGGCGACCCCGCTGCGATCAGTCCATCATCGCGGGGTGAACTCCGGGCCAACACCGGTCGGCGCGTCATCGAACGGTTCTCCCAGGTTGCCGGTCGCTGCGCGGTCCTCCCGGACCCCGGAGGACCGCCGCGATCAGAGCCGGGCGAGCAGCCGCGCGTAGAACTCGATGGCGCGCTCGAACTGGTCGGCCTCGACCGACTCGTCGACCCCGTGGATCCCGAGCTGCTGCCGCGGGCTGATCTCGAACGGGATGAAGCGGTAGACGTGGTCGCTGATCGCGTGGAAGTGCCGCGCGTCGCTGCCGCCGGTCTGCACGTAGGGGGCGACGACCGCGTCCGGGAACGACTCCTGGACGACCGCGCGGAGCAGGTCGTACGGCCCGCCGTCGCCGCGCTCGCCGGTGGGGGAGACGGGGGAGGGCTCGTGGGCGACCTTCACCTCGACCTCGACCTCCGGGTCGTCGATGACGGCGCGGATGCGCTCGACCACGCCCGCCACTGTGCCACCCGGGTTGATCCGCACGTTCGCGGTGGCGCTGGCGCTGGAGGCGAGGACGTTCGCTCCGGTGCTGCCGCGCAGCTCGGTGATCGCGACCGTCGTCCGCAGCATCGCGGCCGAGCGGTTGGAGTGGGCGGCGAGCGCGCCGACGACGGCGTCCGGGTGCTCGTGCGGGCGGGCGTACCAGACGGCGTGGGCCGCGTCCGCGTGGTCGGCCGCCGCGCGCACCAGCTGGGCGATCGGCTCCGGGAGGGTCGAGGGGAACGGGTTCTCGGTCAGGCGGTGGATCGCCCTCGCGAGCCGCTGGGTGGCGAGCAGCCCGGGCGGGGGCGGCGGAGCGGAGGCGTGGCCGCCGACGTCGCGGCAGGTCAGCTCGAGGTTCATGATCCCGCGCTCGGTGACGCCGATCACGGCGATCGGGGTGGTGACGCCGGGCAGGATGCCGCGCCGCACGTTCCCGCCCTCGTCGAGCACGAGGCGCGGGCGGACCCCGCGCGCGCCGAGCAGGGCGACGACCGAGGGGGCGCCGTCGCCCGCCGTCTCCTCGTTGTGCGTGGAGAGGAGGTACACGTCGTGACGGGGCCGCTCGCCCCGCAGGACGGCCGCCTCGACCGCCTCGAGGAGGGCGACGAGGGAGCCCTTGTCGTCGAGGGCGCCGCGCGCCACGACGGAGGTGCGGCCGTCCGCGGCGACGACCGTCTCGGCCGCGAACGGGTCGTGCGACCACTCCGCCGCCGTCACGCTGACCACGTCGTAGTGGGCCATCAGCACGGCCGACTCGCCCGGCTCCTCACCGCGCCAGCGCCAGAGGAGGGAGTGGCCGGCGACTGTCTCGAAGTCCAGGGCCGCGTGCAGTGCCGGGTAGAGCTCGGCGACGAGCGTGCGGAACGCCTCGAAGCGGCTCCAATCGGTGGCCGTCTCGTCCGAGTGGGACACCGTCTCGACGCGCAGCAGGGCTTGGAAGCGCTCGAGCGCGGTCGTCGTCACCGGGCTAGCCTACGACGGCGGTGCCGGGCTCCCGGCCCCGGCGAGCGGAGGTGCGCGGTGGGACTGCCCGAGGTGTGCGTCGTCTACGTCCTCCGCGAGGGCCCGCGGGGCGCGGAGGTGCTGCTCGGCCGGAAGCGCCGCGGCCTCGGCGAGGGGCGCGTGGTCGCTCCCGGCGGCAAGCTCGAGCCCGGCGAGTCGCCGGTCGCCGCCGCCGTCCGCGAACTGCAGGAGGAGGCCGGGCTCGTCGCCCGAGCGGCCGATCTGGAGCCGCGCGGCGTGCTCGACTACTCCTTCCCGCACCGGCCGGCCTGGAGCCAGCGCTCGCACGTCTTCCTCTGCCGCCGCGTCACCGGCGAGGTCACCGAGTCGAGCGAGCTCGCCGCCGCCTTCGTCCCGGTCGAGGAGGTGCCGTTCGAGCGGATGTGGGATGACGCCCGCCTCTGGCTGCCGGGCGTGCTGCGCGGGGGCGCGCCCGTGCGCCTCCGGGTCGAGTTCGGCGCCGACCTCGCGAGCGTGGCCTCGTGGGGGCCGGCCGACGCTCAGACGAACGTTCCCGCCACCAGCAGCGCCAGCAGCGAGATCACCGAGGCGATCGAGAGCGTCAGCGAGTAGGCGGTGAACGTGCCCCGCACGGTGAGGCCGAGCACGGACTTGAAGAGCCAGAACGCGTTGGCGTTGACCATCCCGAGGAAGAGCGCGCCGGAGCCGGCGGCCAGGGCGATCAACGCCGGGTTCACGTCGAGCACGGGGATCAGCGGGGCGACGATGCCGACCGCGGTGATCGCGGCCGTCGAGACCGAGCCGATCGCCGCGTGCAGCACGGCCGCGACGACCCAGGTGAGCAGGATCGGCGAGAGGGCCCGCCCGTCGAAGGCGCCGGCGAGCGCGTCGCCGACCCCAGTTCCTCCGACCACGGCGGCGAGGCTGCCGCTGACCCCGGTCAGGACGACGATCGGGCCGCTGCGGGTCAGTGCTCCGCCCAGTGCCGTGGCCACGGCGCCCTTCGGGAGCGTCCGCAGTGCCGTCGCGTAGGCCAGCACCAAGCCGGCCAGCAGCGCGATGTGCGCGTCGCCGAGGAACCGCAGGAGGGGGACGTCGAGCTCGGCCAGCTGGGTGAGCGAGTTCGCGGCGATCAGCACGATGGTGAGGGCGATCGGAGCGACGGCCAGCGCGAGCGGCACCCGCCGCGTCGCGAGCGTCGTGCCTCCCGTGGCCGCGCCCGCCTCGGGCTCGAGAGCGGGCCCCGGGACCGCCCCGCCCTCGAGGTCGCGCTCGTCCCGCCAGCCGCCGCGCTTCACCAGGGCGCTGTACACCAGCACGGTCAGCACGATGGTGACGATGCCCAGCGGGGCGCCGATGGCGACCATCGACGGCAGGGGAGCGCCCGCGATGCCTGCCGTGGCCAGCGCGGCGGCTCCGGGGACGACGAAGACCACGCCCACGATCATCCCGACGATGGAGGAGCCGGCCAGCAGCCCGTAGCCACCGGCACCGAGCCCCCGCGAGGCCAGACGAGTCAGCGGTGCGCTCATCACGACCAGCACGTCGGAGTAGATCGAGGGGAAGGCGACGCCCAGGGTCAGCGCGTAGGCGACCGGGAGCGCGCGCCGACCGAAGCGCTTCACGAGCCAGCGGGCGAGCAGCGGGGCCACGCCCAGCGCCTCCAGGAGCGATCCGAGCAGCAGGCCGAGCGCGATCAGCAGGCCGATGTCGCCGAGGACCGCGCCGAATCCGGACGTCATCGCGGTCACCGTCCCCTCGCCGCCCTGCCCCGAGACGAGGCCGAGCCCGAGGGCCGAGACGAGGAGGGCGATCACCGGCTCGACCTTCAGCACGACGATCAGGACCACGACGGCCACGATCGTGAGCAGGATGAGGAGCACGGGCCAGTAGTCGGTCATGGGCGGTCCTTCTGTCGAGGAGCGGGAGGGCCCGGAGACCGGGTCGCCGCGAGCCGTCCAGCCCCGGCCGTGGTGCGCCGCCAGACGGACGATCGCGCGGATCCGCGGAGCCGGGAGAACGCCGCGGAGATGCGGCGCGTCAGCGGAACATACCGATCCCCGACCCTGCTCCCCGACGTCGACGACTTCCTTCGTCATGCAGCGTCGCGAACACGCGGGCCGGATGCGCACCCTGCTACTTTCACCGGGCAGACGTCCTCGGGGGGAGGACGCAGCCGCATCTCTCCTCCGTGGTCACCCGCATCCGGACGGCCTCCGCCGTCCGACCCGCCAGGCGCCCTCCGTGGGGCGCCGCCGTCAGCGGGCCACACGACAGCGACGCGATCCGGCCCCGCCCGGACGCGCCCGAGCGCAGCAGGAGCACTACCCATGACGGCACAGATCATCGACGCGACCGATCTCGACGAGCTCCGGCGCGTCGGGCAGGAGCTCCGCGAGGGCGCGACCGTCATCGCGCAGACCGACACGAACTACGGCGTGTTCGCCAGCCCCTTCTCGCGCAGCGCCTGCTTCCGCCTCTACGACATGAAGAAGCGGGACGGCGCGAAGCCGCTCACCCTCTTCGTCTCCGCGCCCCGCGACTGGGCGACCTGGGCCTTCGCCCCGGAGACGGCCGACATGGACGCGCTCGTCGCAGCGTTCTGGCCGGGGCCGCTGAACGTCATCCTGCGCCGCAAGCCCGTCGTCCCGGACTGGGTCACCTCGGGCCAGGACACGGTGTCGGTCGTGCACAACCTCAGCGCCCCGATCAACCTGCTCTCGATATTCGCGGGCCTGCCGCTCGCGGCCACCTCCGCCAACATCAGCGGCACGGTGTCGACCGGACTCGTCGACTTCGACCTCGCCGCGGAGCACCTCGGCGGCGACAGCGACTACCTGATCCGCAGCACCACCGCCCCCGACTCCACGATGAGCAGCACGATCGTCTCCCTCGTGGGCGGCGCGTCGATCGTCCGTCAGGGCGACGTGGGCGCCGACGCACTGCGCGTCGTCGTGCCCTCCCTTGTCTGACCTCGGGCGCGGGGACGCCCCGCGCGGCCGCAGCGCCGCCGGGCTGATCACGGTCTACCGGATCGTCTCGCGCGCCTACTTCCACCTGCCCGTGGTCGCGGTGTTCCTGCTGGCGCGGGGCTACCCGATCCTGGCCGTGGCGCTGCTGCTGGCGCTCTACGGAGTGGTGGCGGCGCTCGCCGACGGCCCGCTCTCGCCGCTCACACGCCGCCTGTCCTCGGCGGGCGCGCTCGTCGTCGGCGAGGGCGTGAAGGCACTGGGCCTCGTCGTGATCGTGCTGGACGCGGATCCGGTCGCCGTCGTGATCAGCCAGCTGCTCGCCGGCTGCGGCTTCTCGCTGACGGCCGGGCGGGACGCCGCGCTGGCCTCCTCGCTGCGCGCCGGAGCCGATGCTCGCCGCCAGGAGACGCGGGTGCAGAGCGGAATGTTCCTCGCCTCCTTCGGCGCGGGAGTGCTCGGGGCCGCCTCGCTCGCGCTCTGGGACCGGCTGCCGTTCCTCCTCAGCGCGCTCGTGTCGTGCGCCGCGCTGGCCGTGGTGCTCCTTGCCCGCCTGCCGCTCGGCGCGAGCGCCGCCTCGGGAGTGGCGGCGCGCGCCGTGCGGCCGGCCGTCCTGCCCGCCGCGGTGCGCTTCTGGTCCCTCTACTACTCCGTGAACCGCGCCGTCCTGCTCGCCGCTTACACCTTCGTGATCCCGCTGCTGCTGTTCCAGGAGCTGCGTCTGACGCTGCCCGCGTTCGGCCTGGTGCTCGGCCTCTACACGCTCGCCGGCCTGGCCGCCGCCCGGCTCTCGCCGCTCATCGCCGGCACGCCCCTGGTCTTCCGGCTGACGGCGCTCACCCAGGTGCTGGGCCTCGCCCTGACCACCCTCGGGGTGCTCGGCGCCGCGATCGCCGGCCTGGCCCTGCTCGGGATCGCGGGCGGCTTCGTGCGGCCCGCGACGATGATCGCCCTGGCGCCGGCGATGAACGGGCTCGAGGACGGCGCCCGGGTCGCGGTGATGCGCGGACTGGAGCGCAACCAGGGGATCCTCCAGGCCGTCCTGCTCGTCGGCGCCGGGATACTCGTCCCCCTCACGGGAGGGACCGCGCCGACCCTCATCGTCCTCGTCGTCCTCGCGGTCCTCGCGCAGACGATCGGGGCCGTCTCGATGCGACGACAGGAGAGGAGGGCCGTCACCACGGAAGCGGAGTGACAGAGGAAGTCCGGGACGAGCCCGCCGGCGGCGTCCCTCATCCACGTGCAAGGAGTGAAGCAATGCAGCCCATCTACACGTTCTCCGATTCCGACAGATCGACCCTCCAGCAGTCGCTGCTGGCGGTCGCCATCGACCCCTACAAGGACTACGACCGCTTCCGCGACGCGATCGCCGCGCTGATCGACAGCGGCGACGTCCCGCAGGGCTTCGTCGACGCGCTCGCCCGCATCCGGCGCGAGCGCGACGAGAAGATCACCTACGCGCACCTGATCTCGAACAACCCGGTCGACGACGAGATCCCCTGGCTCGACCAGGACGACGCGCTCGAGGACAAGTACCGCAAGAAGCTGACGTTCGTCGGCGAGGGCCTGCTCGAGCTGCAGTCGCAGTACCTCGGCTCGCCGCTGCTCGCGTACGCCACCCGCAACAACGGCGACTTCTTCCAGGACGTCTACGCCGACAACCGCTTCTCGAACACCCAGACGCAGAAGACCGACGGCGAGCTGTACTGGCACAACGAGCGGACCGCGCACCCGGTGCGCGCCGACTTCATCTCGCTCCTGGGACTGCGCACGCCCGAGACCGACCTCGTCTACACGAAGTACGTCGACGGCCGCGAGATCCTGCGCTTCATCTCACCCGAGAACCAGGCGCTCCTGCGCGAGGCGGTCTACATCACCCCGTTCGACGAGCTCTCGCGCGCCCAGAACAAGAACCAGATCGTGTCGGACCAGCACGCTCTGCTCGAGAACGAGCACAGCTTCCGCTACTACGACACCCGGACGGTGCCGGCCGACCCGGACGACCTGCCGCACCTGTGGGCGCTCTGGCAGTTCCGCGATGCGCTCTCGAAGGTCAGCGAGCAGTACCACCGGATCCGCGACGCGGACCTGCTGATCATCGCGAACCAGGACGGCCTGCACAGCCGTCAGCTCGTCGACGTCCAGGACCGCGACAAGACCCGCTTCCGCTGGCTGCTGAAGACGTACTCGTTCCGCGACGCGGCGACCGCGGACCGCCACTCCGACTACTGGCTCGACGGCGTCCGCGGCCGAGTCACCGACTGAGAGAGAAGGAGAACGACATGACCGATCTGACCAGGAGCACGCCCCCGCACCCGCTCGACTTCCTGCCCGCGACGGCGCCCCTGGAGGTGTCCAGCGACGACGTGACCGACGGCGAGCGGCTCGCCGAGGCCCAGGGGAGCGGCGACACCAGCCCGTCCCTGCGCTGGAGCGCCGGCCCCGAGGGCACGCAGTCGTACGCCGTGACCGTGTTCGACCCCGATGCGCCGACCCTCGGCGGCATCCACCACTGGGTCCTGGTCGACATCCCGAAGGAGGTCACCGAGCTGGCCGCCGGCTCGACGGAAGTGGGGCGCCCGGCGCTCAACGACCTCGGGTCGCTCGCCTACGCCGGTGCGGCCCCGCCGCCCGGTGACCGCCCGCACCGCTACCTCTTCACGGTGCACGCGCTCGGAGTGCCGACGCTGCCGGTCGACGAGTCGACTCCGGCCTCGCTGGTCGGCTTCCATCTGACCGTCAACACGCTCGCGCGAGGCTCGCTCACGGCCCTCGCCTGAGCCGTCCCGTCGGCGCGCGCGGCGCGGACGGGCGCGCACCGGGCACCGGAGTCGATCCGGAGCCCGGTGCGCGTCCGTTCGCGGCATCACCGCCGCGGACGACGGGAGGCGATCCGCTAGGCTTCCGCTCGGCCGGGGCCCCGCCCATGGCGTCTCTGGACACCACGAAAGGGAAAGAATGACCAGCACGACGGTGATCGAATGGCGTGAGCAGGCTCCTGCGGAAGCGGTGGACGCGCTCTACGCCCCCGGTGGACTGGTCGTCTGCGCGACCAAGGTCGGCTACATCCTGATGACGACCGACGGAGCGGGCCTCGAGCGCAAGTTCTCGGCCAAGCAGCGCAACCGCAACAAGCCGGGCGTCGTGCTCTGCTCCAGCATCGAGCAGCTCACCGAGCTCGCCGAGCTCAACGAGGAGGTCCTCGCCTTCTACCAGAAGCACTGGGACCAGGACGTCCTGCTCGGCTGCATCCTCCCGTGGAAGGCCGAGGCCGTCGACCTGATCGACGAGGACGCCCGCGAGCTGGTCCGCGACGGACGGGGCACCAGCTGCTTCGTCATCCGCTTCGGCCGCCCGGCCGAGCAGCTGGTCGCCACCATGTGGGAGCGCGACCGCACCCTCACCTTCGCCAGCTCGGCCAACCCCTCGGGCGTGGGCAACCGCGGCCGCGTCGCGAACATCGGCGAGCGGATCGAGAACGAGGCCGACGTCATCGTCTCGGCCGACTCCTACGTCTCCTCGATCCAGCCGGACAAGGACGAGGACTCCCGCCACGAGCAGGGCGTCATGGTCTCGATGGTGGACGCCTCGGGCGCCCTCATCCCCGTGCAGGGCGGCGAGCGCTCGATCACCCCGGGCCCCGTGCTGATCCGCCGCGGCCTCGACTACGAGCGCATCATGCTGAACCTCGCCGAGCAGTTCAACTCCTGGGACTACCGCCAGGGCGAGTACTACTGATCCGGTAGCGGATCGCGACGACGGCCGGGCCGGGGCTCACCCCCGACCCGGCCGTCGTCGTCCCCGGCGTCAGAGCTCCAGCACGTCGCCCGGCTCGAGGGCGTGGTACTCGCCGCCGCCCTCGCGCACCGCCCAGCCGAGCCGGTCGTGGCCGAGCGAGCGCCCCGCCTCCGAGAGCACCTGCTCGTGGGTCGCGAAGGCGTGCCGCGGGGCGAGCTCGAGCACGTAGTCCATCGCCTCGGCGATCTTCATCCACGGTGCTCCCGAGGGAGCAGCGAGGATCTCGACATCGACGCCCTCCGGCACTGTGAACGAGTCGCCGGCGTAGTAGACCCGGCCGTTCACCAGGACGCCCACGTTGTCGATCACGGGGATGCTGCGGTGGATCACCGCGTGACGGGAGCCGAAGAAGCGCAGCTCGAACGGGCCCACCGTCACGACATCGCCGTCGGCGACCGTCTCGACGTCGAAGCCCTCGGCGGCGGCGGCGACCCCGGCCGGGCCGAGGATCCGCAGCGACGGGGCCGCGTCGCGCAGGCGCTGCAGCTGCTCCGGGGTCCAGTGGTCGGCGTGCTCGTGGGTGAGCACCACGGCGACGGTGTCGGTCGTCCCCTCGACGGGCCGGGTGAAGGACCCCGGATCGATCACCAGCCGGGCGCCGTCCTCCTCGATCAGGACGGCGGCGTGCTCGAGTTTCGTCAGTCTCATGCCCCGAGCCAACCGCCTCGGCGGGCGGCGGGCAAGGCCGGGGCCGAGCGGAGACCGGATGGGCCGGGCGCTCGATTTGCGTCGATGCGGATCCGTGTGCAACACTCTTCGAGTTGCAAAAACGCGGCCCCATCGTTTAGCGGCCTAGGACGTCGCCCTCTCACGGCGGTAACGCGGGTTCAAATCCCGCTGGGGTCACCACGGCAACACGAGAAGAACCCCCGGTCTGACCGGGGGTTCTTCTCGTTTAACACCCGGGTGCTCGCCACGCGGGACCCGCTCGACGCATCGCGCCGATCGCCTCGTTCCCGCTCCGCCTCCCCGGGGCCGCATCCCGCCGGATCGGCGCTAGGATCGCATCCGCGAAGGGGAGTATCCCGCCTTTCCGCTCCCGTCAGTACGCACCGCCCCTGCGCGGCGCCGGGGGCGGGACGGGTGACGCGGACCGGCACGGCCGTCCGCTCCCCGGGGAGAGACTTTCGGCCCCCACCCACTCGGAAGGCCCTCATGCTCGATCTGCCCGTCTGGTTCGTGATCGGCTCGTTCGTCGTCCTGAGCCTGATCCTCGCCGCCGACCTGCTGCTGGTCTACAAGCGCCCGCACGTGCCGAGCCTGAAGGAGTCGGGGCTGTGGGTCGGCTTCTACGTGTCGCTGGCGCTCGTGTTCGCGCTGCTGATGCTGATCCTCGGCGGCGGCGAGCTGGCCGGCCAGTTCGTCGCAGGCTGGCTGACCGAGTACAGCCTCTCGGTCGACAACCTGTTCGTCTTCGTCATCATCATGGGCCGCTTCGCGGTGCCGGCGAAGCTCCAGCAGGAGGTGCTGATGGTGGGCATCATCATTGCGCTGGTCTTCCGCGGCGTCTTCATCCTGCTCGGCGCGCAGCTCATCGAGAGCTTCAGCTGGATCTTCTACCTCTTCGGCGCGTTCCTGGTCTACACGGCGTGGAACCAGGCGTTCGGCAAGGAGGACGAGGACGAGGGCACCGACAACCTGCTCATCCGGCTCCTGCGCCGCCGCGTCAAGATCTCGGACTCGTTCGACGGCTCCAGGATCCGCACCACGATCGACGGCACGCGCCACTTCACGCCGATGCTGATCGTGTTCCTCGCGATCGGCTCGACCGACCTGCTCTTCGCGCTCGACTCGATCCCGGCGATCTTCGGCATCACCGAGAGCCCCTTCATCGTGTTCACCGCGAACGTCTTCGCGCTGATGGGGCTCCGCCAGCTCTACTTCCTGCTCGGCGGGCTGATCGAGAAGCTCGAGTACCTCAAGTACGGGATCGCGTTCATCCTCGCCTTCATCGGCGTGAAGCTCGTCCTGCACGCCCTGCACGAGAACGACCTGCCCTTCCTCAACGGGGGCGAGCCGGTGCCGGTGTGGGACATCGACACGATCACCTCGCTCGTGGTCATCGTGCTGAGCATGACCGTGGCGACGCTGGCGAGCCTGGCGAAGATGCGCCGCGAGCACCGCCACATCCAGCTGCACGACGGGCACCCCGAGGTCGTCGCGGACGACGCCCGGTCCTCCGCCGAGGAGAAGTGATCCCGCGATGACGACGACCACGGTCGACCTGCCCCAGGGGGCGCTGCGGCTCGCCGTCAGCAGCAGCACCGACGTCGGCGCCGTCCGCCGCGTCAACGAGGACGCCCTCCTCGCCGACGAGCTGCTCCTGGCAGTCGCGGACGGGATGGGCGGGCACGCACGAGGGGACCTCGCGAGCGCAGCCGCCGTCGAGGCGCTGCGCGAGAACCGGCCGACGAGCCTGGGTCCGGTGGACGCGGTGTTCGACCTGGTGGAGGGCGCCAACACGGCCGTGCGCGCGCTCGACGTGGGCGGTGCGCTCTGCGGCACGACGCTGACCGGGCTGATGCTCGTGCTCCCCGAGCCCGCGGGCCCGGCCCGCTGGGCGCTGTTCAACGTCGGGGACTCCCGCGTCTACCGCTGGGACGGTGCCGAACTCCAGCAGCTGACGGTGGACCACTCCGCCGTGCAGGAGCTCGTCTCGGCCGGCCTGCTCACCCCCGAGTCGGCGGAGTCGCATCCCGACCGCAACATCGTCACCCGCGCCCTCGGCGCCGACGAGGAGGTCGAGACGGACGTCTGGACGCTGCCCGTCGTGCCGCGCGCCAGCTACCTGCTCTGCTCCGACGGGCTGACGAAGGAGCTCTCCGACCAGCGGATCGCCGCCTTGTTCGCCCGCCGCGACTCCGGCGACCCTGCCGACCTCGCTCAGGCGCTCGTGCGTGCGGCGGTCGAGGCCGGCGGACGGGACAACGTCACCGTCGTCGTCGTCGACGCCGTGCTCGACGCCCGCGCCTGAGCCGGGCGACTCCGTGCCGCGCCCGCCCGGGAGGCGGGGGAGCGCGGTGCTATTCTCGGTCCATGCTGAGTGGCCCGCACCTCCTTCCGTGCCGCGACGAGACCTCGAACTGACGGCCTCCCTCGTCGCGGTGCCTCGCCCGGCCGAGCAGCGACTCCAGGAGGAGAAGGAACCGTCATGATCGAGACCACACCCGGCACAGCCGCGCCCGCGTCGAGTGGAGCAGGGACCGGCAGGAGAGCCGAGAAGCCGCGCACCCTCGCCGAGAAGGTCTGGGACGACCACGTGGTCGTCGCGGGCGAGAACGGCGCTCCCGACCTGCTCTACATCGACCTGCACCTGCTGCACGAGGTGACCAGCCCGCAGCCGTTCGACGGCCTGCGTGCCGCGGGGCGCCCGCTGCGCCGGCCGGACCTCACCATCGCCACCGAGGACCACAACACGCCGACCCTCGAGATCGGACGCCCCATCGAGGATCCGATCAGCCGCACCCAGATCGACGCGCTGCGCCGCAACGCCGGCGAGTTCGGCGTCCGCCTGCACTCCCTGGGCGACGTCGAGCAGGGCATCGTGCATGTCGTCGGCCCCCAGTTGGGCCTGACGATGCCCGGCGTCACGGTGGTCTGCGGCGACTCGCACACCTCCACGCACGGCGCGTTCGGCGCGATCGCCTTCGGCATCGGCACGAGCGAGGTCGAGCACGTGATGGCGACGCAGACGCTGCCGCTGCAACCCTTCAAGACGATGGCGATCACGGTCGAGGGCACGCTGAAGGAGGGGGTGACGGCCAAGGACATCATCCTCGCGGTCATCGCCCGCATCGGCACCGGCGGCGGCCAGGGCTACATCCTCGAGTACCGCGGCTCCGCGATCCGCGCGCTCTCGATGGAGGGCCGGATGACGATCTGCAACATGTCGATCGAGGCGGGTGCGCGGGCCGGCATGGTCGCGCCGGACGAGACGACCTTCGCCTACCTGCACGGCCGCCCGCACGCTCCGGCGGGTGAGGACTGGGACGCCGCGGTCGCCTACTGGCGGACGCTGCCGAGCGACGAGGGCGCCGTGTTCGACGCCGAGGTCGTGATCGACGCCGACGCGCTCGAGCCGTTCGTCACCTGGGGCACGAACCCCGGCCAGGGCGTCTCGCTCTCGCAGGCGGTACCGGACCCTGACGTCCTCGACGATCCGAACGAGCGCGCCAGCGCTCTGCGAGCGCTGGAGTACATGGCGCTGGAGCCCGGCACGCCGATGAAGGAGATCCCGGTCGACGTGGTCTTCATGGGCTCCTGCACCAACTCGCGGATCGAGGACCTGCGGGCCTTCGCTGCCGTCGTCGAGGGGCGCACCAAGGCCCCCGGCGTCCGCGTGATGGTCGTCCCCGGCTCCGCCCGGGTGCGGCTCGAGGCCGAGGCCGAGGGGATCGACCGGATCGTCACCGCGTTCGGCGCGGAGTGGCGCTTCGCCGGCTGCTCGATGTGCCTCGGGATGAACACCGACCAGCTCGTCCTGGGGGAGCGCGTGGCCTCCACGTCCAACCGCAACTTCGAGGGTCGTCAGGGCAAGGGGGCGAAGACCCACCTCGTCTCGCCCCTCGTCGCCGCGGCCACGGCCGTGCGCGGCACCCTCTCCAGTCCCTCCGATCTGGAGCCGGTCCGCGAGAGAGCAGGAGTCTGACCGTGCAGAAGTTCGAGACCGTCACCGCGATCGCCGCGCCCCTGAAGCGCGCCAACGTCGACACCGACCAGATCCTCCCCGGCATCTACCTCCGCCGCATCACGAAGACCGGCTTCGAGGACGCGCTCTTCCACGGCTGGCGGCAGGACGCGGACTTCGTCCTCAACCAGGAGCGCTACCGCGGCGCCGGCATCCTCGTCGCCGGCCCCGACTTCGCCATCGGCTCCAGCCGCGAGCACGCCGTCTGGGCGCTGCGCGACTTCGGCTTCCGGGTCGTCATCTCCCCCCGCTTCGGCGACATCTTCCGGGGCAACGCCGGCAAGCAGGGACTGCTCGCGGCCGTCGTCTCGGAGCCCGACGTCGAGCGGCTGTGGGAGATCATCGAGGGCACCCCGGGAATAGAACCGACGGTGGATCTGGTTGCGCGTACGGTCACCGCCGGTGGCGAGACCTTCGACTTCGAGATCGACGACTACACTCGATGGCGCCTGATCGAGGGCCTGGACGACATCGGCCTGACCCTGCGCGACGAAGCGCTCATTTCCGAATTCGAGACCCGCCGCGAGAGCTGGCGGCCCAAGACATTGCCGGTGAAATAGCGTGAACACACTTCTTCAGGACGCCAAGGCCCTGCAGGACGCCAAGGCGTCGGGAGCACGGGTGGGAATGACGACCGAGCGGATCACCATCAACGGCGGGCGACCGCTGGTGGGCCGGATCGAGCTCAAGGGGGCCAAGAACCTGGTCACCAAGGCGATGGTCGCGGCGCTGCTCGGCGAGACCGCCTCCACCCTCCGCGACGTGCCCGACATCAGCGACGTCCGCGTCGTGAAGGGCCTGCTCGAAGTCCACGGCGTCAAGGTGAAGCAGGGCGCCGAGGTGGGCGAGCTGATCCTCGACCCCTCCAACGTCGAGTCCGCGCACTTCGCCGACATCGACGCGCACGCCGGCTCCAGCCGCATCCCGATCCTCTTCTGCGGCCCGCTGCTGCACCGCCTGGGCGAGGCGTTCATCCCCGACCTCGGCGGCTGCCGCATCGGCGACCGCCCGATCGACTACCACCTCGAGGTGCTGCGCAACTTCGGCGCCGTCGTCGAGAAGCTGCCCTCGGGCATCCGGATGTCGGCACCCGAGGGCCTGCACGGCGCCAAGGTGTCGCTGCCCTACCCGAGCGTCGGAGCGACCGAGCAGGTCCTCCTGACCGCGGTGCGCGCCTCCGGCATCACCGAGCTCTCGGGCGCGGCGATCGAGCCCGAGATCATGGACCTGATCAACATCCTGCAGAAGATGGGCGCCATCATCTCGGTCGACACCGACCGCGTGATCCGCATCGAGGGCGTGGACCGGCTCACCGGCTACTCCCACCGCGCGCTCTTCGACCGCAACGAGGCGGCCTCCTGGGCGGCCGCGGCCCTCGCGACCGACGGCGACATCTTCGTCGGCGGCGCCCGCCAGCAGGAGATGACCACCTTCCTCAACGTCTTCCGCAAGGTCGGCGGCGCGTTCGAGATCGCCGAGGACGGCATCCGCTTCTACCACCCGGGCGGCGAGCTCAAGCCGGTCATCATCGAGACCGACGTGCACCCCGGCTTCATGACCGACTGGCAGCAGCCGCTGGTCGTGGCGCTCACGAAGGCCAAGGGCGTCTCGATCGTGCACGAGACCGTCTACGAGCAGCGCTTCGGCTTCGTCGACGCGCTCGTCGAGATGGGCGCGACCATCCAGATCCACCGCGAGTGCCTCGGCGGGCAGGCCTGCCGCTTCGGGCAGCGCAACTTCATGCACTCGGCCGTGATCTCGGGACCCTCGAAGCTGCACGGCGCCGACATCGTCGTGCCGGATCTGCGCGGCGGCTTCTCGCACCTGATCGCGGCGCTCTCGGCCGAGGGCACCTCGACGGTCTCGAACGTCGGCATCATCAGCCGCGGCTACGAGAACTTCCTCACCAAGCTCGAGCTGCTGGGCGCCGACTTCTCGCTCGACGCGTAGCCGCCCACCGGGACCCCGGGCCGCTGAGGACGACCGTCCTCAGCGGCCCGGGGTCCTGTCGCGCCCGGGCGCGCCCCACGCGGGCGGTTCCGCGTCCTCCTCCAGGCGTCCCCGGATCCGCTTCTCGAGGAGCGCGAGCGTCGTCTCCGGCGCGGGCCGGAGGCTCAGCGGTCCTGGCGACTCGACCAGGACCAGCGTGAGGCGTCCGCGCCGCGTGCCGGCCAGGACGACCTCGAGGGCCTCGCGCGGACGCAGGCCCACCAGCACCCACCGCCGCTCCAGCCGCGCGATCCGCGCCCAGGGCACGACGACGCCCCAGTCGCCGAAGGAGACGGTCAGTCCCCGGCGGCGCGGCACGACCACCGCGTAGGGCCGCAGCGTCGGCAGCGGGAACCGCGGCTCGACACGACGGAGGCCCGCTCCGAGCCGGTCGCGTCCGAGGACCGCGACGCCGCCGGTCGCCTCCGCCTCGACGTGGGCGAGCGGTGCCACCGCCACGCGCCAGAGGGCGTCGACCCCGCCGATCACGAGGGCGACGGCCGCCGAGCCGCCGACGAGGACCGCGAGCGTCAGCAGGAGGCCGTCGCCGAGCGCGGCCGCGTCGCGTCCGGCCTGCGTGGCGAGCATCACGACTCCCCACACGAGCAGGAGCACCAGGCCGGACTGCGCGATCGGCGAGTCGGCGAGGCGGCCGAGCGCTCGGCCGACGGCGTCCCACGGCGACGGGCGGCGACGCGGACGGGGCGTGCCGGTACCGTACCCGGCGGCCGGGCCGCTCCTCCCACCGCGGGGCCCCGCTGCTCCCGGGCGTGGGGACGCGGCCCCTCCGATGCGGGATGCGAGGATGGGCGGGTGTCTGAGCGAAGCCGTCCGTCCATCTTCTGGTTCCTCGCGGCGGCGGTGATCCCCGTGATGACCGCCTCGGTCGACCTGCGGATCCGGAACGGCGACAAGATCCCGAGCACCGGAGCCTTCGTGTTCGCGCCGAACCACTACAGCGAGATCGACCCGATCATCACGGGCTGGACCCTGTGGCGCGCCGGCCGCGCACCGCGCTTCCTCGCCAAGGCCTCGCTGTTCTCGGTGCCCGTGCTCGGCTCGATCCTGCGCGGCTCCGGGCAGATCCCCGTCGAGCGCTCGGGCTCGGTCCGCGGCAGCGAGCCGCTGAAGACCGCCAAGGCTCTCGTGGACGAGGGCCGCTCGGTCATCATCTACCCCGAGGGCACCCTCACCCGCGACCCCGAGCTCTGGCCGATGCGCGGCAAGACGGGAGCGGTGCGGATGGCGCTGCAGTACGGCCTGCCTGTCGTCCCGGTCGCGCACTGGGGCGCGCAGCAGCTGATGGGCCGCTACTCCAAGCGGATCACCCTCTTCCGCCGCAAGCGCGTCGACGTGATCGTCGGCGACCCCGTCGACCTGTCCGCCTTCCGCGGACGCAGCCTCGACTCCGCCACACTCAACGAGGCCTCCGCGGTCGTGATGGCGGCGATCACCGCCCTGCTCGAGGAGCTGCGCGGCGAGGCGGCGCCCGAGAAGCGCTGGAACCCCTCCGAGCACAACCAGAAGGGCACGGGTCGCTTTGAGTCCGAGCAGTAGGAAGGCGCCCATCCCCGTGCCCCGCCGCGTCGCCATCCTCGGCGCCGGCAGCTGGGGCACCACGTTCGCGAAGATCCTCGCCGACGGCGGCTCCGACGTCGTGATGTGGGCGCGCCGCGCCGAGCTGGCCCGCGAGATCACCGAGGCCAAGCGCAACAGCGACTACCTCCCCGGCATCAACCTCCCGCGCAACATCCGGGCCACGCCGCGCATCGAGGAGGCGCTGGAGGGCGCGGACCACGTCTACCTCTCCATCCCGTCGCAGTCGCTGCGGAGCAACCTCGAGGCGATCACGCCGTTTCTCACCGAGCGCACGGTGCTGGTGAGCCTGATGAAGGGCGTCGAGAAGGGCACCGGCCAGCGGATGAGCGAGGTGATCGCGCAGATGCTGCCGGTCTCCCTCGACCGGATCGCCGTCGCCTCCGGGCCCAACCTCGCCCTCGAGATCGCCAAGGAGCAGCCGACCGCGGCGGTCATCGCCTCCGAGAGCCTCGTCACCGCGCAGGAGGTGGCTCTCGCGGCGACCAACCGCTACTTCCGCTCCTACGTCAACACCGACGTGATCGGCACCGAGTTCGGCGGCGTGCTGAAGAACCTCATCGCCGTGGCGATCGGCATCGTCGACGGCGTCGGCTACGGCGAGAACACGAAGGCGTCGATCATCACGCGCGGTCTCGCCGAGATGACGGACTTCGCGGTCGCGTACGGCGGACGGGCCGAGACGATGGCCGGACTCGCGGGGCTCGGCGACCTCATCGCGACGTCGAGCTCGTCCCTCTCGCGCAACAACACGGCCGGGCGCCTGCTCGGCCAGGGCTACAGCTTCACCGACGTGGTGAAGTCGATGCAGCAGACGGCGGAGGGGCTCGCCTCCGTCGCGCCGGTCCTCGAGCTGGCGCGCGCCAGGGGAGTCGACATGCCCATCGTCGAGCAGGTGTCGCAGGTGCTCGCCGGTACGCTCGATCCGAAGGACATCGCGCCGCACCTGACCACGGATTCGGACGAGCCACAGGGTGAGAGGAACCTCGATGACCAGCAAGCTCCGCGTGGCCGTTCTGTTCGGGGGGCGCTCCAGCGAGCACTCGATCAGCTGCGCAACGGCGGCCGGGGTGCTGCGGGCGATCGACCGTGACCGCTTCGAGGTGATCCCCGTCGGGATCACCTCCGACGGCGCCTTCGTGCTCGAGGAGGACCGTCCCGAGAAGTTCGCTCTCGACGCCGCGTCGCTGCCCCGGGTCGAGGACGACGGCTCCCGTGTGCGCTGGCCGGAGTCCGCCCTCTCGCGAGAGCTCACCGTGACGACCGAGGACGGCGCGACGTGCTCGCTCGGCGAGGTCGACGTGGTGCTGCCGATCCTGCACGGCCCGTGGGGCGAGGACGGCACCGTCCAGGGGATGCTCGAGCTCGTCGGGCTGCCCTACGTCGGCTCGGGCGTGCTCGCGTCGGCTCTCGGCATGGACAAGCACTTCACCAAGACGGTGCTGCGGGCCGCGGGCCTCGCGGTGGCGCCCTGGTACCTCGTGACCGAGGCGGAGTGGCGCGCCGACCCGGGCGACGCCTCCTCGGCCCTCGACGAGCTGGGCCTGCCCGCGTTCGTGAAGCCGGCGCGGGCCGGCTCGAGCGTGGGCGTCAGCCGGATCGACGAGCGCGAGCAGCTCGAGGCCGCGCTGGAGGAGGCGTTCGCGCACGACTCGCGGGTACTGATCGAGTCGGGCATCGTCGGCCGCGAGGTAGAGATCGGCGTGCTCGGCGGCCGCCGCGGTGCTCCGGCCCGCGCCTCCGTCGCCGGCGAGGTGGTCGTCACCGGCCGCGGCTTCTACGACTTCGAGGCGAAGTACCTCGGGGCGTCCGGCATCGAGCTGGTCTGCCCGGCCGATCTCACCGACGGCGAGCTCTCCGAGATGCGGTCACTCGCGATCCGCGCCTTCGACGCGATCGGAGCCGAGGGCCTCGCCCGGGTCGACTTCTTCCTCACCGCCGACGGCTTCGTCGTCAACGAGATCAACACCATGCCCGGCTTCACGCCGGTCTCGATGTTCCCGCGCATGTGGGGCGCGAGCGGCGTGGACTACCCGGACCTGATCAGCGAGCTGCTCGACTCGGCGCTCGACCGCGTCCCGGTCGCCGCCCGATGACGCCGGCGCTCGCGCTCCGCGTCGAGGCGGGCGCGGCCGCGGCGCCCTTCGAGCAGATCCGCGAGCAGATCACCGCTCTGATCGCCGCGGGCGAGCTGCCGGTCGGGATGCGGCTGCCGCCGGTGCGCGCGCTGGCCGAGACGCTGGGCGTCGCCGCGGGGACGGTCGCCCGCTCCTACCGGGAGCTGGAGTCGGCGGGCCTGGTCGAGACGCGCGGCCGGGCGGGCACGGTCGTCGCGGGAGGCGTGGATGCGCTGGAGCGTGAGCTGCAGGCTGCGGCCGCCGTGTTCGCGTCGCGCGCGCGTGAGCTGGGGGCGACCGCCGATGGTGCGCTCACCGCAGCGAGTCGAGCCCTCGGCGTCTGACCGCTGAGACTCAGCCGGTGGGCGTGTCCGTCGGATCGAGGGTGTCGGCGTCCGAGACGTCGGTGCACTCGCGCGTCTGCGGGACGTAGGAGACGGCGTTCGCCAGGTCGAGCGCCGCGGAGGATCCGGACGCGCGGCTCTGGTCGACGGTGATCTCCACCGCGGGATCGCGCCCGTAGGTGGTCAGCGTGTAGATGTCCTCGTCCTTCTGCGTCTCGTCGATGATCCAGTCGACTCCGCTGACGTTCACGCAGAGGTCCGTCGTCGGGCCGGGCACCTCGACTCCGCAGTGGAGGATGACGGCGGCCGGGGTGCCCCAGGCGGCGGTGCCCTGAGCGTTCGTCTCGCGCTCGGGCTGCTCCGCGACCACGTCGGGCAGGCGCACCGAGACCTCGGCGCAGCCGGTGCTCGTCGCATCGGCGGCGGGCTCGAGTGCGACGCTGGCCGAGCAGCCCGAGAGCAGCAGGACGGCGGCGGCGGCGAGGAGGGGGGAGCGGAGTCGGCGGGGGGACATCGCCGTCAACGCTAGCGTGTGAACCATGGCAGAGGATCGGAGTCCCACCCTGGCCGAGCTCAGCGAGGGCGAGGTGCTCGCGAGGGTGCTGGCCCGGCTCGGCGGCCCGGGCGCGGAGACCCTGGTCGGGCCCGGCGACGACTGCGCGGTGCTGCGGGCTCCCGACGGCCGCTTCGTGGTGACCACGGACATGATGGTGCACGGCCCCGACTTCCGGCTGGCCTGGTCGAGCCCGGCGGACCTGGGCTGGAAGGCGGCGGCCTCGAACCTCGCCGACGTCGCGGCGATGGGGGCCCGTCCCACCGGGCTCGTCGTCGCGCTCGCGGCGCCCCAGTCGCTGGGCGTCGACGTGCTGGAGGGGATCGCGGGCGGACTCGCCGCCGGCTGCGCCGCGATGGCGCCGGGATGCGGAGTCGTCGGGGGAGACCTGTCCGCCTCCGCGACACTGACGCTCTCGATCACGGCGTTCGGCTCGCTCGACGGACGACCGCCGGTGCTCCGCAGCGGTGCGAGGCCGGGGGACGTGCTCGCCGTGGCCGGCCCGCTGGGACGAGCGGGGCTCGGGCTGCGCCTGCTGTTCGAGCAGGCGCGGCGGGACGGGGAGCCGTCGGCCGACCTCGCCGACCGGCTCCGCGAGCGGCATCCGTCCCTCCTCGAGGCGCAGCTGCGCCCGACCGCGCCGATCTCCGCGGGCGAGGCCGCGGGCGGGACCGCCACCGCGATGATGGACGTCTCGGACGGCGTGGTGCTCGACGCCCGTCGGATGGCGCGTGCGAGCGGAGTGGCGATCGACCTCGATGCCGCGGCGGTCGACGTGCACGCGCGCGGGCTCACGGGGGTGGAGGGCGTGGACCTCGACCTGGCGAGGGCGCTGGTGCTGGGAGGTGGCGAGGACCACGCGATGCTCGCGTGCTTCCCGCCCGCCGCGGCGTTGCCGGAGGGCTTCGTCCCGCTCGGGGTCGTCCGCGAGGGGGGCCCGGAGGTGCGCCTGGGCGGGGTCGCGCTCGAGGGGCGCGGGGGCTGGGACCCGTACCTCGGCTGGGACGGCGCGGCGGGCTGAGGCCGGTCAGCCGGCCGGGGAGGAAGCGGGCGAGGCGGCCGGCGCGGGCGACGCAGGCGAAGCCCACCAGATCGTGGTCTCGCCGTAGTCCTTCCTCCGCTCCCGCTCCAGACCCGCGGGCCAGCGCGGCTCCGGGCTGCGGGAGCTCCGCTCCACGACGACCACCGCGTCCTCGCGCAGCAGCGGCAGGACGCCGGCGAGGTCGGCGGCGAGGTCGTCCTCGCCGAGGTCGTAGGGCGGGTCGAGGAACACCGTGTCCGTGTTGAGGGCCGGGGAGCCGTCGAGGAAGGAGCGGACCGAGCCGGTCACCACCTCGATCCGCGGGGCGGGCCGCTTGTTCTTGGCAGCCGCGGTCGCGATCGCCCGTGCGTTCTCGCCCGCGGTCCGGGCGGCCTTCGGGTCGCGCTCGACCAGGACGACCGCGCTCGCTCCGCGGCTGGCCGACTCGAGCCCGAGGGCGCCGGAGCCCGCGTAGAGGTCGACCACCGTCGCGCCGTCGAGGGCGTCCCGGGCCTCGAGGGCCGAGAAGACGGCCTCGCGCACGCGGTCGCTGGTGGGGCGGGTGCCCGCGCGCGGGACCCGGAGGGTGAGCGAGCCGGCGAATCCGGCGATGATCCTGGTCACCGGACCGAGCATAGGGCGGCACCCCTGCCTGCGGCGTCCGGTGGCCGCCGCGCGGCTCCTGCCTGGCGGCACACTGCGAACTCGCGGAACCTGGACCCTTTTCCCGTCAGGACTGCGAGAATCCGTAGCTATGACGTCGCTCGAAGACACCCGCTCCGCTGTCGGCCGCCGAGCGGCACCCGAGACGCCCCTGACCCGCGAGGAGTTCACGGCGCACTGCGGCGCCGTCCTCGGGAACCTCACCCGCGTGATCGACGGCAAGTCGGCCGAGGTCTCGATGGCGCTGACGGTGTTCCTCGCCGGTGGGCACCTCCTGATGGAGGACGTCCCCGGCACCGGCAAGACGGTCCTGGCGAAGTCGCTGGCGGCCTCGGTCGGCGGCAGCGTCGCGCGCATCCAGTTCACGCCCGACCTGCTCCCCTCCGACGTCACGGGGGTCTCGGTCTACAACCAGGCGACCCGCGACTTCGAGTTCAAGCCGGGCCCGGTCTTCGCGAACATCCTGATCGGCGACGAGATCAACCGGGCCTCGCCCAAGACGCAGTCGGCGCTGCTGGAGTGCATGGAGGAGCGCCAGGTCTCGGTCGACGGCACCACCCACCTCCTCCCGCGCCCCTTCGCCGTGATCGCGACGCAGAACCCGGTCGAGATGGAGGGCACCTACTCACTGCCCGAGGCCCAGCGCGACCGCTTCATGGCCCGCCTCTCGCTCGGCTACCCCGATGAGCGCGCCGAGCTCGAGATGATCCGCACCCGCGACTCGGCCAGCCCGCTCGAGGAGCTGCGGCCCGTCGTGGGCCTCGCCGAGCTCGAGCGGATGATGGCCTACGTGCGCTCCGTGTACGTCGCACCGCCTGTGCAGGAGTACGTGGTGGCGATCATGCAGGCCACGCGGGTGGACCCCGAGCTGCGGCTCGGGGGGAGCCCGCGCGCCACGCTCCAGCTGATCGCCGCCGCGAAGGCGCTTGCCGCCCTCAGCGACCGCGACTTCGTGGTGCCGGACGACGTGGACGCGCTCGCCGTCCCCGTGCTCGGCCACCGCCTCCTGCCCGCCACCCGCCTCCCCGGCCGCTCCGGCGCCGGATCCTCGCACTCGGTCACCGAGATCGTGCAGCGCATCGTCGCGGCCACCCCCGTCCCCTTCGGCAACCGTGGCGACTGAGGCCCGCCCCGCCGAGACGCCGTCGTCCCGTCTCGGCGGTCTGCCCGCGCTCCGCGGGGTCGCGCTGACGCTGCGCGGCTGGGCGCTCGTTCTGCTGGGCGTCGCGGGAGTGGTGATAGCGCCGCTGACAGAGTTCCGCGAGCTGCTGTTCGTCGGCCTGGTGCTGCTGGGCCTGCCCCTGGGCGCGCTCGTCTCCCTGCTCCTGGCGCCGGCGTCGTTCCGGGTGCAGCGCCGCTTCGCTCCCCAGACCGTCGCGGCCGGCGACGTGGTGGAGGTCGACGTGCTGCTCGAGAACCGCGGCCGCGCCGTCCGCAGCGGGGCGCGCGCCCACGACCGGCTCGAGCGCGTGGAGCGCGGGGTCGTCGTCGGCCGGCCGGTCGCCGAGGGCGTCTTCGGGCTGCCGGGCGTCCCGTCGGGCGGCCGCGTGCGCGCCCGCTACCGTCTGCCCGCCGAGCGGCGCGGGATCCACCGCATCGGCCCGCTGCGCCTGGTGCGCGGCGACGGCCTCGGGCTCGCGCTCCGCGAGAGCGTCGTGGGGGCTGCGCAGCCGTTCGTCGTGACTCCGCGGGTCGTGCCCCTCCAGAGCGACGTCCTGGACGCGCACGGAGCCGGCGGATCGAGCCCGGTCGCGCACGCGACGGCCGGCGCCGGTACGGACGACGTGATCCCGCGCGACTACCGCCCGGGGGACGCCATGCGCCGGGTGCACTGGCGGGCGAGCGCCCGCTCCGGTGAGCTCATGGTCCGCCAGGACGAGCAGAACACCGATCCGCACGCGTGGATCCTCCTCGAGACCCGGGCCGAGCGCGTGCTCGAGCGGCGCGGCGACGACCGGCTCGAGTGGGCGGTGTCGATGACGGCCTCCCTCGCCGTGCACCTGCTCGACCGCGGCTTCGAGACCCACCTCGTCGAGACGGGTGCGGACGGCGAGCCGGAGCACTCGGAGGACGAGCGCGAGGTGGCGCACGACGTGCTGCTGCGCCTGGCCGAGCTGGCGCCCTCGCGCGAGTCGGTCGACGCGGTGACCCGGATCTCGGCCGACATTCGCGACACCGGGGGAGTGCGACCGGTCTTCGCCGTCCTCACCCGACTCCTCGAGTCGGACCTCGACGCCCTCGGCTCCCTGGCCGCGCAGTCGCGCCCCGCGATCGCCTTCGTCGTCGCCGGCACCGCTGAGGAGGAGGCGGCTCTCGCCTCGCTCGGCTGGTACGCGGTGTCCGTCGACCCGAGTGCCTCCGTCGAGGAGGCGTGGGCGCAGGCCCTCGCTCTGCGGGTGGTGGCGTGAGCCGCCGCGTCGAGAGCGATCCGCGCGCCGGGTCGGCTCCTCTGAGCGGTCTGCTCTTCCTCGCGATCACGGCCGCCGCCGCCGGGATCGGGCGGCTCCTCGTCGGCGTCGACTGGCTGGTGCTCCTCGCGAGCGCGGTCGCCGTGGTGCTCGGCGTCCCGGCCGCCGCCCGGGCTCTGCGCGTGCACCCCGTCGTCCCGCCGATCCTCGGCACGCTGACGATGGTCGGCGTGCTGACCGCGATGTTCGTGCCCGGTCGGGCCCTGCTGTTCGTGATCCCCACGCCCGGCGCCGTCGCGCAGGCGGAGGCGCTCGCGCAGGGCGGCTTCCAGTCCATCGCCCAGCAGGGGCTCCCGGCCATCGCCGACGACGGCATCTCGTTCCTCCTGATCGGCGGGGTGGTCGTGCTCGCCTGGGCGGCCGACCTGTTCGCCTTCTCCGTCCGCCTCCCCGCCCTGGCCGGTCTGTTCCCCGCGGCGCTGCTCGCGGTGCCGGCGATCGTGGACCCCTCCGAGGTGTCCTGGGCGAGCCTCGTCGTCACTGCGCTCGCCTACGCGGGCGTGCTCGCCGCCACGGCCGCCCCCCGCCGCCCGAGCGGCCCGAGCGCGGCCGCGGCCGTGCTGCCCGCCTTCGCGGCCGTGACCGTCGTCGTCCTGGGCGCGGGAGTCGTCGCCGGGTCGGCGGCAGGCTACGCGCGCACCACCGCCCCCTCGGGCGTCTCCGGCAGCCTCTTCAACGGCGCGATCGACCCGGTGGTCGCTCTCGGCGCGGACCTGCGCCGCCCGAACCCCGTGACCGTGCTGCGCTACGCCACCGACTCCGACCTGCCCGTCTACCTCCGCGTGCTGACCGTCTCGGACTTCGACGGTGACGACTGGGCGCCGAGCGAGACGGAGCAGACCGCTCCGATCGAGGCGCCGATCACGCCCGAGGGGCTCTCCGAGAGCGTGCCGCGCGAGGCGGAGGAGGTCGACGTCTCGGTGGAGACGCTGCGGAGCCAGTGGCTCCCCGTGCCGTATCCGGTCTCGTCGCTGACGGGCGTCGGCGACGGCTGGCTCCAGGACGTGCAGGACGGCTCGATCCGCGGCGACGCGACGACCCGCTCCGGAGACGACTACCAGGTGCAGGCGCTGCGGCTCGAGCCCGACCCGCAGCAGCTGCTCGCCGCGCCCGCGCCGTCCGGCGTCGACCGGTACCTCTCGCTCCCCGACGACGTGCCCGAGATCGTCCGCACCACCGCGGAGGAGGTCACGGCGGAGGCTCCGACCGCCTACGACCGGGCGCGCGCGCTGCAGACGTACTTCCGCTCGTCCGAGTTCCGCTACTCCGAGGACACTCCCGCGGAGGAGGGCTACGACGGCGACGGAGTCGGCGTGCTCTCGGCGTTCCTGACGACGAAGGAGGGCTACTGCGTCCACTTCGCCTCGGCGATGGCGGTGATGGCGCGCGAGCTCGGGATCCCGTCGCGGCTCGCCATCGGCTACCAGCCCGGCTCCGTCGTGCCCTCCGGCGGCAGCGACCTGACCACCTACCGCGTCCTCTCCTCCGACCTGCACGCCTGGCCGGAGCTGTACTTCGAGGGGGTCGGCTGGCTGCCCTTCGAGCCGACGCCCAGCCGCGGCGCTCCGGCCTCGTACACCCTGCCGAGCGCGACGGCGTCCTCGGGCCCCACCGCCCCGGGCTCGACCGCGACCACCGCGCCCGGTGCGACCAGCGCTCCCGCCGCGACACCCACTCCGACGGCCGCGTCGGCGACGCCGACCCCCGGCGCCGTCGGCGCCTCGAGCACCACGGCGGCTCCCGCGGCGACGCTCTGGGTGCTGCTCCTGCTGCTCGTGCTCGTCCCCTGGCTGATGCGCGCCGTCCAGCGCGCGCTGCGGCGCCGGTCCGCGCGCTCCGGCTCCGTCGAGGCCGCGTGGGCCGAGCTGCTGGCGACCGCCCGCGACCTGGGCGTCCCCGTGGAGGACACGGAGTCGCCGCGCGCGCAGGAGGCCCGCATTGCTCCCGCCCTCGACCCCGGAGCGGCGGCACGTCTGCAGGGGCTCCGGGAGCGCGTCGAGCGCCGGCGCTACTCGCCGTCCGCGAGCGAGTCGGAGGCGTGGGACGACGCGACCGCCGTGGCCGCCGCGCTCCGCGGCTCCGCGGGTGCCGGTCGTCGGGTGCTCGCGTCGGTCGTGCCCCGCTCGGCGCTGGACCCGGTCGCCCGGCTCGCGCGTCCGAGGTCCGACCTATGATCGCTAGGTGATCCCGGACCCCCTCGACGCCTCGCTCGCGCCGCTGATCGGGCCGCGCACGGCGAGTGCGGTCGAGAAGGCCTTCGGGTACCGCACGGTCGGCGAGCTCCTGGGCCACTACCCGCGCCGCTACGCGAAGCGGGGCGAGCTGACGGCGCTCTCGCGTCTCCCCGTGGGAGAGAGCGTGACGATCGTGGCGGAGGTGCGCGAGGTGCGCGAGCGGCCGATGCGCAACCGGCGCGGCACCCTGCTCGAGGTCGTCATCTCGGACGGCTCGGGCACGCTCTCGCTGACGTTCTTCGGACAGCCCTGGCGCGCGGCGAAGCTCCACCGCGGCGTGCGCGGGATCTTCGCGGGCACGGTCTCGATGTTCCGCGACACCCCGCAGCTCACGCATCCCGACTACCGCCTGTTCGACGACGAGGAGGCCGCCGCGACGGAGACGGGAGGCGGTGAGCTCGCGAAGGACTGGGCCGAGCGGCCGATCCCGATCTACCCGGCGACCAGCGCGATCTCGAGCTGGCAGCTCCAGGCCGCGATCGGCGTGCTGCTGGACGGCTTGCGCGACGTGCCCGACCCGATGCCCGAGCAGGTGCGCGCCGGCCGCTCGCTGCTGGGCCTCGGCGAGGCGCTGGAGCTGATCCACCGCCCGCAGCGGGAGGGCGAGGAGGCGCAGGCGCGCGAGACGCTCCGCTTCCACGAGGCGTTCCTCCTGCAGCTCGCCCTGCTCGAGCGCCGGGCCTCGGCGCGCAGCAGCCCCGCGACCGCCCGCGTGCCCGGCCCCGGCGGGCTGCTCGAGCGCTTCGACGCCGCGCTGCCCTTCGCCCTCACCGGCGACCAGACCGCGGTGGGGCACGAGATCGCCGCCGATCTGGCTGCCGAGAGCCCGATGACCCGGCTGGTGCAGGGCGAGGTCGGCTCCGGCAAGACCCTCGTCGCGCTCCGGGCGATGCTCGCCACGGCCGAGAGCGGCGGGCAGGCGGCGCTGCTCGCTCCCACCGAGGTGCTCGCGGGGCAGCATCTCCGCTCGATCGCGAGGACCCTCGGCCCGGAACTCGCGGCCGAGCTGGTGCCGACCCTCCTCACCGGCGGGCTGGGGGCGGCGCAGCGCCGCGCGGCCCTCCTCCGGATCGTCTCGGGCACGGCGAAGATCGTCGTCGGCACGCACGCCCTCCTCGGCGACGCGGTCTCCTTCTACGACCTGGGCCTCGTCGTGATCGACGAGCAGCACCGCTTCGGCGTGGACCAGCGGGACGCCCTGCGCCGGAAGGGCGCCACCCCGCCGCACGTGCTGGTGCTGACGGCCACGCCCATCCCGCGGACCGTCGCCATGACGGTCTTCGGCGATCTCGACACGTCGACCATCCGCGAGCTGCCCGCCGGGCGCCCCGGCATCACGAGCCACGTGGTCCCGCTCGCCGACCATCCCGCGTGGATCGCGCGGGCGTGGGAGCGCGCCGAGGAGGAGATCCGCTCGGGCCACCAGGTCTATCTCGTCTGCCCGGCGATCGAGCCGGGGGAGCCCGCCGAGGGCGCGCAGCCGCCCGAGGAGGACGCCGCCGCGCCGCTCACGACCGTCGCGGCCACGCTCGAGGGCGTGCGCGCGCATCCGCTGCTCGGGAAGCGGCGGTCGGCCGCGCTGCACGGGCGGATGACGACGGAGGAGAAGGACGTTGTGATGCGCTCCTTCGCCGAGGGGGAGATCGACGTCCTGGTGTCGACGACGGTCATCGAGGTCGGCGTGGACGTGCCGAACGCCTCGATGATGGTCGTGCTCGACGCGGAGCGGTTCGGGGTCTCGCAGCTGCACCAGCTCCGCGGGCGCATCGGGCGCGGCGGCGTCGCGGGGGTGTGCCTGTTCGTGACGGCGGCGGAGGCGGGGACGGTCGCGCGCGAGCGGGTGGAGGCGGTCGCCGCGACGCTCGACGGCTTCGCGCTCGCCGAGGTCGACCTGGAGCTGCGCCGCGAGGGCGACGTGCTGGGCGACTCGCAGTCCGGCGGGCGCTCGTCGCTCCGCCTGCTGCGGGTGGTGCAGGACGCGGACGTCATCGTGGAGGCGCGGGCGCTGGCCGAGCGGCTCCTCGCGGAGGACCCGTCGCTCGCCGCGCACGACCGGCTCCGTGCCGCGCTCGAGCGCCGCGTGCAGGACCGCGACCGGGAGTTCCTCGCCAAGAGCTAGGCGGTGCCCGCCCGCTACTCTGTCGGCATGGCCCGCATCGCCGTCGTCCCCGGCTCTTTCGACCCCGTGACCCTCGGTCATCTCGACGTGATCGAGCGGGCCGCGCGCCTGGTCGACGAGCTGCACGTGGTGGTGGTCCACAACCCCGCCAAGACCGCGCTGCTGCCGATCGCCCAGCGCGTCTCGCTCATCGAGCAGTCGATCGCGGAGGCGGGGGTCGAGGGGCGGATCGTCGTCGCCTCGTGGAGCATGGGCCTGCTCGTCGACTACTGCACCGACGTCGGCGCGAGCATCCTGGTGAAGGGCATCCGCTCGCAGGTCGACGTGGCGTACGAGACCCCCATGGCGATCGTGAACCGCAACCTCGCGCACGTCGAGACGGTGTTCCTCCTGCCCGATCCCGCACACGCCCACGTGTCGAGCTCGCTGGTGCGGCAGGTCTCCTCCCTCGGCGGCGACGTCGCCCCCTACGTGCCGCCCGCGGTCGCCGCGTACCTCGCCGCCGGCTGAGGCGCCGCCGATCGTCCACCCGGGCGATCCCGGGCCGTGGACCCGGGCGCCCGCGGCAGCCGGGAGAATGGACCGGTGAGCGAGACGCGCGTGCAGGCCTGGGCCCTCGACGGCATCCCGGAGGTGACTCCCGGTGACGACCTGCTCGAGCTGATCCTCGCGGCCGTCGCCGCCGCCGCCGAGGAGGACCGGCCCGAGGACGGGGACATCCTCGTGGTCACGAGCAAGATCGTCTCGAAGGCGGAGGGGCGCGTCGTCGCCGCGGCCGACCGCGAGGACGCGATCACGGCCGAGACCGTCCGCGTCGTCGCCACCCGGGCGCACGGGTCCGGCGTCACCCGCATCGTGGAGAACCGCCTCGGGATCGTGCAGGCGGCGGCCGGAGTCGACGCCAGCAACGTCGCGGAGGGGACGGTCCTCCTCCTCCCCGTCGACCCGGACGCCTCGGCGCGGGCCCTCTGCGCGGGCCTCCGGGAGCGGCTCGGCGTGCAGGTGGGTGTGCTCGTCAGCGACACCCTGGGCCGCGCCTGGCGCGTCGGACAGACCGACGCGGCCATCGGAGCCGCGGGCGTCCTCGTGATCGACGACCTCCGCGGCGGGGTCGACGCCCTGGGGCGCACGCTCGGAGTGACCATGCCGGCCGTGGCGGACGAGATCGCCGCGCTCGGCGACCTGGTGAAGGGCAAGGCGAGCGGTCGCCCCGTCGCCGTCGTCCGCGGGCTCGCCCGCCTGGTGACGGGAGTCGAGAGCCCGGGCGCCCGCACGCTGACCCGCACGGGCCCCGACGACATGTTCCGCCTCGGCGCCGACGAGGCCTTCGCCGAGGGCTTCGCGGCCGGAGCCGCCTCGCGCGAGGAGCGCGCGTGACCGGCTGGAGCGCGGTCGTCGTGTTCAAGGGCCGCGGCGGCTCGAAGACGCGCCTCGACGTGCCGGGCCGCGCGGCGCTGGCCGAGGCGTTCCTCCTGGACACGCTCGCCGCCGTGGCCGCCGCGGAGCCGGTGACGAGCCTTCTCCTGGTCACCTCCGACGCCGGTGCGGCCGACCGCGCACGGGCGGAGCACCCGCAGCTGGTGGTGGTGCCCGACCCGGGGACCCTCGACACCGCCGTGTCGGGGGGAGCCGAGGCCGCCCTGCACCGCCGGCCGGGCGCCCCGGTGATCGTGCTGACCGGGGACCTGCCCGCCCTGCTGCCGTCGGACCTCTCCGAGGCGCTCGCGACGCGGTCGCTCCCGGCCGTCGTCCCGGACCGCGAGGGGAGCGGCACCACGGCGCTCCTGCTGGCGGCCGGAGCCCTCGTCGCTCCGGCGTTCGGCCCGGGCTCGCTGGCCCGGCACCGCGACGCGGGCTGCGCCGTCGTCGTGCTGCCCGGCTCGTCGACGCTGAGGCTGGACGTCGACACGCTCGCCGATCTCGGAGACGCGGAGGAGGCCGGCGTCGGCCCGCACACCTCCCGCGCGCTGGCCGCAGCGGCCTGACGCGCAGGGAGTCCGAGCCGCGGACGCGGTCAGCCGGCGAGCAGCCCCGCCTCGAACGCCGCCGTCAGGCCGGCGTCGATCGCGAGCGGTGCGCCGTCGACCGAGCGGACGGGGATCGCCCGCCGGGTGCTCGACACCAGCCACGCCGCATCGGCACCGGTGAGCGCCGAGACCGGCAGCTCGCGGCGCGACGACGCGAGCCCGCGGCGCTCGCCCAGCGCGAGGACCCGCTCGACCGTCGTGCCGGCGAGCACGCTGCCCGAGAGCGGCGTCGCGAGCACCCCGTCGCCGAGGAGCACCAGGCTCGACGTCGCTCCCTCGAGGAGCAGCCCGTCGCTCGTGCGCCAGACCACGTCGTCCGCGCCCCGGGATGCCGCCTCGCGCAGCGCCGCCCGGGTGACGGCGCCCGAGGTGGTCTTGACGCCCGGGAGCAGCCACGGCGCGAGCGGACCGCTCTCGTACCCGCGGTCCAGCACGACGACGGCCGCGCCCTTCTCCCGGAGCGCGCTCGAGTCGGGAGTCGGAGCCGCGCGCACGGTGCACCGGGCGGAGTCGCCCGAGCCGTGGGCGGCGATGAAGCGGACTGTCAGGTCGTCGACCCGGTCGTGCTCCGCCACGGCGAGGTCGACCGCTCGGGACCAGAGCGGCGCCTCCGGGATCGTCAGCCCGACGGCCCGGGCCGATCCGGCCAGCCGCTCGAGGTGCTCAGTGAGCGCGCGGGGACGTCCGTCGAGGACCGCGACGGTCTCGAAGACGCCGTCGCCGCGGAGGTAGCCCGCCTCGTCGACGCGGACGAGCGGACCCTCCGGGTCGCGGAGGACGACGGCGCCGGAGGTGATCTCGACCAGGACGGGGGTGCTCATCCGCCCATCCTGCCCCCGGCGGAGCCTCAGCGGGGGAGGAGGCCGCTCGCCACGTCGGACGGCTCGACGATCTCGCGCCACGGCTCCGGCCGGAGTCCTGCCGAGCCGAGCACGTCGGCCCCGGCGAGGAGGTCCACGTCGAGACCTGTCAGCTCGCCGATCGCGGCGACCGGCAGCTGGAACGTCCTGAAGCCGCCGAGCGGCACCAGGCCCTCGCGCACGCGCTCCACGAGCTCGCTCTGGTCGAGCAGGTACGCGCTCGTCGCGAGCGTCGATCCGTCCGGGCTCCACGCCGCGATCTTCCAGAAGCGGCGGGGGATGCCCGTACCGCGGTAGACCGGGTCGTCGTCCGCGAGCACGGGCCCGGTGAAGACGCTCAGGCGCGTGCGCCAGGTCTGCGCGTACTCGAGCACCAGCGTCTCGAGCCCGAGCCACAGCTCCTGCGACTGGTTGAAGCCGCTCGCCTGGGGCGCGGCGTTCGTGTAGCAGAAGCTGTCGCGGTTGGCCGCGGCGGCCTCGTCCCGGTCGCCCCAGACGGGGTCGCGGCGGCGGACCAGGTGGCCGCGGTCGAGGTCGTTGCGGGCGTACACCTCCGGCCCGGTCTGCTCGGAGGCGGGGATGCGGTCGTCGAGGTGCCAGTCGTCGCCGCGGCCGAGCTCGACCAGGCGCGCGCCGTCGATGTTCACGGCCGTCGAGACGGCCAGGCGCCGCTCCGGATCCAGCAGCACCTCGAAGTGCGTGTACGGCAGGAGCCGCACCGGGCGCTCGACCCTCAGGAGCGGCGCACCCGCGGGGACGCCGAGGAAGTCCGCGTCGAAGCTCACTCCTCGACCTCCGCCGTCGGAGTCGCCGTGGCTGTCGCTGTCGGGGTCGCCGTGGGCGTCGCCGGGGGAGCCTCGGTAGCGGGGACTCCCGTGCCGGTCGGAGCCGGAGCCGGTGCCTGGGTGGCGGGAGCCGGGACCTGCGAGCCGTTGCTGATCAGCAGGGCGATGTCGGAGTAGCGCGCGACGGTCGTGCCCGCGGCCGGGTCGGTGCCCGCCACCACGCCGGCCGGGAGCGACGAGTCGATGGTCGCCCCCTCCTCGACGTCGAAGCCGAGGTCCTCCAGCGCCTCCGTGGCGTCGTCGACCGAGCGGCCGGAGACGGTCGGCACGGCGATCTGGCGGCCGTTCAGCAGGGCGCTGCTGGGCTCCTCGAAGTCGTCTCCGCCGTACTTCTGGTCGGCGCGGGTCATCACCGAGTTCCAGATGTAGTGGCGGATGTTGGAGGCGTACGGGCGGCTCTCGAGCTCCGAGTTCGGGAAGCGGACCTCGCGCATCGAGGTGTGGCCGTCGATGTTGCCCACCCAGACCACGGTCGCGACGCGCGAGCTCGCCCCGTCCATCCAGGTCGACTCCGCGTTGTCGGTGGTGCCCGTCTTGCCGATGTGCTCGATGCCGTCGTCCGGGTCGGACTGGGCGGCCGTGCCGCCGGTGACGACGCGCTGCAGGGCGTAGTTCGCGACCGCCGTCAGCTCGGGGCTGAGGGCCTGGTTGCAGGTGGAGGTCGGCGGCTGGACGGCGGCGCCGGTCGCGTCGGTGATCGAGTCGATGGCGATCGCGGAGCAGGCGGTGCCGTTGTTGGCGAAGCCGGCGAAGGCGGTGACCATCGAGAGGGGGGAGATGAGCGTGTCCGAGCCGAGGACGGCGGACGGCTTGTAGTCGACCTCGCCGCCGTCGGCCGCCTTCACGCCGAAGCCGACCGCGCGGTCGCGGATCGCGCAGAGGTCGAGCTGCTGCGCCATCGAGACGTAGACGGTGTTGATCGACTGCATCGTGCCGGTCAGCACGCTGTAGCTGCCGTTCTCGCTGTCGTCGTTGTTGACCTCGTAGGAGGTGTCGAGCTCGCCGCCCGGCGCGCAACTGGCGGGGAAGCCCGAGAAGGTGCGCTCTCGGCCGTTGATCGTCTCGTTCAGGGTGCGTCCGCTCGCGAGCCACTGCGCGAGCGTGAACACCTTGTAGGTCGATCCGACCTGGAACCCGGCGGAGCCGCCGTAGGCCGTGTCGGTGTTGAAGTTGACGGCGGAGAAGTTCGCGCCGTTCACGGCGCCGGCCGCGTCGTAGTCCTTGTTCTGCACCATCGCCAGGATCCGGCCGGTGCCGACCTCCATCGAGACGGTCGCGCTGCCGATGTTGGTGTCGAGGGTGGGGACCTTGGGGACGGCGTTGTTCGTCGCGTTGGCCGCGGTGTCCTGCAGGTCGCGGTCGAGCGTCGTGTAGATCTTGTAGCCGCCGCGCTGGAAGTTCGCGAGGCGGGTGTCCGCGTCGTCGCCGAACGCCGGGTCGTTCTGGACGACGCGGGTGATGTAGTCGCAGAAGAAGGCCGCGTTGCCGGCGGTCTGGCAGCCGGTGGGCGTCTGCGTGATCGCGGGGACGACCTCCTCGGCGACGGCGGCGTCGTGGTCGGCCTGCGAGATCTTCCCCTCCTGCAGCATCTGGTCGAGGACGTAGTCGCGGCGGACCTTGTTGTCCGGGATGTTCTCGGGCTGGTCGATCCTGAGGCCGTTGGGGTTGTTGACCGTGGCGATCAGGCTCGCGGCCTGCGCCAGGCTCAGGTCGGCCGCGGTGGTCGAGAAGTAGTACTCGGCCGCCGCCTGGATGCCGTAGACCTGACCGCCGAAGCCCGCGATGTTGAGGTAGCCGAGGAGGATGTCGTCCTTGCTGTACTTCTTCTCGAGGTCGACGGCGAGCTTCATCTCCTTGAGCTTCCGACTCGGAGTGGTCGCGGTCGCCTCCTCGTAGGCGGCCTCCGAGGCGGCCTCGTCGGTCGCGCTCAGCGACTCCGCCTTCTGCACGAGGACGTTCTTGACGTACTGCTGGGTGATGGAGGATCCGCCCTGGAGGTCCCCGCCGACGATGTTGCTGAGCACCGCGCGGATCGTGCCCTGCAGGTCGACGCCGCCGTGGTCGTAGAAGCGCGGGTCCTCGGTCGAGACCGCCGCGTCCTTCACGGACTGGCTGACCTGGTCGAAGGCCACCTCCTCGCGGTTCTGCGCGTAGAAGGAGGCGAGCAGCTCGTCCGAGCCGTCGGTGCGCTTGGCGTAGATCTCGGTCTTCTGGGCCAGCTGGCCGAGCTCGAGGTACTCCGGCACCGTCTCGAACAGCCCGATCGGGTTGTTCTCGGCGAGACCGGTGACGGCGAGGGCGGGAGTGACCCCGACCGTGATCAGCAGGCCCCCGGCGAGGCTGGCTCCGACGATCCCGAGGACCCGGGCGAGCACGCCGCCGCGGGCGGTTCCTTGCGCAGACATGGCTACGAGAGTATGCGACGAGTCTGGATCCGTCGTGCGGCCGCGCTCGGGGGCCCGGATGCCCGCCCTCCCGGCCCCGGGAGCGGCGGCCGCCGGTACGGTGAGCGGGTGACCAGAGCCCGAGCATGACCGCCTCCGCCGACCCCGCCGAGACGCGCCGCCGCGCGGTGCTCGTGGTGGCCGTCCTCGCCTCCTTCGTCGCCTTCCTCGACGGCACCGTCGTCAACGTCGCCCTGCCCGCCATCACCCGCGAGCTCGGCGGCGGGCTCGCGGTGCAGCAGTGGGTGGTCGACGGGTACCTGATCACGCTCGGCGCGCTGATCCTCGTGGCCGGCTCGCTCGCCGACCGCATCGGCCGGGCCCGCAGCATGACCATCGGCCTGATCGGCTTCGGTGTCACCTCGCTGCTGTGCGCGCTGGCCCCCACCGCCGAGGTCCTCATCGTGGCGCGGATGCTCCAGGGCGCCGCCGGCGCGATCCTCGTGCCCAGCTCGCTCGCCCTCATCATCGCGACCGTCCACGGCGCCGCGCAGGCCCGGACCATCGGCGCGTGGACGGCCTGGACCGGCACGGCGACGATCGCCGGCCCCGTGCTCGGCGGCCTGCTGGTGGACGCGGGCTCGTGGCGGTACGTCTTCGCGCTCAACCTGCTGCCGATCGCGGTGACGCTGGTCCTGCTGGGCAGGCTCGGCGCGGTCGACTCGGGGACCCGGGTGCCGATCGACGGCGTCGGCGCCGTGCTCGGGGTGATCGGCCTGGGAGGGCCGGTGTTCGCGCTGATCGAGCAGGAGCGGCTCGGGATCCAGCATCCGCTCGTGCTGACCGCCCTGATCGGGGGAGTCGCCGCCCTCGTCGCGTTCGTCGTGTGGGAGCGGCGAGCGGCGCATCCGATGCTGCCGCTGTCGCTCTTCGCGTCGCGGAACTTCACCGTCGGCAACGTCTCGACGGCGTTCGTCTACGGCGCGCTCTCCTTCGGCTTCTTCGCGCTGGGCCTGTTCCTGCAGCAGACCCTGGGCTTCTCGGCGACCCTGGCCGGGCTCGCGACGCTCCCGCCGACGATCCTGCTGCTCCTGCTCTCGCAGGTCTCCGGGTCGCTGTCGGCGCGGTTCGGCCCGCGGCTCTTCATGGGCGTCGGACCGCTGATCGCCGCGGCCGGGTTCCTCCTGCTCTCCTTCGTCGACGAGGGCGCCGACTACGCCACCCAGCTGCTGCCGGGGATCCTCCTCTTCGGCTTCGGCCTCGCGGTGACGGTCGCTCCGCTGACCTCGACGATCCTCGGCGCGGTGGAGGACGGGCACAGCGGAGTCGGCTCCGCCGTGAACAACGCCGTCTCGCGCATCGCGGGGCTGGTCGCCATCGCCGCGACCTCGCTCGTGGTCGGCGACTCGCTCGACGTCGAGGGCTTCTCCCGTGCCGCCGTCGCGACCTCCGCCCTCCTGGTCGCCGGCGGCGTCGTCTCCCTCCTCGGCATCCGCAACCCGGCTCCCGCCGACCGCTGACGACTGCTCGGGGAGCGTCTCCGACCCCCGTCCGGGGTGCGGCGCTCCGTGTTCACGCGGTGTCCGCCGATCCTTCGACGGAACGTGGATGAAATAGTTGTCGCTACATGGAATACTGATCGACGTCGATGCGCTTGCATACATCGGACGGGGACGCTCTCCCCGCGACGACCGTCACACTCGAGGAGAAACCATGACCGACACCGTCACCATCCCCGGCTACAAGGCCGGCACCTGGGTCATCGACCCCACCCACAGCGAGGTCGCGTTCAGCGTCCGCCACCTGATGATCAGCAAGGTCAAGGGCAAGTTCGAGCGCTTCACCGCCACGTTCACCACCGGCGAGAACCCGCTCGACTCCAAGGTCGAGGCCACCGCCGAGGTCGCCTCCGTCAACACCAACGAGCCCAACCGCGACGGCCACCTCCGCACCGGCGACTTCTTCGAGGCCGAGCAGTACCCGGAGATCCACTTCGTCTCGACCGCCGTCCGCCCGAACGGCGACGACTTCCTCGTCGACGGCGAGCTCACCATCAAGGGCACCACCAAGCCCGTCACCTTCGAGGTGGAGTTCGGCGGCTTCGGCACCGACCCCTACGGCAACTACAAGGCCGGCCTCACCGCCAAGGCCACCATCGACCGCACCGACTTCGGTCTGACCTACAACGCGGCCCTCGAGACCGGTGGCGTGCTCATCGGCGAGAAGGTCACCATCACCCTCGACCTGCAGGCCGCCCACCAGGCGTAGTCCGAGCCGATCGACCGGAGCCGTCCCTTCCCCCGGGGAGCGGACGGCTCCGTCGTTCCCGGAGCCGGTCCGGGATCAGAGGATGCCGAGCTCCGTCAGCTGCTCGGAGATGCCCGCGCCGTCGGGCGCGAAGACCCAGGTCGTGCCGCTGGTCAGGGAGCGGTCCTCGGCCTTGGAGCGGCCTCCCGCGAGCACCGCCTCGCCTGTGGAGAGCTGGCGGATCGCGATCGCCGCGACCTTGTCGGGGTGCTCGTCCGCGAAGTCGGAGTAGATCTCCTCGTCGTGCTGCCCGTCGTCGCCGACCAGCAGCCAGCGCACGTCCGGGAACTCGGCCGCGAGTCGGCGGAGGTTCATCTCCTTGTGCTGCTTGCCGCTGCGGAACCAGCGGTCGTGCGTCGGGCCCCAGTCGGTCAGGAGGAGCGCTCCGGCCGGGTACAGGTGCCGCGACAGGAAGCGGGTGAGCGCCGGGGCGACGTTCCACGCGCCGGTGGAGAGGTAGATGACCGGGGAGCCCTCGTACTGCCGGGCGAAGCGGTCGAGGAAGACCGCCATGCCGGGCGTGGGCATCCGGGCGTGCTCGTCGAGCACGAAGGTGTTCCAGGCGGCGACGAAGGGGCGGGGGAGCGCGGTGACCATCACCGTGTCGTCCACGTCCGACACGACGCCCAGCCGCGACTCCGGACGCACGATGAAGACGGGCGCCTCGACGGGCTTCGAGCCCGCGGTCGAGAAGGTGATGGTGTGCCAGCCGGGCTCGAGCGTGATCGGGAGGTCCGCGTCGACGACTCCGCCGCGGTCGGCCGTCACCCGGTGGGTCTGCCCGTCGGCCTCGACGGTCACGACGGCCCCGCTCACGAAGACGCTGGTGAAGCTCCGCCAGCCGCGCACGCCCTCGACGGGGCGGACCTCCTCGACCCCGGGAGGGGTCGGCCGCGTGTAGAGGACGCGGGCCAGGACGCGCAGCTGCGTCGTCGAGCCGTAGCCGGTGTAGGGGATGACCCTCGGGACGTAGCCCTTGCGCTTCACGCGCCTCATCCGGAAGGAGTGGAGTCGGTCCTCGAGGCGGGCGGCGCGGTGCATGACCTCCGCCTTGCCTGCGCTCAGGGGCTTGCTCTCGGGCGTCAGCGGCATCCGCCCAGTCTGTCAGACCGGATGCCGGACCGCGGATCGCGCTCTCACGCGATCGTCAGGCTCCGGTGGGCTCGATCAGCTCGGGGCCGTTCGCCGAGACGGAGCCCACGGCCGCGCCGACGCCGTGCACCTCGAGCTCCTCGGCCAGCTCGGCCGCGCCCTCGGCGGCCGCGCGCAGCAGCTCGCCGTCCCCGGGGGACGCCGGGTCCAGCCAGTCCTCGATCAGCTCCGGCTGCAGCAGCACGGGCATCCGCTCGTGCACCTCGGCGAGCGGCCCGGCGGAGGGGCGGGTGAGGACCGTCGCCGAGAGCAGCCACGGAGAGCCCGGCTGGGCCGAGCGCCACCACTCGTAGAGACCGGCGAACAGGAGGAGCGAGCCCTCGCCCGGCGAGACGTAGACGGGTGCCTTCGCCCCGTCCGCGCCGACCCGCCACTCGTACCAGCCCGAGGCGGGCACGATCGCGCGCCGGGAGGCGTAGGACTCGCGGAACGACGGCTTCTCGGCGACGGACTCGATCCGCGCGTTGAACAGCGGCGGCCCCGCGGACGGGTCGGCGGCGGAGCGGGGCATCAGGCCCCAGCGGGCTCCGGCGAGCCGGCGCCGCGGCGGGCTGCCCTCCTCGACCCCCTTCATCGACTCCGCGACGACGGCGATCCGCTGGGTCGGCGCGATGTTCCAGGACGGCTCCGGAAGGTCGGCGCCCGGCCCGTCGATGTCGAAGAGCGCCACCAGGTCGGCGGTGGTCTGCGAGAGGACGAAGCGTCCGCACATGGTTTCTCCCGGGTGTATCGGACCCGCGGAGCCGTCGCCCTTCCGGGGGCGCGAAACACGAGGGACTTTCGATGAGACGACCCCGACCGGCGGTCGCCGTGCGTACGATTGTAGGAACCACGACCGAAGGAGCCCGCCGTGCCTCTTGGAAACCTCGTCGATCGACCGTTCGGTGAATCGTCCCAGGTCCGCAACGAGCCGGTGCAGGTGCGCAGCGCCGCCCGTCTCGCCTCGCTGCTCGACGCGGCGGCCGCCGTCGTCGACGAGGTCGGCTTCGACCGCCTGACCACGGCGATGGTCGCCGAGCGCGCGGGAGCCGCGATCGGCACGGTCTACCGCTACTTCCCGGACCGCATCGCCGTCCTCCAGGCGCTGCGCGAGCGGGCCCTCGAGCGCTTCCGCCGCCGCGTCATCACCGAGATCCGCGACACCCACCCGGGCAACTGGTGGGGCGCGGTCGACTGCGCGATCGACGCCTTCTGCGAGATGCACCGCAACGAGCCGGGCTTCCGCTCCATCCGCTTCGTCGACACGATCCACGCCCCCGAGGTCGCGGGCGAGGCGTTCGAGGCCGGCTTCTTCGCCCGCCGCTTCGCCGAGATCCTCGCGTCCGAGTACGGCCTCCCGGGCGGCGCGCAGCTGTCCTTCCGCCTCGAGGTGACCATCGAGGTCGCGGACGCGCTGCTCACGCGCGCGTTCCTCATCGACCCCAACGGCGACCAGCGCTTCATCGACGAGAGCCGCTCACTGCTGCGCCACTACATGACCTCGCACTACGGAGCGGTCGAGGAGTCCTGACGCGCCCGGGCTGTCAAGGCCCTAGTCGCTCTCGGAACATCCCGCAACACTTCGCGGTCCGGGTTGGCAGGCGGCTGCTATTGGTGTTTTCCTTGCCGCCTGGCCCCGTTCGGGGCCGCGGGCCGTGCAACGGCCGGACGCGCGGAGCGAGAGCGGGCACAGTCGTGGACCAGGGACAGATCGGCGCGCACACCGCCGGACGGCGGGCGGCCTCGTGATCGAGTTCCGCAACGTCAGCAAGCAGTACCCGGACGGCACGCGGGCGGTCGACGACTTCTCGCTCGTGCTGCCCTCCCGGCAGACGACGGTCTTCGTCGGCTCCTCCGGCTGCGGGAAGACCACGATCCTCCGCATGATCAACCGGATGATCGAGCCGACCTCCGGCACCATCGAGATCGACGGCGAGGACATCTCGTCCCTGCCCGCCGTCGCGCTCCGCCGCCGCATCGGCTACGTGATGCAGAACTCCGGCCTCCTGCCGCACCGCAAGGTCATCGACAACATCGCGACCGTGCCGAGGCTGAACGGGGTCGCCAAGAAGCAGGCGCACGCCCGCGCGCTCGAGCTGATGGACACGGTCGGACTGGACCGTGCGCTCGCCGCCCGGTACCCCAGCCAGCTCTCAGGCGGCCAGCAGCAGCGCGTCGGTGTGGCGCGCGGCCTGGCGGTCGACCCGAACATCCTGCTGATGGACGAGCCGTTCGGCGCGGTCGACCCTCTCGTGCGCGCCGACCTGCAGCGCGAGACCCTGCGGCTCCAGGACGAGCTCGACAAGACCGTGGTCTTCGTCACCCACGACATCGACGAGGCGTTCCTCCTCGGCGACCAGGTCGTCATCCTCGAGAAGGGCGGCCGGATCGCGCAGAAGGGCTCGCCCGCCGAGATCCTGGCGAACCCCGCGAGCGAGTTCGTCGCCGGCTTCGTCGGTGCCGACCGCGGCAAGCGCTCGCTCCGGATCGAGGAGCGCGACGGCGCCCGCATCGTGGTCGACGGCGACGGGCGCCCGACCGGAGTGCTGCGCGCGCAGGACGGCCCCGCCGCGTGAACTGGGTCGTCAACAACACGGACGCGATCGTCGCGAACCTGCTGGCGCACCTGGCCCTGTCGGTCCCGCCGATCCTGCTCAGCTTCCTCGTCTCGCTGCCGTTCGGCTGGTTCGCGAACCGCTACCGCTGGAGCCGCGGCACCCTGCTGACAGGGCTCGGCGTGCTCTACGCCATCCCCTCGCTGGCCATGTTCATCCTGCTGCCGGTCCTGCTGGGCATCCCGCTCCGCTCGACCGCCAACGTGATCACGGGCCTCACCCTCTACGGCGTCGCGCTGATGGTCCGCACCACCTCGGACGCACTGGGCGCGGTGTCGGACGACGTCCGCCAGTCGGCGACCGCGATGGGCTACTCCGGCTGGGCGCGCTTCTGGCGGGTCGAGTTCCCGCTGGCCGGTCCGGTCCTGCTCTCGGGCCTGCGCGTGGTCACGGTCAGCACGGTCAGCCTGGTGACGGTCGGCGCGGTGCTCGGGATCCAGAGCCTCGGCCTGCTCTTCACCGACGGCTTCCAGCGCGGCATCACCGGTGAGATCGTCACGGGCATCGTCCTGACGATCGTCCTCGCGCTGGTGCTCGACGGACTGCTGGTGCTGATCGGCCGTCTCCTCATGCCCTGGACGGCTCTGGACCGCACGCGCCGCTCGCGCAGACCGGTCGCGGTCGAGAGGGCGGTGACGTCGTGAACCTCATCGCCGAGGCCTTCGCCTGGATCGCCGACCCCGCGCACTGGACCGGGGTCTACGCGATCCCGACCCGTGTCGCCCAGCACGTCGGCATCAGCCTGCTGGTGCTCGTGATCGCGGCCGCGATCGCGATCCCGATCGGCTACCTGATCGGGCACACCGGGCGCGGCAAGGGCATCGCCGTGCCGGTCGCAGGCGGCCTGCGCGCCCTGCCGACACTGGGCGTGCTCGTCCTCGCGGCGATGAGCCTGGGGCTCGGCCTCGGCGCTCCGGTGATCGCCCTCGTCGTGCTCGCGATCCCGTCGGTGCTCGCCGGCGCGTACTCCGGGCTCGAGGCGGTCGACCGCCGCACGGTCGACGCGGCGCGCTCGATGGGCATGACCGAGTGGCAGATCCTGACGAAGGTCGAGATCCCGCTGGGGCTGCCGCTGCTGATCGGCGGGCTCCGCTCGGCGGCGCTGCAGATCATCGCGACCGCCACGCTCGCCGACTACATCGGCGCCGGCGGCCTCGGGCAGTACATCTTCCGCGGAGTGAAGTCGGGGGACTACCCGCAGATGCTCGCCGGCTCGATCCTGGTGATCGTGCTGACGCTCCTCAGCGAGGTCCTGTTCGCCCTCCTCCAGCGGCTCGCCGTGCCGCGCGGAGTCGTGCTCGGCCTGGCCGGCACCGCCGGCCGCACAGGTTCCCGCGCTTCGTCGCCCCGACGACGCGCGGTGATGGGAATCCCCATCGAAGAAGGGAAATAGCAATGTTCACAGCACATTTCACGAAGGGCCGTGTCGCGCTCAGCGCACTCGCGGTCGGTGCCGTCGTGGCACTGGCAGGGTGTTCCTCGAGCGATCCGCTCGATGAGGGATCGGGTGCGACTGCGGGCAGCGAGACCATCGTGGTCGGCTCGCAGGACTACTACTCGAACGAGATCCTCGCCGAGATCTACGCGCAGGCGCTGGAGAACGACGGCTTCACCGTCGACCGCCAGCTGCGCATCGGCCAGCGCGAGATCTACCTGCCCGAGATCGAGAGCGGATCCATCGACGTCTTCCCGGAGTACGACGGCAGCCTCCTGCAGGCGCTCGAGCCCGACGCGACGGCCACCACCGCCGACGACGTGTACTCCGCGCTCGGCGACGCGCTGCCCGACGGCCTCCGCGCCCTCGACGCCGCTGAGGCCAGCGACCAGAACTCGTACACCGTCACCCAGGCCTTCGCCGACAAGTGGGACCTGACCGACATCGCGTCGCTCAAGAACGTCACCGACCCGATCGTGGTCGGCGGCAACTCCGAGCTGCAGACGCGCCCCTACGGGCCCGACACCCTGCAGTCGAAGTACGGCATCACGACCACCTTCCAGGCGATCGAGGACAGCGGCGGATCGACCACCGTCGACGCGCTCACCAGCGACCAGATCCAGCTGGCGAACGTCTACACGGCCGACCCGAACATCCAGAAGAACGACCTCGTCGCTCTCGAGGACCCGGACGGACTGTTCGTGGCCGACAACGTCGTGCCGATCGTCTCGAGCAAGATCACGGACGACGCGGCCGAGGTGCTGAACGCGGTCAGCGCGAAGCTCACGGCGGACGACCTCGTCGCCCTCAACTCCGAGAGCGTCAACGAGCAGAAGTCCGCGTCCGCGATCGCGGGCGAGTGGCTGAAGTCGGCGGGTCTCGTCGACTGATCCTCCCCGGATCCACGCCCGGAGGCGCGTCACTCGTCGAGGTGACGCGCCTCCGCTCTGTTCAGGAGCTTCTTCCCGAGGAGCACGAGCAGGGCGAAGACGACGATGACGCCCACGAAGACGTAGCCGGCGCCGTGCAGGCTCTCCGAGAGCTCCCGGTAGCTGCCCGCCGCGGCCGCGCCGACGCCGACGTAGGCGGACGACCAGAGCACGCACGCCGGGATCGTCCAGGCCATGAAGGTCCGATAGCGCATCCCGCTCATCCCCACCGTCAGCGGGATCAGCGAGTGCAGCACCGGCAGGAAGCGCGAGAGGAACACGGCGAACCCGCCGCGCCGCGCGAGGTAGCGCTCGGCCTTCAGCCAGTTCTTCTCGCCGAGCCGGCGTCCCAGGCGCGACGCGCGGATCCGCGGCCCGAACCAGCGGCCGAGGTAGAAGCCGACGGACTCGCCGCAGAGGGCGCCGATGACGACCGTGACGGCCAGCGCCGCGAACTGCAGCGGGCTGGTCACGCCGGTCGCGCTGACGATCACGATCGTGTCGCCGGGGACGACGAGGCCCGCCAGGATCGTGGTCTCGAAGAAGATCGCGAGTCCGGCGAGGAGCGTCCGCCAGACCGGGGGGACGCTGACGACGAAGTCCAGGATCCCGGTGAGGGTGTCGTTCACCGGGCGCCCCCGCCCGCCGGGGACTCGATCGGGGGCTGGGGCCGACGGCGGCTCCGGATGCTCGGCATGGCTCGATCGTAGGGGCGCACGGCTGGGCGGCGGCAGGGCTGCGCCCGGGAGGCCGGTGGACGCCGAGCGGTCAGGGGACGGCGACGAGCGCAGAGGCCGCCGGGCCGGTGCCGTTCGCCGTGACCGCCTGCACCGAGAGGGTGTAGCTGCGGCCCGGGACCAGCTTCGTGAAGGTCTGCGAGCGCTTGGTCGCGGCGACCACGGCGCTCCAGGCTCCGGCTCCGCTCGTGTCGGACCCGTCGCGCGACACCCGGTAGCCGGTGACCGCCGAGCCACCGGTCCCCGCGGGGGGCGACCACGCGAGCGTCGCCGTGCCGTCCGAGCCCGCCGTGGCGGTGACCGTGGTCGGCGCGCCGGGGAGCCCGGCGGCGACGAGGGTCGCCGTCAGCGTGGTGCTGCTCCCGGGAGTGACGACGCTGTGCGAGGCGGCGCCGCCGTCCGACCAGGACGAGAACCGGTAGGCCGTGCCCGACGCGTCGGTCTGGTCCGGGACCTCCAGCTGGAGGGCCGAGCCCGCCCACGAGACGACGGTCGTGCCTCCGGCGACCTCGGTGCCGTTGACGACGACCGTCCGGCCGGCGGGAGCGGTGGCCAGGGTGACGGAGACCTTCTGCGGGGAGAACGTCCGCGTCGCCGTCGTCGACACTCCGCTCGAGTCCGTCGCCGTGACGCTGATCAGGAGGTCGCTGTCCGCGGCGGCGGCGAGGTCCTCCGGGCCGGGGGCGACGAAGGAGAGGTCGTTCCCCGTCAGCGGCCCGAGGAAGGGATGCGTGTGCTGAGCGTGGCGGCGCTGGACGGTCCAGGTGAGCGCCGAGGCGGGCAGGACGCCGTCCTCGGCGTCGGTCGCCGTGGCGCGGAGGCCGTAGCTCCGGCCCGTCACGAACACCCCTCCCTCGGCGGGTGCGGTGATGCTCACCGTCGGGGCACTGTCGCCCGAGGTGATCCTCGTCGTCGCGGGTGCGGAGACGGCTCCCTTCGGATCGCGGACGCGGAGGGACGCGGTCCAGCTGCCGGCGGCGTAGCTGTGGGTGAAGGTCGGGCCGGTCGTGATGCGGTCGGGGGTGCCGTCGCCGAACGACCACAGGTAGGTCAGGGCACCGCCCTCCGGGTCGCTGCTGCCCGAGCCGTTCAGCCGCGCGGCGAGAGGAGCCGCGCCGGAGGAGGGGGCGGCGGTGAGGGTCGCGGTCGGGGCGCGGTTCGCCGCGGCGGTGTAGGCGAGGCGCCGGACCTCGCCGCCGTTCGCGTAGCTGGTGTAGAAGAGGTCCTGGGTCCCGCGCGAGGGACCGAAGGCCATGGCGACGGCGCTGCTGCCGCCGAGGCCGGTCACGAGGTCGCCGGCCGCGCCGGTGCGGCCGAGGGTCCGGATCTTCCCGCACACGTAGTCGCCGAAGAGGTACGCGCCGTCGTAGGCGGCCGGCCAGACGCCGCGGGGGACGTAGGCGCCGCCCGTGATCGAGGCGCAGCCGCTGCTGTGCGCGTAGTCGTGGACCGGGTCGGTGAGACCGGCAGGCGCCGCGGCTCCGCAGTTCGAGGCCGAGCCGGTCTTCGCGCAGTGGCCCTCACGGGTGTTCCAGCCGTAGTCGGCGCCGGCGACGCCCTGGTCGATCTCCTCCCAGGCGTCCTGGCCCACGTCGTTGATGCGGAAGACGGTGCCGGTCGCGTTCGGGTCGAAGGCCATCCGGAACGGATTGCGCAGGCCGCTCGCGAAGGTCTCGCGGCAGCGCACGCCCGCGGCGGCCGGGGCGAGCCGGCAGGAGGCGGTCCCGGTGCCCAGGTAGGGGTTGCCGGCCGGGACGCCGCCGGTGAGGGTGATCCGGAGGATCTTGCCGTTCAGGATGTTCGGGTCGCGGGCGGCGTCGTTCCGGCCGCCGCAGCCGCTGCCGCCCGGCGAGCCGACTCCGCCGCGGTAGTCGCAGCCGCCGTCGCCGACGCTGACGTAGAGCAGGCCGTCCTTGCCGATGGCGAGGTCGCCGCCGTTGTGGTTGCTCGCGGGGGAGTAGATGCCGTCGAGGAGGACGCGCTCGGAGGCCGGGTCGATGCGGTCGTCGGTGCCGAGCTGGAACGAGGAGACGCGGTTGCGCGGGGCTCCCGCGGGGTTCACCGTGCCGCCGGCGTTGGTCGGGCAGGAGGAGTCGGAGCCCTTCGCGGTGTAGTAGACGACGACGGTGCGCGAGCCCGGTGCCGGGTCGACCGCGAGGCCGAGCACGCCGCGCTCGCCGTTGGCGCAGACCTTCGAGCGCAGGTCGAGGGCCGGGGTGGCGACCAGGCCGCCGGCGCGGATCACCCGGATCGCGCCGGTCTGCGAGGAGACGAGGGTGCGCCCGTCGGTCGTGAAGGCGAGGGCGGTCGGCGCGGGGACGGCCGCCACCCGCGAGTCGGTGAAGCCGGCGGGCACGACGGGAGCGGCGGACGCCGGACCCGCGGGCCCGGCGACGAGCGCGGCGGCCGTGATCGCCAGGACGGTGAGCAGGGCGAGACCACGGGGGCGGATCCTCGAGCGGGGCATCGGTGACTCCGAGACGGTCGGCGCTGCTGAGCGAGCGGCGGTCTGCGGCGGTGCAGAGGGCGCTGTCGGCGATGACGCGGGGCCAGGATAGGCGCGCGCGACGGAGGGGCCGTGTCCCCCTTCAGGGTCAACACTGGGGGCTCCGGACCCTGTGTCCCCGGGCCGCTCACGTCGCGCGGGGCTGCTGTGCGGCGGCCCGCCGGCTCACTCCAGAGCGGGCAGGACCACCGCGCGGACCGCCTCCGAGAACCGGGCGTAGCCGGCCTCGTCGAAGTGCAGGCCGTCGTCGACGAAGAGGGAGGGGTCGACAGAGCCGTCGGAGGTGACGAGCGCGTCGGCGGTGGGGACGAAGGTGACGCGGTCGTCCGTCTCGGCGTAGGCGCTGACCGCGGTGTTGGCGGCGCGGACCTCGGCGCCGACGGAGGCGCGGGCGGGCGTCTCCGCGATCTCGACGTAGAACAGCTCGGCGTCGGGGGCGACCTCCTCCACGCGCTGGAGGTACTCGACGACGGCGCCGGCGGTCTGGGCGCCGGTGCGCGAGCCCTCCTCGCCGCTGATGTCGTTCGCTCCCACGTACACGATCACGGCGCGGGGATCGAAGGGGGCGACCATGCGGTCCAGCCACGCGAGGTGATCGGCGACGGTCGTGCCGCCGATCCCGATGTTGTAGGTCTCGAGCGGGCGCAGGTCCTCCTTGGAGGTCGTCCAGCGGCCGATCGTGGAGCTGCCCGTGAGGACGATGCTGTGCTGCGGGAACCCGGCGGCGAAGCGCTTCTCGAGACCGGCGACGCGCTCGGCCATGTCGACGGAGGAGGTCGGGCCGGGGTCGGGGGAGCTCGCGGCCGGAGCGCCCGCGCCTCCGCTCCGCGAGGCGAGCGAGAGGGCGATGCCCGCGCCGGCGAGGACCAGCGCGAGCACCAGCAGCGCGACCAGGAGGCGGAGGCGGATGCGGCGGGGGCCGGGGGCGGAGCCGGAGGGCGTCGCTCGAGTCATGGCTCGATCCTCGGGCATCGGCGGGGGCGCGTCGTCCACGAGGAGGCCGTCCGAGGACCCGCGCACCCGGTGGCCGTCTCTCCGTCACCGGATCGCCGTGATCGAATCCGCGCAGAACATCACAGAGGATGCACAGCCGTGCAACACTTGCACATCGCCATCGTCATCGTCGCCGCCGGCCGACTTCCGATGGACGATCACGACGAGGACTCATGGCACGCGCACGCATCACCTGGGTGGACACGGCGAAGGGCATCGCGATCATCCTGGTCGCCCTGGCCCACTCCGTACAGTGGACCACGACGGCCGGGATCGCCCCCGACTCGTGGAACGAGATCAACCTCCTCCTCATCACCTTCCGGATGCCGCTGTTCTTCCTCGCCTCGGGGCTGTTCGCCGGCTCCGTGCTCACCCGGTCGTGGCCGGAGCTCTGGCGTTCGCGGCTGAGCCTGCTGGTCTGGGCCTTCCTGCTCTGGTCCGTGGTGCGGTTCCTCTTCTTCCTGGTGGTGCCCAACCCGGGCGGCACCGACGAGTCCGACCCGCTCGCGCTGCTCCTCCAGCCGGTGATGCCGCACAACGGGCTCTGGTTCCTCTACGCGCTCACGATCTTCTTCGTGGCCGCCAAGCTCGCGCAAGGCCGGATCGACTGGCGGGTGCAGATCGGCATCGCGACCGCGATCGCCGTGGTCTGGTACGCCGTCCGCTCCAGCACCTCCGAGGGCACCGGGAACATCGCCTGGGACGGCATGGCCCGCTACCTGATGTTCTTCCTGCTCGGCCTCTACCTGCGGAACGCGGTGATCGCGTTCGTGGAGCGCCGCGGGATCCTCAGCGGAGTCGGCTTCGGCGTGCTGTTCCTCGTGCTCGCCGGCGTGATCCTCGCCGTCCGCGCCCGCTTCCCGCTGCTGACGATCGGGCTGGTCCTGGTGAGCGTGCTGGCGGTCCTCGCCGGGCTCGTGGTCGCCCGCTTCCTCTCGAACCGGCGCGGCGCGGGCTGGATCACCTTCATCGGCCGCAACACGCTCCCGGTGTACGTGGTGCACGTCCTCTTCGTCTCGCTCGCCACGAGTGCCCTGCTGCTCTTCGACGGAGAGCGCTGGCTCGACGTCATCGGACCGGTCGCGCCGCTCCTGGTCTGCGGGATCGGCGTCGCGGCGGCGCTGGGTTACTGGCGCCTCACCCGCGACCTGCCCGTGCTGAAGTACGGCTTCCAGGCGCCCGCCTGGTTCTCCGGCTCCCGCTCGCGCGTCGACGCCGGCTGACCGCGGGGCGCCCGCCGACGGCACATCGGCATCGGCTCCGGGAGTCTCTTCACCGGGCGAGTCCGTCGATGGCGTCGCGCAGTGAACGGATTCCCAGAGCCGATCTCGCGGATGTGCGCCTGGGAATCCGCTGAAGGCCCGTGAGAGGAAGTCTCAGCGCTCCGTCGCCCGCCTGATCGCTCGGCGTCGAGAGGTCGCCGGCGGCGGGTCCGACGGAGGCGAGCCCCGCTCGGCAGTCGCCGCGCGGGGGACTCCCTCGACGTCGAGAGGGACTGTCTCGACGTCGAGCGACCGGTCGGCTGGAGCGCTCGGAGGGGCGTCCGGGGCCACCCCGGAAAGGGTGCCGCCAGGAGCTCGCGGAAGGCCGCACATCCGCCCCAGTACTGGGATCGGAGGCCGTCGGACCCCTTCCGCCGACCTACTCTCGGAGCTGTGAACGAACTCCTGGACCCGCTCCTGCTGTCGAGATGGCAGTTCGGTCTGACGACGATCTACCACTTCCTGTTCGTGCCGCTCACGATCGGCATGGCGCTCACCGTCGCGATCTTCCAGACCTGCTGGGTGCGCACCGGGAAGGTGCACTACCTGCAGCTGACGAAGTTCTTCGGGAAGCTCTTCCTGATCAACTTCGCGATGGGCGTCGTGACCGGGATCGTCCAGGAGTTCCAGTTCGGGATGAACTGGAGCGACTACTCCCGCTTCGTCGGCGACGTCTTCGGGGCCCCGCTGGCGTTCGAGGGCCTGCTCGCCTTCTTCCTCGAGGCGACCTTCATCGGCCTCTGGATCTTCGGCTGGGACAAGCTGCCCGAGAAGCTGCACCTGGCCACCATCTGGCTGACCACGCTCGGCACCACGCTCTCGGCCTACTTCATCATCGCCGCGAACGCGTTCATGCAGAACCCGGTCGGCTTCCGCATCAACGAGACCAAGGGCCGCGCGGAGCTCACCGACATCTGGGCGCTCCTCACCAACAAGGTCGCTCTCGCCGCGTTCCCGCACACGATCTTCGCCTGCTTCATGGTCTCGGCCGCCGTCATCATCAGCGTCGCGGCCTACCACCTCTCCCGGAACCAGCACCTCGAGACCATGCGCCCCGCGCTGAGGTTCGGCGCCTGGATGATGCTCGTCAGCGGCGGCCTGACCCTGTTCACCGGCGACTCGCTGGGCCTCGCGATGGTCGACACGCAGCCGATGAAGATGGCGGCCGCGGAGGCGCTCTACAGGACCTCCACAGGCGTCGACGCCTCCTTCTCCGTCTTCACCTGGGGCACGCCGGACGGCTCGAGCGAGCTGTTCTCGATCCGCATCCCCTACCTGCTCTCCTTCCTCTCGACGCACATCTTCACCGGCACGGTCGAGGGCATCAACGACCTCCAGGCCCAGTACACCCAGGTCTACGGACCCGGCGACTACACGCCGATCATCTGGGTCACCTACTGGTCGTTCCGCTGGATGATGGCGCTCGGCGTCCTGGCCATCGGCGTGGCCGCGGCCGGCCTCTGGTTCACCCGGAAGGGCCGCGAGCCGAAGCAGTGGATGTGGAAGGTCGCGATCTGGGCCGCCCCGCTGCCGCTGATGGCGATGATCGTGGGCTGGGTCTTCACCGAGATGGGCCGCCAGCCGTGGCTCGTGTTCGGACTGCTGAAGACCGCCGACGGAGTCTCGCCCGGAGTGAGCGGCCTCGAGGTCCTGATCTCGCTGCTCGCCTTCACCGCGATCTACGGCACGCTCGCCGTGGTCGAGTTCCGCCTGATCAAGCGGGCCGCGCAGGCCGGCCCCGACGACGCTCCCGATGTCGACGAGGAAAGCGGTCGCCCGCAGCTCGTCGGCACCGTCTACTAGGAGGCACCCCTCATGGATCTCGCCGTTCTCTGGTTCTGGATCGTCGCGTTCTTCTTCATCGGCTACTTCGTCCTCGACGGGTTCGACTTCGGCGTCGGCATGTCGCTCCCGTTCCTCGGGCGCGACGACACCGACCGCCGCGTGCTGATCAACACGATCGGCCCGGTGTGGGACCTCAACGAGACGTGGGTGATCGTCGCCGGCGCCGCCCTGTTCGCCGCGTTCCCGGAGTGGTACGCCACGCTCTTCAGCGGGTTCTACCTGCCGCTTCTGCTCATCCTGCTCGCGCTGATCGCCCGCGGCGTCTCGTTCGAGTACCGTCACCAGCGTCCGGAGGCGCAGTGGAAGCGGCGCTTCGACACGATGATCGTCGTCGGCTCCGCGGTGCCCGCCTTCCTCTGGGGCGTGGCCTTCGCGAACATCGTGCAGGGCGTCCCGATGGACGCCGACCACAACTTCACCGGCACCGTCCTGGACCTGCTGAACCCCTACGCCCTGCTGGGCGGAGCGACGACCCTCCTGCTCTTCTTCACGCACGGAGTCGTCTTCGTCGCCCTGAAGACGGAGGGGGAGATCCGCGAGCGTGCGCGCCGCCTGGCGACCCGTGCGGGGCTGCTCACCGTGGTCGTCGCCGCGGTCTTCCTGGCCTGGACCAACCTCGGCCAGGGGAGCACCGCCTCCTGGGCGCTCTCGGCGGGCGCGGCCGCGACCCTCGTCGGCGGCTGGCTCGCGATCACGCGGGGCCGGGAGGGACGCGCCTTCGCGCTGCTGGCCGGCACCATCGCGCTCGCCGTGCTCGCCCTCTTCGCGACGCTGTTCCCCGCGGTGATGCCGGCCTCGAACGTCCCCGCCTACGGGCTGACGATCGAGAACGCCTCCAGCACGCCCTATACGCTGACGGTCATGAGTTGGACCGCCCTGGTGTTCGTGCCGCTCATCGTCGGCTACCAGGCCTGGACCTACTGGATCTTCCGCAAGCGCATCAGCCGCGCGCACATCCCGGTCGACGCCCACTGACGTGAAGCCCCTCGATCCGCGCCTGCTCCGCTACGCCCGGGCGGCCCGCGTGTTCCTCCTGCTCGGCGGGGTGCTCGCGCTGGCGAGGACCCTGGCGATCGTCGCCTTCGCGTGGCTCGTGGCGCAGCTGGTGGCCGGTGCGGTCGACGGGAGGAGCGCCGATGATCTCGCGCCGCTGCTGGCCGCCCTGCTCGCGGTCGTCGCGGCGCGGGCGGCTCTCGCCTGGGCGACCGAGGTGAACGCTGTGCGCGGAGGAGCAGGAGCGAAGGCGCAGCTGCGGCAGGCGGTCCTCGCCGCACTGGTCGAGCTCGGCCCGGCGGGCCGCTCCGAAGGGGGCTCGGGCGGGGTCGTCGCGCTGCTGGGCGGCGGACTGGACTCCCTCGACGGCTACTTCGCCCGCTACCTCCCGCAGCTGATCGCCACCGCGGTGGCGACGCCGCTCCTGACACTCGTGGTCTTCCTCGCCGATCCGCTCAGCGCGGTGTTCCTGGTGGTGACCCTGCCGCTCATCCCGGTGTTCATGGTGCTGATCGGCTGGGCGACCCAGGCCGTGCAGGCGCGGCAGTGGGAGCGGCTGCAGGCGCTCGCGTCCGGCTTCGTCGACACCGTCGGCGGACTCGCGACGCTCAAGATCTTCGGGCGGGCCGAGCGGCAGGCGACGCGGATCCGCGCGCTGACCGAGGACTACCGCGTGCACACGATGAAGGTGCTGCGGGTGACCTTCGTCAGCGGCTTCGTGCTGGAGCTCGCCGGCTCGCTCTCGGTCGCACTGGTCGCCGTCTCGGTCGGGCTGCGGCTCGTCGACGGCTCGCTGGGGCTGGCCGTCGGGCTGTTCGTCCTGGTACTGGCGCCGGACGTGTTCCTGCCGGTGCGCCAGGTCGGTGCCGAGTTCCATGCGGCGGCCGACGGGGTGCAGGCGGCGGACCGCGCCTTCGCCGTCCTCGAGCGCGCGGCGGCGCTGCCCGCTCGCGGGACGGCTCCGGCGGCGACGGGGGCGCTCGAGCTGCGGGGTCTCGCGGTCGACGACGGACGCGGGCGGGCGCTCGCTCCTGTCGACGCGGTGTTCCCCGTCGGGTCGATCACCGTGGTGACCGGGCCCAGCGGGTCCGGGAAGTCGACGCTGCTCGCCGCGCTCGCGGGCTTCGTGCCCTTCTCGGGCACGCTGCTGCTCGGCGGGTCGCCGGTCGCGGATCTGCGGTCGACGCTCGCCTGGGCGGGCCAGCGGCCCGACCTGCTCCCGGGGAGCGTCGCCTCCGCCGTCGGGCTCGGAGCACTCTCGCCGGACCCCGAGCGCGTGCGGCGGGCCCTGGCGATCGCCGCGGTCGACGTGGACCCCGAGCGCCGGCTCGACGCCGAGGGGACGGGCCTCTCGGGCGGGCAGAGCGCCCGCGTCGCCGTCGCCCGCGCCGTGCACCGCCTGCTCGAGCGCGGGAGCGCGGTGCTGGCCCTGGACGAGCCGACCGCCGCCCTCGACGACGAGTCCGAGCGGGCGCTGCTCGCCGGACTCAGGTCGCTGGCGGAGAGCGGGACGATCGTCGTCGTCGCCAGCCACCGGCCCGCGACCGTCGCGGCGGCCGACGCCGTGATCGCCCTGGCGCCGGCGGAGGCGGTCGCGAGGTGAACCGCTCCGACGTCCTCCGCGCCGCGATGCCCGGGCCGCGCCGCTTCCTGCCGGGTCTGTCCTTCGGGCTGCTCTCCTCCTCCGCCGTCGTGGCGCTGCTGGCCTGCTCCGCCTGGCTGATCGTCCGCGCGGCCGAGCAGCCGCCGATCCTGTTCCTCTCCATGGCCGTCGTGGGCGTGCGGGCCTTCGCGCTGGCGCGGGCCTTCTTCCGCTACCTCGAGCGGCTGACCGGCCACGACGCCGCCTTCCGCGCGCTCGCGGAGCTCCGGGCGGGCGTCTACGAGCGCCTGGTGCCGGTCGCGCCGGACGGGCTGGGCCGCGTGCGCCGTGGCGACCTGGTCTCCCGGGTGGTGGCGGACGTCGACGCCCAGCAGGACGTGCCGCTGCGCGTCGTGCAGCCGCTGGTCGTCGCGGCGCTGGTCGCTGCGGTCTCCGTGGTCGGCGTCTGGCTGCTACTGCCGGCGATGGGCGCCGTGCTGCTGGCGCTGCTGGTCCTCGCCTTCGCCGGTGGGGCCCTGGGCGCCGGCCGGCTCTCCGCGCAGGCGGACCGCGAGCTGGCGCCGCTGCGCGGGGAGCTCGCCGAGCGCCTCAACCTGCTGGTCACCCGCCTCGACGTGCTCATCGCCTTCGATGCCGCGGGTGACGCTCTGGCGGACGTGGCACGCGCGGAGGAGTCGCTCGCCCGGGCGGCGCGTCGACGGGGGGCCTCCGCCGGACTGGCCGCGGCCGTCCTCGCCCTCTGCTCGGGTGGTGCGGTCTGGGCGGGCCTCGCGCTCGGGATCCCGGTGATCGGCGACCTCGGCGGTCCGGCGCTGGGAGTCGTCGCGCTCGTGCCGCTCGCGGTGTTCGAGGTCGCCGCCGCCGCGCCGCTCGCCGTGCAGGCGGCACGCACCGCGCTCTCGAGCGCTCAGCGCCTGGCTGATCTGGACGCCGAGGCGGCGTCGCCGGCGCTCGCGACCGACGCGGACGTGGACCCGGACGCCCCGGCTCCCCGGGGCGCCGGCATCGTCCTGCGCGACCTGTCGGTGAGCTGGCCCGGCGCGCACACGCCCGCGCTGCGCGGCGTCTCGCTCGACCTGCCGGAGGGCGCCCGCGTGCTCGTCACCGGCGGCAGTGGGTCCGGGAAGACGACGCTCGCGCACGCTCTGGTGCGCTTCCTCGACCACTCCGGCAGCTACCTCCTGGGCGGGGTCGAGGCGCGCACGCTGCCCCAGGCGGAGGTGCGGAAGCGGGTCGGGCTCGTGGAGCAGCAGCCGTACCTCTTCGACGACACGATCCGGCAGAACCTCCTCTTCGCGCGGCCCGAGGCCGACGCCGCCGTGCTCGAGGCGGTGCTGGAGCGGGTCGGGCTCGGGCCCTGGGTCGCTGCACGCGGCGGGCTCGACGCGCGGGTGGGGGAGCGGGGCTCGCTCGTCTCGGGCGGCCAGGCTCAGCGGATCGCCCTCGCACGTGCACTTCTTGCCGATTTCCGCGTCCTGGTGCTGGACGAGCCGACGGCGTCGGTGGACGCTCCCGTGGCCGACGCCCTGCTCGGGGATCTGCTCCGCGCCGCCGAGGGGCGGACGGTGGTCCTGATCGCGCACCGGGTCGATCCGGGCCTGGAGTTCGACACGCGGATCCGGGTGGCGGACGGCACGGCGGCTCAGGAGTACCGGGCCGCCTGAGCAGGCGTCCGGCTCCGCGGGGCGGTCGGTCCGAGCGGCCGTTCAGCCGTGCTCCGTCGGGACCGAGGCCCGCGCCAGGGAGGCCGCGCGCGCCAGGCGCCCGCCCTCCGCCTCCCAGCGGTCGAGGACCGCGTCCGCCCGGGTCCGCGCCGCACCACGCAGCCCTGCCAGGAGCGGAGCGACGACGTCGCGGGCCAGCGGGTCGCTCAGCTCGTCCACGCGGGAGTCGCGGACGAAGCCCTCGAGCCGGGTGAGGTCGGAGCCGCGCAGCCACTCGGCTCGGGACTGCAGCAGCACGACGGCCGCCAGCCGCGGCTCGAACACCGCCGGCTCCCACAGCTCGGAGGAGAGGGCTGTCACGTCGTCGTGCTCGAGCGAGCGAAACTTCCTCAGCGCGTCGCGGACGGTGCCGCGGACCGCCCCGACCGAGGCGCCCGTCGAGTCGAGCCCTGCTCCCAGGCGCTCGCGCACGTCCTGCGCGCGCCAGACGTCGCCCTCGTACTCCAGGGCCGAGCGGATGAAGTCGCCGGGGTCGCTCACCCCTCCATCATGCGTCGCGCGTCAGCCCCGGCTGGCCCAGACGGCCCGTCCGATGCCGTCGTACTCGACGAGGCGGCCGTCGTCCTGCAGCACGAGGCGGTAGGGCGCGACGACGCCGGTCTGGCCGATACCGAAGGAGATCCTCGGGAACCGCAGCCAGAGGATCCGGGAGTCGGCCACGTCGAGCCGGCCCTCGGAGCTCATCGAGAAGGCGGCACCGGAGGCGGAGGAGGTGTTCGTCGCCCAGTCCGCGCCGTTCGGCCCGTAGACGACGAAGTTGCCGTCGCGCTGCATCTCGGCCCGCCACTGCCCGCTCGCCGAGGTCAGCCGCGTGCCCGCGACGACGAGGCCGCTCGGGGAGAGCGAGTCGCGCACGACGAGCGCGGCACTGCTCCAGAGGACGCCGGAGTCGTCCGCGATCCGGAGATCGCCCTCGCGGAGGACCATCGTGGCGCCCGGCTCGCCGGACGTGTCCGAGGCCCACAGGGGCGCGCCGTCCGCGGTGTAGACCACGGCGTTCCCGTCGTCCTGCATCCGGAGGACGTTGCCCCGGCCGCGGGTGCCGCTCGCCCAGAGAGCCCCGCCCTGCCCGTAGACGACGAGGTTGCCGTCCTCCTGCATCACCGCCGTGGTGCCTCCCTGGGTGGCGAGCCGGTTCCCCGCGTAGAGGGTGCTGCCGCGGCGGAGGGTGTCGGTGCGCGGCTCGTCGATCCGGCCGCCGATGCTGCTGGCCCAGGCCGCCGAGCCGCTGCGGCGGTAGATCACGAGATTGCCGTCGTCCTGCATCCGCAGCTCGCCGCCCGGGTCGGCCACCGTGCCGCTCGCCCAGACCGGGCGCCCGTCCGCGGCGTACACGACGAGGTTGCCGTCGTCCTGCATCCGCAGGCTGTCGCCGCGCCCCTGCGTGCCCGAGGCCCAGGTGGGACGGCCGCCGGCGGCGTAGACCACGGCGTTGCCGTCGGTCTGCATCACGAGGGAGGAGGCGCCGTCGGGGGACACCAGGCGCTCGCCGCGCGCGAGCTGCTCGCCGGCACGGAGGACCGCGGCGGAGGCGACGGCGGAGGACGCCGAGGGCGGGGCCTCGACCGCGGCGGCGGGCAGCGAGCCCAGCAGGAGCGCGCCCGTGGCGGCGAGCGCCGCGAGGGAGGCGGTCAGGGAGCGGCCGGAGGGGAGGTGCGTCATCGCAGGAGTCCTGTCGGGGAGGGCGGCGGGGTCGGGGGAATCGCCCCACGGCGGGGGAGACGACGACGCCCCCCGGTCCGGGGACCAGGGGGCGTCGTGGCGGAGGGGCGTCAGCCGCGGCTGGCCCAGACCGCGCGGCGGCTGTCGTACTCGACGAGGTTGCCGTCGTCCTGCATGACGAGCTTGTAGGGGCCGACCGACGCGGCGGGCGGGACGACCGACCATCCGCTCGTCGTCTCGGTGCCCACGGCGATCTGCCCGCTGGTGTCGAGGGCGAAGAAGCCGCCTGCGCGGGTGGTCTTCGACGCCCAGATCGGGCCGTTCTTGCCGTAGACGACGAAGTTGCCGTCCGCCTGCATCACCGCTCGGTAGACGCCGTTCGCGGAGCGGAGGAAGCTGCCCGCCTCGAGCGAGTTCGCCGCGTAGAGGGTGGTCGAGGGGAAGGCGGCCTGGCTGGTCCAGATCACGTCGTCGGACGGGTTCACGATGATCAGCGAGCCGGCGTTGTTGATGCCCAGGCGGAGGTCCTTGCCGCGCGTGCCCGAGAACCACTTGACGGAGCCGTCGGAGCCGTAGATGACGGCGTTGCCGTCCTTCTGCATGGTGATGCGGTTGCCGGAGCCGCCGGTGCCGGTGCCCCAGACGGCGCCCTGGGGGCCGTAGCCGACGAAGTTGCCGTCGTTCTGCATGACGGCGCTGGAGCGGCCGTCGGCGGAGGTGAGCTGGTGGACGGGGCGGAGGGTCTGCTCCGTGAACAGCGTGTCGGTCACCGGCTCGGCGATGACGCGGCGGACGCTGCTCGCCCAGGCGGGCGAGCCGTTCTCGCGGTAGACGACGAGGTTGCCGTCGGGCTGCATGATCACCGAGGCGCCCGCTTCGTTGATCGTGTTCGTGCTCCACACGGGGCCGCCCTTGGCGGAGTAGACGACCATGTTGCCGTCGGTCTGCATGACCAGGTGGTCGCCGCGGCCCTGGGTGTTCGTCGCGAAGGTGGGGCGGCCCTGCGGGTCGTAGACCACCGCGTTGCCGTCGGTCTGCATCCGGAACGAGTAGCCGTTCGTGCCCGAGACGATCCGCTGTCCGGCGGCCAGCTCCTCGCCGCCGACGAGGGCGTTGTAGTAGCTGACGGCCGCGCGGGCGGTCTGCTGGGCGGCCTCGGGCGACTCGCTCGCGGGAGCGAGGCCGGTCGGCGCCTCCTCGGAGGAGGACAGGGGCTTCTGCGGGTTCTCCGCGGCGAGGGCCGGGGTCGCGCCGAAGAGCAGGGCACCGGTCGCGACGAGCGCGATCAGCCCGGAGGCGAGGGGGCGGGGGG